>JACPJC010000007.1 GCA_016187745.1 Candidatus Iainarchaeum sp. | reverse complement strand
TCAGATATTAATGAGCTTACTCGACTCAGGCTTGTAAGAGTTTACAAGTCTAGGTAAGGTAAGTGACTTGTTATAAAAACATTTCCTTCAATAAAATGAGTGAGTAGAATGATCGGAATAATCGGCGGCTCGGGGCTGGAGGATCCGAAAATCCTCAGGAATCCGAGGGGGAAGAATGTAAAAACCCCTTACGGGAAAACAAGCTCGCCAATAACGCTTGGAAGGATTTCAGGCATTGATGTTGCAATTCTTGCAAGGCACGGGAAGAAGCACACAATTCCCCCCAGCAAGGTTCCGTTCCGCGCGAATTTATGGGCGCTGAAAAAACTCGGCTGCAATGTTGTTCTTGCATCAACGGCTTGTGGAAGTTTGCGCGAGGGAATAAAGCCCGGGAATCTGGTTTTTCCGGATCAGTTTATAGACCATACGAAGCATCGCATTCCGACATTTTATGACAAGGACAAGGTGTGCCATATCCCTATGGACGAGCCATTCTGCATTGATTTGCGCAAAATCCTTATTGAATGCGCGAAGGAACTGAAATTGGATTTCCATCCCCGAGGGACAGTCATTACAATTGAAGGCCCGCGCTTTTCAACAAGGGCTGAAAGCCATATGTTTCGGCTCTGGGGAGCAGATGTAATAAATATGAGCACTGTTCCGGAAGTTGTGCTGGCGCGTGAATTGGGAATCTGCTATCAGGCGGTTGCAATGGCGACCGATTATGACTGCTGGAAGGAGGCGGAGCGGGCTGTTGATATTGAAGGCGTAATGCGCATTTTCAGGCAGAATGCCGAGAACGTGAAGAAACTTTTTGTGAATGTGATTCCTAAAATTGAAATGGAAAGAAAGTGCAGATGCCCCGGGGACATTAAGAGAGCCGTAATTCAATAATTGCAATTGGATTCTTATGACAGAACTGCTTTATCTGGATGATTCCTATCTGAAGGAGTTTTCCGCAAACATAGCTTCTGTTGCTGAAAATAAAATTGAGCTGGACAAAACTGCTTTTTATCCGAGAGGCGGCGGGCAGCTGGGCGATATAGGAAAAATAATTGCAAATGGGAAAGAATATGCGGTAAAAAGCGTTGAGAAAAATTCCGGGAAAGTACTGCATGAGCTGGATTCTTTTGAAGGGCTGCAGGCGGGCATGCAGATTAGCGGGGCAATAGACTGGGAAAGGCGCTATGCTATGATGAGAATGCATTCGGCAGCGCATGTGCTTGCCGCTGTTATATATCGCGAAATTGGCTCGCTCATAACAGGGAATCAGCTTGGATTTGGGGAGAGCAGGATGGATTATAATGTGAAGGATTTTGACAGGAATTTGCTGCAGGGATTTGAGGAGAAGGCGAATGAAATTGTCGGGAGCGCTATGCCAATTACAATCTCTTATATTGCAAGGGAAGAGGCGATGAAAATTCCAGAGATTTTTAGATTGAGGGATTTGTTTCCGAAAGTAATTTCCGATTTCAGGGTTATAAGCATTGGTGATTATGACAGGCAGGCGGACGGGGGCACACACGTGCGCAATACAAAGGAAATAGGGAAAATAAAAATCACAAGGCTTGACAACAAGGGCGCAGAGAACAGAAGGATTTATTTTGAACTGGCGGATTAATTTCTGAGCAAAAACCGCATAAGTGCTACATAACAACATTTTTATTTAAAATCGCAGTTTTTGTGCATCCCCTGCTCCGCTGTTGCTTCTTCTTAATATCGGCAAAGAACGTAAAAATAGAAATGCTTAAATAGTGGTTTGTTGCATATAATATTGGCATGAGGGGCATATTTGTAATTCAGGGCGAAAGGGTGCAGGAAGTCGGCTATAGGCCATATTTGCAGGAGCTTTCCATAAATTACAATGTGGATGTGATTGCAAGAAACGAGCTGAACAGGAACATAGTAAGCGTTGAAGTCAGCGGGGCAAAAAAGGACATAACGGGCTTTTATGCGTTTCTGACAGAGAGGGGAGGAAACAGCCATTACATAAACAAGCCAAGGGCTGCGAGGGTTGATGTCATAAGCGGCTTGACGTTCGCCAAAGGAAAATTAAGGGATATAGTGATTTTAAAGCAGGGGAATAAGCTGATTTTTGAGCAGCTCTCAAAGGGCATAAGATATCAGCTTGACACAATCAAATACCAGAAGAATATTTTCAGCTATCAGAAAAAGATTTCTGAAAACATCGCGAAACTGCCTGCGGAGCTTGCAAGGGAAATAAAAAAATTTGCAGCAGCAACTTAGCAAAGCTGCTATTGGCTGGGAAAAAATACAGGTAGGCGAATCTAAATGTTGAAGCGCTTTGAAATAATTGTAAAGGGAGATGTGCAGAAGGTTGCTTTCAGGCAGTTTGTAAAATTCCTGGCAAAGGGATATGGGCTGCATGGAAAGGCCGAAAACCTCCGGAACTATGATGAGGATGTACTGATCATACTTGAAGGCTCAAACCAGAAAATCAGAAAATTTCTGCAGCGCCTTGCAAACCCGAATGAGGAAGATAGGGCAAGAACTGCAGCAAAGATAGGCAAAATTATTGCAAAGGAAATGCCATATGGCGGCGAGTTCAGGGACAGGGAATTTGAGGTTGTAAGCAAGGGCAATGAGCTTCAGGAGAGGCTTGATGAGGGTGTGCTGCTCCTTAAGCAGATTGATGGAAATCTCAAAACACTTACTGGAGAGACAAAAAAAGGATTTGATAAGACTGATGGGAATTTTAAGGAGTTAAGCGGAGAGACAAGGAGAGGATTTGATAGGATGGATAGGAATTTTAAATCCCTTGAGGATAAGACCGAGAATGGCTTTAAATCACTTGGGGAAGAAACCAAAAAGGGATTTGGCAAGACAGACAAGAACTTCAAATCCCTTGGCGCAAAGATAGATGGCAATTTTGGCTCTCTTGACAAAAAGTATGGAAGCGTTTCAAAAACCCTGAAATCAATGGACAAAAACCTTGAGAAAATTGTTGCAGGGATTTAAAACTGCTACATAATAACAGCCCTCCTGCAGGCTGCGCCATTTGAAAATTATCCCGCTCCGCTGAGTTTCAGGAATTCCCATGCGCCTAAACAATCCTTTCCGGGAACTCATCAACGAAGGGTGTTGGGAATCTCTGCAGCCTGCGCTTCCTGCGTTTCAGCAGGTTTGCGCCCTTGCTTTTAAGCCTCTCAGCCATTGCTCTCAGATTAATTAGCGCCATCAATAAATTTAAATATGCGCTTTGCGTTTAATGTTGGATGCTGCGCGCAATAATGTGCAAGGGCGACAATGCGCTTTCAGGGATAAGGCCGGAGGAGCTTGACAAGGCGCTGAAAACATGCGGCTTTGTCTGGATTGACATTGAGAATCCAGGATACGGGGATTTCATAAATATCGCGAAGAAATTCAATTTGCACAAGCTTGCCGTTGAAGACGCGGTAACAAGGAACCAGAGGCCGAAATTCGAGACATATCCGGAACATTTGTTCCTTGTGATACACGAGCTTGAATTTGATGCGGCTTTGCAGCTGAACGAGCTTGACATTTTCCTCGGAAAGAATTTTGTGATAACGACCCACTACAAGCGGCTCAATGCGATAGAATACACAATTGAAACCTACAAGAAGAATCCCTCGCTTTTTGACAAGGGAGCAGACTTCCTCATTTACAGCATACTTGACAAATTAGTGGACAATTATTTTGCCGTCCTTGAGCGCTATGATGAGAAGATGGCAAAAATCGAAAACACAATATTCAGGGAGCCGAAGCCCATTGTTGTGAATGAGCTCTTCAGGATGAAGAAGGCGAGCCTCAGCCTCTACATGACAATCGCGCCGCAGGCTGAAATAGTGAATATGCTCGCAAGGAGGGAGTTCCCGTTCCTGGGCAAGGAAACCTCCATATACTTCAGGGATGTTTATGACAGGATGATAAGGCTGATAGGCATAATTGATACGCAGAGGGAAATCGCAACAGGCGCGCTTGAGGCATACCTTTCGGTTGTAAGCAACAAGATGAATGAAATAATGAAAGTCCTTACAATAATCGCGACAATAATGATGCCCCTGACCTTGATTGCGGGAATTTACGGCATGAATTTCAGGTTTTTGCCGGAACTTGAATGGCGCTACGGGTATTATGGGGTGCTTGCACTCATGGCTGTTGTTGCGGGAATAATGCTCCTCTATTTCAGGAGAAAGAAGTGGATATGATTTTATATCCCGAAAATTGCTTTAACAAAGGGCAGCAGCCCTATTGAAGCCGCGGTCACAATAATCCCTGCAATTAACACCCCCAGCGCGATTGCAATGAATGCGCGCTTTTTCGGGATGTTGAGCAGATAGGCAACTAAGCTCCCCGAATAAGCGCCCGTTCCTGGGAGCGGAACAGCAACAAGAACCATCAGCCCGAGGAATCCGTATTTTTCAATGTATTTTTTTGATTTGGCATGCAATTTCTGCAATGGCTTTGCAGCCCATTTCTTTGTGTTCAGCCATCCAAACACAAAATGCAGGGCTATGAATGTTGGAATTACAAGCAGGATGTTTGCGATTACGCAAATTGCAAAAACAAGCAAGGGATCCATCCCATAGACCAGAATTCCGAGGGGAATGCCGCCCCTCAGCTCAATCCAGGGCAGTATGGTTATAATAATCAAGTAAATAATATTGTCAGGCGCCATCTTGTTGATTTAAAAAGCCGAAATCTTTTTTAAGCAGTTAGTATATCTATATAAGAGTTCGGGGTGTATTTGTGGGAGTTAAAGTTTTAGGAGTAGTATTGCTTATTCTGCTTGCATTGGCATATGCGGGCGCGGCAACACCGACTATTCCGGATTTCAACATAATTTCTGGAGTTTACACATCAAATCCCCTTATTGATTTGAATATTTCAGGAACTGGCGATGCCAACTATGTAAGGTATTGCTGCGGCACTTCATGCTCCGGCACATGGGTTCCGCTGCCGCCAATCCCAACCTATGTAAGAATTGATGATTTGAATGTTGTTTCTGATGTAAATGGTTGCGCAAGCACTTCTCAGGGAACAGTAACAGTGCGCGCTGAAATGGTGGATATAAATCAGAATATAAATAATATAGCCTCAGCAACCGACACCATTATTTACGACAGGACAGGGCCTATTACAACCTCTGACAAGAATTATTATATTTCAGGCTCAAGCTTTACAGTTACTCTTACATGCGCGGATTATCCTGCAAGCGCAAATTCAGGATGTGCAACAACGCTTTATTCCCTGAACGGCGCAGCGCCGGTAGCAGGCACGACAATAAACATCACTGTTGATGGCAATTACACAATTGATTTCAATTCTGTTGACAATTTGGGCAATTCTGATTTAAATAGAAGGGCATACGTTGCAAGGGATGGCGTTGCTCCGACCATAACAGTGACTACTTCAACCACGCAAACAATAAAATTTGACATAAATAATTCCTTAACTGACATAAATCTAAACAGCATTCATGTTGACATAAATGGCGCGCGCTCAACTGATTTCAATTTCTCCACGGGCTGCGCAAACATTTATGCTGACAAGAACAGATACTCCTGCAGCTATGATGAGAATAAATTGAACAAGACGGGCGATTTCAATGTTGCTGTTTTTGCAAGCGATCTTGCAGGAAATTTGGCGCAGAAGGATGCGATATTTGCAAGGCTTGACCAAACAGCGCCGGGCACGCCCGCTACTCCTACAATAACATATCCCTCTGCACTGACAATAAAGCTTGACTGGGTTGCAAACCTTGAAAGCGATGTCAATGGCTATAGGATATATAGAATTGGCGGGGCAATTGCAAATCCCTATCAATTGGCATTTGACACAAATTCCCAAGCCCACATAGGCAGGACAGGCTCTACAACTTATTCCGACACAAATGTGATTGCTGATTACAATTACTGGTACAGGATAATTGCATTTGACTATTCTGACAACAACAGCGCTGCATCCTCATCAACAAGCCGTGCAATCCCTACAGCGGCAGGCACGCTTTCAGCGCCAAGTGTTTCTTCTTCAACGCACCCAAGCACAAGCGCATGGTATAGCGCCGATGACATTACAGTTTCCTGGGGCGCGGTAAGCGGGGCAACAAATTATTCCTGGAGCATTGATTCAAATTCAGGCACAGATCCGGGCAACACATCTGACGGCAATGTACTTACCGCAAGCTATACGGACTATGCGGATGGAACATGGTATTTCCACATAAAGGCAACAAATGGAAGCTCCTGGGGAAGTGTTGCGCATTTTACCATAAATATTGACAAGGCCGCGCCTGCAATTCCTGCAGACCTGAGCGCAAGCGCAAATGCTGATGGCGCGATAGCGCTTTCATGGAGCGCTGCCTCTGACACAGGGGGAAGCGGAATATATGGATATGAAATTTACAGAGGAACTTCCTCGGCATTTTCTGTTGGCACGGCAATTGCAACCGCCACTTCAACTTCCTACACTGATGCGGCTTCAAATTTGAGTGCGGGCACGGTTTATTACTATAAAATAAAGGCAAAGGACAATGCGGGCAATTTAAGTTCGCTTTCCTCCGAGGCCAGCGCAACTGCAAAAGCCCCGGGAGGAATTGCAATTACAATCACTGTTCCGAAATACGCAAAGGCCGGCGCAGTAGCAATAACTGTTTCCGCAGGCGGCGGAAATATGCAGAACGCAACGCTGCAGGTTAAAACCTATGGCAAGGATTATGAGACTGTTGCTTCAGGGAAGAGCGGGGCAAGCTTTTCCGCTTCCTACACGGTTGATGAGGGGGAAGACGGAATTGCAACCGCAAGGGTTACAGCAACAGACGCTTCCGGGGGAAATTATGATGTTACGCAGAATTTCGAGGTTGATACGGCAAAGCCCGATGTGAATCTGCTCGCGCCATTGAATAACGCAGAATTAGAAGGCGATGCGAACCTGCTTGCAACTGCAACTGACAAAGGAACTCTTATTGTTTCGGGGATAAAGCAGGTTACTTTCTATTACAGGGCAAGCGGGGCAAGCAACTGGACCAATATAGCAATCGCTGTTGCTTCAGGAAATTCATATTCCGCCGAATGGGACACAACGGATGTGAATAACGGGGCTTATGAAGTAAAGGCAATCGCAAGCGACAATGCGGGAAATGCGACAGACTCGCAGACTGCTAAAGTAAGCGTAAAGAATGCGCCCTCAGAAAAATCCAGCACAGAGAATGAGATTTCAGACGCAGATTCCGGGAAGGCAGCGGTTGAGGGCCTGGTTGAAGAGCTGCAGGCACTTGAAATTGAGCTTCCTGACGAACTTGCACTAAAAAAGCAGTGGGCTGATGCGAATCTGGCAAAGGCAAAGGTATTGCTTGCAGCAAAGGATTATGCGGCAGCGAAAGCGCTTGCGGAGAACGCCGCAACGCTCTATGCTGACCTTTCAACAGGGATTTCCACAATCAAATTCACAAACGCAATCGGCAGGAACGCGGTATGGATTGTCCTCGGGATTGTTGTAGTAATTGTAATCGCGCTTCTCTATCTCAATTATGCCAGAAAGAATGAGGGCGCACTGACCTCGAGCGAGGGCCTGCACAGGGTAAGGGCGGAAAAGCCGCTTGGAGAGCGCATTTCAGGAATCTTCAGGCCTAAAGAGCAGGAAAAGGCGCCTAGATGGGCATTCAAGCCCGGCAAGAAATAGTTAACTGCAAATCCGCTAGTTTCTATTGCGCCTGAGAAATTCCATGTAATAATTCTTAAGGCTGGCTGCAGTTCCCATTTCCCTCTGCAGTTCCTGCAGGTCTGCTGAATGCGGCTTTTCCTCATTGAATTCCTTTATCAGTGCAATTGCGCCCTGGCATCTCTTTTGTATGGCGTCAGTGCGGCTGATCAGCTTTCTTACAAGACTGCGCTCTTCATCCGAAGCGGCGAAGCCCCTGTTGCGTATCAAATCAAGCATCTTTGCGCTTGCATTGCGCAGATTGCTCCACGCCATTTTCTTTTCAGTGAGCGATTCAATCTGGAACTTTATATTGCGCCCTGCTGTAATTTTCAGCTTTGCCGCCTTTGCCAGCTGCCTTCGCCTCATAGCACCACTTTCCGCGGCTTGAACCTGAGCGCTTTTTCATAATTTTTTCTCAGGCCGGATGTAGTCCTTATTGCGCCAACTATTCTTTTTGTCTCCCTTTCATATGGCTGCTGCAGCTCAAACTCCCTTATTTTCATTATTGCCTGCCTGCCTTCATTATTCATTCTGTCCAGCGCGTCTATCATGTCATTGAGCGCAAAAAATTCATCTGAGTTTGAGAAATAGCCGCGCCGGGCGCACTTCTCCGCAAGCATGCCAACTTTGCTGTGGGTTTCATCAAATTTGTGTTTCATTTTCTCAAAGGAAATGATCTGCGCCATTATGCGGCTTTTCCATTTCCCTGTGGATTTCCCTTTGCGCTGCCTTACTGCTGCCCTTATCCTGTTTCTCATTGTTTCAGCCCCTGCAGGAGCAATGCGCGAGAGCGCAGTGTGAATGCAATGAATCCTATTGCGGCAATTGCAATGTAGGCAATTGAGGCTGAAATAAAATTTATTCCGATGCCGAGAAGCATATTCCCCGCAAGCAGGGCAATTCCGGGAACTGCAATTGAGAGAATGAATGAAAACGCGGCCCTCTCGAAAATGTCCAGCTCATCCTTTTTTGGGAAGATTGCAAGCGAAAGGGCATAGCCCGGAATGCTTACAGCAAGCGCAATTGCGGCAATCCCCAGCATTATTGAGGCAGGATCCATAAACACCATAAAAATAGCATAGCAATAAACTAATAAACATAAACGTAATTATAATTTGGGGATGAGAGGGTGGTGCATGCTATCGCAGTTATTGGCGCCGGAGCGGTGGGGCTGCATTCCGCAATTGAATTGCTCAAGAGCGGATGGGATGTTACCGTAATCGAGGAGCACGGGGAAGTCGGCAGGCCGGTGCAGTGCGCGGGATTGGTAAGCAGAACAGGGGCGGAAATGCTGCATCTCCCTACTGAAGAATGCACTGTAAATGAAGTGAGGGGCGCGAAATTGTTCGCTCCCGATGGGCAAATCCTGAAGATTGAGAAAAACAAATCTGTTGCTTATGTCCTGGATAGGGCAAAACTGGACAAGGCGCTTTATGCGGAAGCAAAAAAGCACAATGCAAAAATAATGCTGAATACATCCCTTATTGACATAAGGAATGAAATGCTCTTCATAAAGCACGAAAATAGGGGGGAAATGCTTAAGGCAAAAATAGTAATTGGAGCTGATGGGGCAAACTCGAACATCAGGAAAATTCTCGGAATAAATGTTGCCGCTGAAAATTTATTGCATGCTTACCAAGTAACTGCAAAAGGAAGTTTTGACAAGGATTTTGTTGAATTACATTTCGGGAATTTTGCGCCTGGGTTTTTTGCATGGGTTGTTCCTGAAAGCTCTGAAACTGCGCGCATTGGAATCGCCTGCTCCGGGAACAAAAACCCTAATGAGGCGCTGCAGGAATTCATGGGGAAAGCGAATCTGCAGATAAGCGATGTGCATTCAAGGCTTGCGGGAATTGTTCCTGTTGGTCCTCCGCTCAAAGAGAACTTGAAGGGGAATGTTTTGTTGGTTGGGGACTGCGCATTGCAGACAAAGGCGACAACAGGCGGGGGAATAATTACGGGCTGCATTGCTTCCCTTGCATTGAACAAAACAATTTCCGAGCATCTCAAAAACAATGCCCCGCTTTCAAATTATTCAAGCAATCTTGGCGCATTAAATAAGGAATTGGCAATGCACTGGAAATTGCGCAATTATTTCAATTCCCTGAATGAGAATGACATTAATGCGCTTTTTGCAAAACTCAGAAAGGCAAGGGCCGAAGACTTCCTCTCATTGCATGGCGATATGGACATGCCGAGCAAGTTCCTCCCAAAGCTTCTGCGCACCCCCTCTCTCTGGGGATTGGCGCTCAAATTGGCAATAAAATAAAAATAGCCCCCGAGAGATTCGAACTCTCGTCCCAAGGTCCAGAGCCTTGTATACTTGGCCACTATACTAGGGGGCTTTTAATGCAATAAAATTAGGTTGGAATAAATTAAAATAGATATTCACTTGCCAAACCGTCTCTGCCTTTCGCCGAAATCCCCGATTGCGCAGTCCAGGTCGCTTTCCTCCAGCTCCGGCCAGAACTTGTTTATGAAGCACAATTCGGAATAGGCGCTCTGGTATGTGAGAAATCCGGAAAGGCGCTGGGTTCCTGAGGTCCTTATGAGCAAATCGGGCTCTGCGAAATTGCCATATAAATAATTCTTGAATGCGCTTTCATCAATTTTCTCGAGCTGAAGCCGGTTGTTTTTGTATTGCTCGGCAATTCTTTTCGCGGCATCGACAATTTCCGCCTGGCCGTTGTAGCCTATTGCAAGGTTTACAGTGTGCTTTTTGTTTTGTGAGGTCTGCTCTTCCACAGAGCGCATTTTCTCCTGCAGTTTTTGAGGGAATTTATCAAGCCTGCCGAGGAATTTGAATGCAATTTTCTGCTCCTCAACAATCGGCTTTTCATTTATTGCGTCAAGCTCGCGCCCGAATATCTTGAAGAGCGCATGCAGCTCAAGCCTGCCCCTGCTGAAATTCTCAAGCGAGAGCGTATAGAATGTTCCGACTTTTATCTGCGGATATTTCACAAGCCAGTCAAGCACGTCCCATGCCTTCTGCGTTCCCAGCTTATATGATTCCAGAAGGGAGATGCGCGCCTTCTGCGCATAACGCCTGTTCCCGTCGGGAATGAATGCGATTGATTTAAGCTCCATTTTTCCACTTTAAAATCCACAAGGCCTAATTATATATATTATCCTGTTTATAATTTTATCCTGGTACATGATTGGAATGTTGCTTATATAAAAAGGCAATTTTTATGATGGCAAATATAATTAGATTGTGCCGTTGAATATTTAAAAATCATTGCATTGCAAGCGGAGCGGAAAAAAATGCCACTTGAAAACAAAACAAAGGGAAAAATGATAATCAGGAAGGCAAAACTTGCAAAAACCAGTGCGCAGAGGATGCGCGGCCTGATGTTTTCGCGCAGGCCGGATTATGCGCTGATTCTCTGCATGCCGCGGGAATCGCGCTTGGGGGCGGCAATACACATGCTTTTTGTTTTCTATCCTATTGATGTCCTTTTCCTTAATTCCAAAAAGCAAGTGGTTGACAAGGCGCTGGGCCTGAGGCCATTCGCCCTGAATTATGCCCCGAAGCGCGCCGCAAAGTATGTTGTGGAGCTGCCTGAAGGGCTCGGAAAGAAAGCGAGAATTGGCGATTTATTGGATTTTCCCTAAAAATCAGAGAGGAAAGTCAGCCACTCCCAAGCGCCAACCTTCCTCCTTTGCCTTTTTGTCTTCGTCAGAGAATTCGGGGTGATAAATTACCCGCTATTGTTATATACACTATCTCCTTATTATAAATTTTTCCTTCGCTTTTCTAACTTTTGGTGGCAAAAGCATTAGGAAACAGAACTCCCAAAGGCGCATTTAAGGCCCATTGGAGGGCTGCCGCTTATTATATTACTATTTATATTCCTAATTAATCAAATAAAATAGGGGAGAGCATGGATCTGAATCCTTATCTTAGAAAAAGCGCAAGCTCGAGAAGCAGGATTCCCCTGCAGAGGGAAAAATACTGCATGGAGTGCGGAAGGGCGCTTGAGGCCGATGGGAACTATTTGTATTACCGGAGCTTCTGCTCCGAGCGCTGCAGGCAGAAATACATCGACAGCGCGAGAAGCAGTGAAGAGTAAGCCCTAATTTGCCTGTTTTCTGGGTGAATTTTTAATTAGGCTTAAATAGGGGTTTGCACTTATTTCTGGATGGCGGGATTAAATGCAGAGAATAAACTTTTGGGGAGTATTTGCCATATTGGTGATTGTCTCTTTCTATGTTGTGATTGCCGGGGATGAGGATTGCGAGGGCTGCTACAGCGCGCCTGTGATGACAGCAAAGTTCTTTGTTGTTGGAATGCTCTTTGTTGGCGCGGCATTTTATTATTCAAGGGCATGGGCGAGTGCCGATTCATTGCTTTACAGGATTGCAAGGCAGCCAATTTCCCCTGCAGGCTACTGCACCGATGGGATGCCTGCGCAGGTTTATGGGGCAATAAAGGCGAAGGGCAGGCTGTTGGAAAGCCCCTATATGAAAGCGCCGTGCGTTTTTTACCATTACATAAAAGAGCAGTTCGTGAAAACCAAGGACAGCTCCCATTGGGAAGTGATTGAGAACAAGTCGGATTTTATCGGCTTTGATGTTGCCGACAAATCAGGGAGCATCGGGATAAGCCTGAGGAATATTGACTCCGTTCTGGGAGGCTATAAGCTGCCAAAAATGAAGGGAAGCAGATTCATAGATTATTCCAACAGCGAAGTTGATGCAATAAAGCTGTGCTTCCATGCGCCTGTAGTGGAGGAAAAGCAGGGGATAATCTTCAGGCACAGGGCAGAGTGCAGGGTGTCCGAGTACGCCCTGACGGAAGGGGAAAATGTGTTTGTAAACGGCTGGGTTTATTCGGAGGACAGGAAAAAAATAATTGCAGAGCATTCCGAAACCCCGCTGATAATAAGCAGGAAAACAAAGGAAGCCTACTTGGAGGATTTTGCAAAGGGGGACAATTTCTTTTATACATCAAATTTCATCTTTTTGATCGGCGGCGCAATTCTTTTTCTTATGGCGAATTACCTGTTCAAAATTCCCTTTGAGTATGTAATAATCATTTTCCTTGCTGTCCTTTTCAGGATAATTTACAGCATATACAACAGGATTGTGGCGCTTCTCCAGCGCTGCAGGAATGCCGAGAGCCAGATAATGATTGAATTGAAGAAAAGGAATGATTTGGTGCCGGTGCTGGAGAATATCGCAAAGGCATATGCGGGATATGAAAAAACAATTATGGAGCTGATAGCAAACATAAGGGCGGGAATCAGGGGGGAGGAATTCGGCCAAAAATTCAGCAGCTACCTTGAAAATGAGGGGAAAACAAAAACGCTTTTCGGAATAATTGAGAACTACCCAAAGCTTAGGGCGAATGAGGTGTTTTTGGATTTCGCCTACAGGCTGAAACTGATAGAGGACAATATCGCATACTTCCGGGGATTTTACAACAAAACAGTGCTGAAGTACAACACGCTCATAATGCAGTTCCCGTTCATTGTAATAGCAAAGATTTTCAGATGCAGAGAGAAGGAATTCCTGAAATCAATCGAATGAGCGCAACTGAATAAATAAATTGCAATTTTTATTTTTGTTAATTGGTTTTTTTCAATAGAAAAGTATTTAAATACAATAGCCCTATTAATTAAAGAAATTCAGGATTGTATTAATGTGGGGAAGTATAAATGGGGAGTTTTAGCAGATTTGCAATTCTAATTGCGATTCTACTTGTTGCGCTGAGCTATGCGGGCGCTGCATTCAACGGAACCTTTGACACTGTTGATGCGAATTATTACACTGCCGATGCAAATGTAAACATCCGCGGAGTCAACTTTGACCCAGATGATTTGGGCGACCAGAACATTGTGTTTGTCATTGTTGATGCCAACAGGACCATTAATGATGTAACAGATGACATAAACTATTGGGGCGGAAGGGATTTGAACATCCTAGATAACAATGCCGATGGCAATAATGTAACGGCGGGAAGCGCCCGATTATGCGATGAGAATGTTTTTGCCCCAGCAGACTTAAATGCCCAGAATGACTCAAACAACTTTGCCGTTAAGGGGGATTTGAACAGCGACCTGAATGGTGTATCTTACAAGGCAAGCGGAAAATTCGCAGGCTATTATGTGCAGGCAAGACGCGCAGTAAGCTCAACATGCTTTGGAAATCCTGCTGTTTCGTTTGATGTAAATTTTGTCTTGCCTAAATGGATAAAGCCAGGATACAAGTACATTTATGCTTATAGGTTAAAGAACAACACTGCGCCATACACTGGCAATTACCTTACAGACATAAACTATGCTGCAGGCAGGATACAAATGAATACGCCTATTTTCATTACCCCTTACATTGCTGTGCTGAATACTAGGGCAGGCGGCAGGTTTTCTGGCTTCCTTGCGCCATTTGGCAGCAGAAGCGACAACAATGTGATGCTGCGCGGAGTGGGCTTCCCAAGGGATGCGAATGTATGGATTGGCTGGAAGCGCACAGGCACCAATGGCCTTGTAAGAACAGATGTGAATATGAGGGCTGATGGCAATGGAAGCATTTACGATTTGAATACCAAGGCTGATTATAATACCGGAGGCACTGACCAGAACAAAGGCGTAGTGGCAAGGGACAACAATGGAACGCTTGTACACATTGATACAAACGACACAAACGGCTTTGTGCCTGAAACCCCAGGAAACAAAAATTGGGGCTTTTACAGGAACGGCCCGAATAGCGTTGTAAGGACTGGAGGGTTTGATGTAAATATATTTGTGCCTAGCGATGCAACAATTGGCGGGGCTTATGGGGATGTAATTGATGTAAACTACGCATATTCAGGCACCAGCGCTGCAAATCCCGGCTCTGGAGTAGTAGATATAAATGATGCATTCATGTTTGGCGGAGATTCCAACTTCCACGCGTTCCCTGCGGTAACAATGACTGAAACAGACCAGAATGTTGTTGTTGGAATTACTTCTGCAGGACTGACAACAAGCGGAAGCGCAGCAGCATGCTCCACAACACAAATTGCCAAATACATAACAATCTCGCAGGCAATGCGCGACGGGAACATTTCAGACATGAATTCCGTCTGTAACCTTGTAATCTCAATGGGCAATGATGTGAATATTGCAATGAATTCAGGGGTAAATATGGGCCAGGGCCCAAGCAGGAACTATGATTCCAATATGCAGGGAAGGCAGGGACAGGCAAGCATGGACACAGCAAGCATGCCAGAATTCGCAATTGATGCAAATATTACGCTTCTTAATGTGCGCAGCCCCTCGGGGCAGATGCCTGTGCTTGCAAGGGACGGCTTCAGGTGCCCGGTGCAGTTCTGCAAGAACAGGGACGGAACAAGCCCTGTGAGCGCGAGCACAACGGATGTTTACGGCCAGCTTACATGGGTATGGAACTCTGTTACAAAAGACGGAAACATATTCTTCAGGGTAAGCACATTCTCAACCTATGGAACGGTTACATTTGATGCGAATATTGTTTCTCCGAACGGCGGAACAACAATCTACAGGAAAGTTGATGGAAACATACTGATAACATTCAATTTCCAGGACACGAATGAATCAAGGGACAGGAGAAGGGCAGCACTCTACTACTCTGACAACAACACAACAGGCTACAAATTAATTGTTGATGACACAAACATACTTGATTACCTGAACAATACAGGCGTAGATGGCAACATAAGCTGCGCAGATTCCGACCTTAACCTTGCAACAATACAGGTGTGCTCATACTCCTGGGATGCGAATGTTCCTGCAGGAGTGTACTGGATTGACCTTAATGTAATGGACTGGAATTACGCAAATTACTTGATTGATTCAACTGACAATAATGTAATTATCAACACCCCGAAGATAAGCGTCCTCTCGCCGGCCGCATTGATTAACGGCACAGGCACCCAGGGAGACGGAAAGAGCGACACAAACTTAGTATTTACAATTGATTTCAATATGCGCTATGACTTCAACCTGAACAACATAAACACAAACAGAATGTCCAACATGAACAAATTCACTGTATTTATTGATGTTGACAACAACAGGAACAACGGGATTGATGCTAACTTGTATGATGGAAACAGGGCGCGCTTTTTGGTTGATTTGAACCTGGACGCAAATGTTACCCAGCCGACATTCTGCAATACACGCGGCGCTGGAGGCCTTGATGGCAATGTAGGGCCGGGAACTGATGGAAACAGCTCGGACATGAACTGCAGCGCTGATGTAAACATGTCAGTTGCGCTTGTCGGGGGAAGGACCGGAAGGATAAAGGGAGAATACTATGTAGGAATTGACACAAATAATTTCGGCGCGGTTTATACCCCGAGAACAGTATTTATTGAGGACAGGAGGCCGACAGCAACAATATACAGGCCTCTTGATGCAACTTCATATATCAGCGGAACTTACAGGATTGATTTCAATGTAAATGACCCTGATTGGTATGATTACAACAAATCAGACGGGAACTTCCTGCTCGCAGACATTTACTATGACACTGACAATAACCTGTTCAATGGCTATGGAACGCTTATAACAAATGACCTGAATCTTGCAACAAGGGCAAACTGCAAGCAGGATACTAACTTGGCAGACCAGAACAGCGCAATTGATGCCAACTGCTCATATGACTGGAGCACTAGCGCATTGGCTGATGGCAATTACAATATTGTGATTGATTTGAACGAGAACAAGGGCGGCTGGCTTGCAACTGATGCGAATGTCAGCCAGTTCAGCTTCAATGTTGACAATTCAGCGCCAACTGCAACCATCAATTATCCAACAATTGATGGGGCAACAGTAACTTCGCAGATTATAATGACCTATGGGGGCTCGGACAGCCAGAGCGGAATAAAGGCCTTCTGGGTAAGGCTTGATAGTACAGGACTTTATACTAATAACGGGATAAATACAAGCTATACATTCTCTAGCCTTGCATGCGGAAGGCAATATACACTGTATCTTAAATCAACAAATAATGCCGATCTTAACAGCTCGGAGAAGAGCCAGACAATCGGAACAAGCAGCTGCAGCACTACAGGCACTTCAGGGCCAAGTAGCGGTCCAAGCGGCGGACCAGGGCCAACAACACCTACAACCACTCCGACTGAAGAGACCGTAACAACTGACACAACACCTTATGCGCCGACAGAGGATGTAATTTCCGAGATACTTTACAATGCGTTCTCAGTTATTGCGCCTGCGGATGGAATAGAGGCTGCCATAGAAAGGGCAAAGGCAGCCGAGGAACTGAGCAATGTTGTGCGCGACATACAAGTAGTAAAGAGCACTTCAACAACCAATGTAATAACCTATTACTCGAATATCACACTCAAGGTTGAGAACCCGGGCACTAAGAATCTTGAGAATGTGAAGGTCATTGAAACCATTCCGAAGACCGTTGCATTGAGCGCGACTGAAATTACAAGCGAGTTCGCATTCACCATACTTGTGGATGATCCTGTTGTGGAATTCACAGTTCCGAGCATTGCTCCTGGGGAAACAACATCAGTGACATACACTGTGCAGAAGCAGATTGACAGCAATGCGATTGCTTCATATAAGGCGCCTGTGGTAGCAGACCTGCAGGAAACTGAAGTGAGCCTGTGCGATGGCGTTGATTCTGATGATTCAAATCCATGCACTGCCGATTCCTGCGACGAAACAACAGGCACAGTAAGCAATGTTGCTAAAGCAGATGGCACATCCTGCGGAGACAATATGGAATGCTCGGCAGGGGACTGCGTGGAAATTGCTCCTGAAGCTGAGTGCACAGCAGATGCTGATTGCGCATCAGGGGAAAGCTGCGTTGATGGGGCGTGCGAAGCTGCTGAGGCAGCAGCCGCAGGACCAGACTGGACGCTTATTGGCGGAATTGCAGTAATACTCATAATAATAGCGGGGGCGGCCTACTACTTCCTCATAATGAGACGAAGATAGAAACCCCTTCTCTTTCTTTTTATTTTCAGCACACTATCCCTATTTTTAGTTTCCCCTGAAACTTATTTTCTTTTGGGATGCCTCAAAGTTATTTTTTCTTTGGGTAATAAAACATTAAGCACGCCTAGCTTGCAAACTTTGTGTGCTTAATGTTTTAACCTAGACTTTCTTTTTTCCTAAAAAAGAAAGGATTGGTGCATAGGTTTATTAATTCTTGTGCTCCTATATATACGTCAATAGACGTATATAGAGGGGTGTGAGTTTTGGAGCTTGTTGTTTCTGATGCGTGCGATTCCTGCGGGAAATGCCTGGCTGTTTGCAGGCACAAATTGAGCGGGATTGCGCTCCTAAAATGCAGGCATTGCGCCCCTGAGAAGGCAAAATGCCTTCTTGCCTGCAGGAGAAACGCAATATATGAGGTTTCACAGGGGATATTGGCTGTTGATGCAGGGGGCAAATGCAACGGCTGCGGCGCATGCGCGGATGCCTGCAACTACGGCGCGATTTCTGTTGTTGATGGAAAGGCCGTTAAGTGCGACCTGTGCGCCCTGAATGATTTCAAAATGCCCTGCATTTCCGCATGCGGTAAAAGGGCATTGAAGATGTGCAAATCAGAGTCTGAAATTGATGAAATTGAGAAAATCCTGGGCTGGCGCATATATAAAATTGCAGATGCGGATAAAAGAAAATCCATTGCACATGGCGCGAATTATGAGATAATTGAAACAACGGAAGGGCTTATTTACTGCATTCAAGGAATCCCCGAGCTTACAAGGCAGGAGGCGCTGCTTCTCAGCTCTGTGCTTTCTGAATTCCAGGAGAAAAATGAGGAGGCAGAGCCGCGCGCGCTTGAGGAAAGCCTGAGGCGCTATTGCCATAGGAATTTCCTTGAGCTTGAGGGAGCGCAGCATAATTATTTGCTGAAGATTCTGGAACTGCTTGTATTCGGATTTGGGGCAATTTCTGAACTGCTGGGCAATGGAAACCTTGAGGAGATTGCGGTTATTGGGCTGGGAAAAAACAAGCCGGTTTATGTTTATGAGAGGAAATTGGGCTGGCTGAGGACGAATTTCTATTTCTGCGACGAAACAACGCTAAAGAACCTCGTGAACAGGATGTCGCGTGCAATTGGAAGGCGCCTCAGCATGCAGACCCCCAAGCTGAATGCCGCGCTTCCTTCCGGGGAGAGGATATGCGCCACAATTTCCCCTGTTTCAGTTTCGGGGCCAAGCCTTACAATAAGGAAATTCCGGGAAGTTCCATTTACCCCGAAGGATTTGCTTGATACTGGAACAATTTCCGCAAATGCGCTTGCCTTCCTCCAGTTTGCATTGCAGACTGATTGTTCCATGCTGATATGCGGCAATACGGGCTCCGGAAAAACATCTACATTGAACGCGCTTTTCAATTTCATCCCGGAGAGCGAGCGCATAATAGTGACTGAGGAAACGCCTGAAATAAATCTGCGGCACAGGCATGTTGTCAGGCTGAATGTTGCTGATGGCCTGCAGATAAGGATGCCGGAGCTGATTGTTGACACATTGCGCATGCGCCCTGATAGGGTAATAGTGGGGGAAATAAGGAATTCCGAGGAGGCAAAGGCGTTTATTGACACGCTTCTTGCAGGGCAGGGGAAGGGGAGCTATGCAACCTTCCATGCGCAGTCAGCAAATGAGGCGCTTATAAGGCTGAAAAGCCTTGGCATTGATGATATTGACCTTTGCTCAATAGATTTGGTTCTGGTGCAGAGGCGCTGGAACGTAATCGGAAAAAATTCAGGGCACAGGGAGATAAGGCGCATAACCGAGATTGCGGAAGTGCAGGGGAAGGGGAATTCGGCAGGTCTGAATGTTCTTTATGAATATGACTACAAAAAAGGCCGCCTGGTTGCAAGGAACAAAAGCGCAAGAGTTCTGGGAAAAATAATGAAATGCCATGGGTTCAGCAATTCCGATTTCACCATGGAGATGAAACGCAATGAGAAACAATGGAAAAATTCTTCAGGATAGGAATTTCAGGCATTCCGCAATTGCAGCGCTGTGCGCATGGTTTGCCTCAGCGCTCCTGCTTGAGGAGATTGCGCTTTCGCTAGTTCCCGCAATCCTTGTTTTTGCGCTTGCTTATTCCGCACTGCAATATTACCCGAAGCTAAAAAAAAGGAAATACGCACTGCTGATTGAGAAGGATATGCCTTTTGCCCTTCTTTCCCTTGCGGTAGAAACTGAAATGGATGTGCAGTTCGAAACAGCGCTTGGGAACATCGCAGGGCAGGATTACGGCCTTGTGTCAATGGAATTCAGGAAAATCGTCTCTGAAATAAGGGATTCCGGCTCTTCCGTGCAGGAAGCGCTGTTCGGCTTTTCGGAAAGGGCAAATTCGCTTGATGTGAAGAGGGCAATAACCCAGATTGTTGCGGCATATGAGCAGGGCTCTGGGAAGAGAAGTTCCTCCCCGCTGAAAAGGCTTGCTCATGAAATGCTCCTCAGGCAGCATTCCGAATCTAAGGAGTTCAGCAACAAGCTTGTTGTTTTTTCACTGATGTTCATTGCTGTTTCCGCCATTGTGCCGGCGCTTTTCCAGGCATTCATAATCGTGGGGAGCGCCTTCCTTGCATTGGAGCTGAGCGCGCTGCAAATACTATTGATAGTTGCGCTGCTGTTTCCTGCGCTTGATTTTGCTGTTTTGCTTTACATAAGGGCAAGGACGCCAGAATTCCTGAAGGGGAACTGAATGAAAGGGAAGGGCGCATTGCCGGGCGGGAATTTCCCGGATAAAATTGGGCTTATGCTGAGGCAGACAAATGCAAAAGGGAATGCGGGGGAATTCCTCAGGGGAATCCTGGTGTGCGCGATTGCGCTTTCCGCATTCGCCTCTGCGCTTGCATTCTATCTCTCCCAGAGCGCCTTTTATGCCCTTTCCGCAGCGCTTGCATCCGCGCTCCTCTTTGCATTCGGCAGATATTTCCTGCTGCTATATAAGTTTGAAATGCGCAGGCGCTCCATTGAAGGCGCGGTTCCTGACCTCCTGCTGCAGGCAAGCATTTTCCCCGAAAGCGCTGAAGCAATAAAAATAATTGAGTATCTCTCAAATGCGGATTACGGCGCGCTTTCCGGGGAATTCAGAAAGGCGCTGGCGGAAATAAGAAAGGGCGCAAGCGTTGAAACCGCGCTCAAGAACATGTCCTTCAGGAACAAGTCAAAAACACTCTCCCGCGCACTGGAGCTGATAATACAGGGATATAATTCCGGCGCAAAAATGTCAAAAATATTCAGGGAAGCTGCGGAGGACATGCTGGAAACGCGCGGGATAATAAGGGAGCGCATAGCCACAATGACCATTGAAAAATATACCCTGATTCTTGCCGGAGGCATTATAGTCCCTTTAGTGCTTGGGCTGCTTGTGGGGCTGGTCATAAAGCTTGATTTTGTGCAGGCGGACTTCCTGCAGATAGGAATGGGTGCAATGGAGAGAAGGGCGCTTCTCAGTGCGGCAATGCTTGCAAACCAGCTGTATATTGCGGAATATGCGCTCCTCGCAAGCTTCTTCATAGCGAACATGGAAAACAACATCAAGAAGGCTGTTATTTACGCGTGCATCATGATGCCGCTGAGCTTCGCAGTCTACATGATTGCGCAGGTGCTGTAAATGCCGAAAATAAAGAAAATATATCTTGATTCCAATGTTTTTGTTTCTTTAGTCAGGGAGGAGATTGACGGGAATTTCAGAATGCTTTTCAGGGACGCAGAAGCCGCCTTGTCAATATGCAATAGTGCCGGAATAAAAGTTGTTGTTTCCTATTTGTTTTTTGATGAAATCAGGAAGGCATGCGGCTTGGACAGGGAATCCGCCTCTGAAATACTATATAAGAACGTAATTTACATTGAAGAGGTAAATGAACCGCAATTGGCATGGCTGGAAGAGGCATTTGATACAACAAAGGAGACAGGCCTCCATTACACGGATTCATTACATGCCACAATTGCCAAGCAATGCAATTGCGACTTCATACTTACGTGGAATGTAAAGGATTTCGAAAAAGCGGGCAATATTATGAGGTGCATGACACCAAGTGAATTTATCGGCCAATTTGTTTGAGGTATTTTTCTGCAATTTCGTCTTTATCCTCAGGCGTCAGCTCCCTGACAAACTTCACTTTCTTCCTCAGCTCTTTTGTCACTTCATGAACGCGCTTCAGCTCATCCTCAAGCCCCATGAGCTGTATTGCCCTCTGCCTTGCCGCATCCCTCAGGAATTCGCTTTTTGAGTGGTATGCCCCGGTCTTTGAAATTACCCTGCCAATCATCCTCACAAATTCCGGCTCCGCGGAAAAGCTCATCGTGGTTGCCTTTGCTTTTTGCATATGCATCATAAACAACAGCATGCAAAAGCTATTTAATGGCATACTATTAAGTGCAAATCTGCGGCATTATTGAAAGAATGCAGCCCCCAGTAAGATATTTAAATCTGTTATGCGTTCTATTATTCAAGCATGAAGAAAGATTCCGAAATAACTTTTGTTGAGACCGCTGAAAGGGATTTGCGCAATTACACCCTTATTGAGGGATTTCCCGGAATGGGGCTCGTTGGAACGATAGGGGCGAAATACCTTGTTGAGAAGCTTGGCTTTGAGGAAATCGGCTATATTGGCATGGATGTTTTCGCGCCCATAATAAGGATTCATGCCGGACTTCCAGTGCATCCCTCGCGCATTTACGCAAACAGCAAGCAGAAGCTGGTAGTATTGCTTTCCGAGCAGATAATCCCCAGGAACGTTACAGAAAAGCTTGCAAGGGGGATTGTTGATTGGATTGCGGAAAAGCGCATCAGGAGAGTGATATCTCTTGCGGGAATTTCGCTTGAGGGTTCCGAGAGCAAGGAAAAAATATATGGCATTGCTGCAAACCTGAAATCAAAGGAAATTCTGAAGCGCCATGGCATTGAAACAATACAGGATGGGATTACAACAGGCGTAACAGCCCTTATTCTTCTGAATCTCAAGGACAGCAATATAGAGGCGTTTTCAATACTCGGGAATGCGCAGCTGCAGGCGGATTACAAGGGCGCGGCGCAGCTGCTCAAAAAGCTCAATGAAATAATCGGGCTGGACATCAGCGTTGACCCCCTCATGAAGGAGGCAAAGGAAACTGAAAAAGAGCTGCTTGAACATCTGGATAACATGAAAAAAACACATGAAACCGTGCAGAAGTTTGAGGGCAAGGCGCCAATGTATACTTAACGGAGCATAAGAAATGCCGAAGCCGACAAAGAAAAAATTCCCGACAGCGCTTCCGGGCGATTTCAGGCCTTTTGCGGGGCTTTCCGCGGAGCAGCGCAGGTTCGGGATTGAAGCGGAAAATAAGCATGTTGATGAAATAAACAGGCTAATGAAGAAGTGGATGGAAAATCCTGAAGATGCAGCCATTGCAGACGCATTTGGCAAAAAATGGATTAAGGCGCCGCAGGAAGGCCATCCGCAGGCTTACAGGGATTTTAGGCTTGCGCGCGAGGCAATGGAACTGAACTGGGCAATGCACAAGCAGTACAAGGGGGAAATAAATGCGCTTAAGGCAAGCATTGAGCATTTGGAAAAGGCAAAGGCCGAGCTCGAAAAAAAATATGGGGGAAAGCCCCCGAAGTGGATATGGAAGAATGTCAAGAAGCTTATAGGCGACATTAAGAAAAGCGGGGGAGGGGGCTGGCCTCATACCTGGTTCACTTCTAAAAAGCTGTTTGAAAAGCCCAAAAATCCCCAGGACATGCAGAAATTGATAGACTCCCTTAAAAAGGAGCTTGCTGCAAGGCAGAGCGATTTCAACAAGAAATTCAAGGCCGCCTTGCAGTAAATTTTTTATGCACAAGCGTTGTTGATTTTCTTATTCTTATTACTACAAACACTGCAACCATTGCGGAAACAAACATGAACAGATAAAGCGCATTCTCGGGCAGGCTTGGAAGGTTGAATCCCAAGCCCTGCTGCTCGCCCAGGTTTACATTCATGAAATTGCCTCCCGGAGTGGAAGAAACGCTTCCATCAGGCCTTGCCTGGGTTGAAATGCCCTGCTGCCTGAAAGCCTCCAACAAAGGCAATAGCTGGCCGTTCTCCGCATACCATAATCCCTTCTCAGGGTCATACCAGAATGCGCCGTTCCTTCCCTGCGCATATCTCAAATTCTCAGGAGTGCCGTTGTATGTGAGTATTGGCCTTCCGTTGTCGGAGGAGAATTCAAGCTCGTGCGCCTTCCCGTCTTCTGTAATGATTTTTATCTTGCCATCGGGCGTTTGGACAATCTCCTTTATTGGCGAATCAACAAGAACCTCCCCCGTGTCCTTGTCTATTACCTTGAAATAGTCCTTGCATGCCCCGCCATCAAGCTTTGAATAAATCACAAACCTTTTTGTATCCGTTTCAAACACCTGGTATGGGCCGTAATGCTGCAGGGCCTTGTTGAACTGCTCTTCCTTGCTGCCCTGGACTGCTGAATCTGAAGCGCCGTTTACTGCAACGCTCAAATCTATCGCCGGCTCCGTGCAATTCGTAATCGGGTTTGTCGTATCCGTAAGCTTTGCATTGAGGTTTGCGACATCGTTCTGCTGCAGTATTGCATTCTCATGATGCCTCAACAGTACGAGCAGCTCATCCTTTTCAGGATTGTAAACAATTGAGCCGTTCTTGAACTGTATGGATTTCAGCTTCCCTATTTCCGGATCGGCATCATTTGATTTTGAAAGCTGCACTTCCTTGTTCGCGAATATGTTTATTCTTGCATCTGCGCCTTCGGCGATTTTTCTCGGGGTTCCCTCGGCAACAATCCTGTCCTGCAATGGCTTCACCCCGGGATGCGAATCAGTAACAACCATCTCAACATTCCCAAATGCCTCGCTGAGCTCGTCAGAATTAAGCTCCAATCCGCTCTGCTCCTTTACCCCTGATTTTATGCACTCCAATACCTGCTTGTCCCTTACAAAGGCTTCCCCCTTTGCGGTAATTTCAAATACCAGCGCATTTGAATCAGGCAGCGAAATGTGGGTTATCGCATTGGGAATTACAATTGCGGGAATCCTCGTATCAGTGTAGGAAAGCCTTACGGAATCGGGGTTTGTAATTACAGGCCTGCCGTTTATGCTCAATATGCCGCTCTCGTAGTCAAACTCGGCGCTGCTCCCGTTCTCATCGGAAACAACCATCCTCCCTTCCGTTGGATACTCTGACTTGTGCAGCTCGCACCCCGGCTGGCACCAGAAATAAAACAGCTGTTTTCCGCGCAATTGCCCTGAGCTCTGCCCGAAGGTTGTGAGGCTTGCCTGTATTATGTCCGAATCTGTAGAAGCGCCGGCAAGCTTGTCAATGCCTTTCCCGATTTTTTCTATCGCATCCCTTGTGAGTGAATTCTCATCGCCCTGGAATGAGCTTAGGAACTTGTCCGCATTCTCCTTTATCATATTCGAAACGTTCTGCGTTGAAAGCTCCGTCGCATTTTTCTTGTCTGCGGCTTCGCTTTTTGCAGGAGCGAAATAATGCGTGTAATATCCCTGCTCGTCATCAACGCATTCATGGAGCTGCGGGGTAATAACAACCTGCTGCACAACGCTTCCCAGAATGCCTGACCACATGAATGTGAAATAGCCTATGCTTTCAGAAATGGCAAGTATTGCCCCTATTTCAGGGCCCTGCAGGCCCTTTGGAATTGCCCTTCCGAGGGGCAGCCCCGCTATATGCAGGTCAGCAATCTTCTGGGCGCATGTTTTTCCGTCCTTCCTTGCGGCAAGCAGGTCAATCATCCCTTCCTTGTTGCCGCCGGACTCGTTTGAGCCTTCCATATTTGTGTGATGGGCAAAGCTTATGAGTGTTTGGCCAATCTTCTTTGCCTTGTCGCTTTCAATGTCCTCCAATAAATAGGATTTCAGCTCCCTGTTTGAAAAGAAGAACGGGGAAAAATCCCTGAGATTTGTGCTCTTCAGTGTGAATGTGCAGTCCTCGCATTCTTCAGGGGCGGACATGTAGAGCGCAAGGTTCTCCACTTCATTGCGCAGCTCGCCCTTTGTTAATTTGTCATACATGTTTTTCAGCGGGGCGAAATTCTCAACAGCGGCATTCAATACCATCTTCCAGGGGAGGTTGTTTATTACCCTTATGAACAAATCCCCCTGGTCCGATCCTTCATTCGCAAAGAAATCAATGAACGCGTCATTGTATATTTCCCCTTCCGCGGGCCGGAATTCAATGCTGCGCCACGAGGTTGGGAGCTGGTATGCGGAGAAATTCTCAGAGCCGAAGCCGCGCTTTCCGGCCCAATAAACATAGGGAAGGGCAGTCCATTTTGCTGCCCCTTTCGGGAATGAGAAATACGCCTTTATCAGCTCTGATTCCTCTGCCATTATTTTATCAAGCAATGAAGCGTAACGCCTTGTTTCCCAGCCCTGCTCAAGGAGCGTGTTAAGCATAATTGTTGTATTCCCGTATACCTTTGATACCCTTGTGGGGAAGTAATTGTCAGTCATTGTGCCTGCGAGCATTTCCGGAGTCAGAACCTTCCCGGAATCAACCACTTTCCCTACCCTGTAAACCTCAACTTGCGGGGCGCCGTATTCCTTTATGAGCTTTAAGTTTGCGCTATTGACCATTATGTACTGCTCCTTTGCGGGAATCTTCACTGTAAGGTCAATTATTCCGCTGCTTAAAAGAGTTTCAAGCTTGTCCACATCCACTCTTCCAAAGTAGTCCTGCGGAGAGGGTATATATAGCTTCAGGTCCCCTGCGCCATTGGTTTCGAAAATGCATTTCGGGCAGCTAGCCTTGGGCTTCCAGCGGTTCCCTATTTTGTAGAATTCGTCCACGGCCCCGTCATACTGCTCATAGAATGGGGCGAGAACATTCTGCCTCATATAGCGCGCCTGGGAGGTTATTGAGTGCGTTTCCCCTGTCAATGTGTTCATGAAAGAATAGGGATATAAATTTGTGGAGCCATAGCGCATCCAGAACTCGGGCAAATCAAGATGCAGCTTGTCATCCATTTCCACCCCAACCTTTGCAAGATACTGCGAGAGTGAAAGCCTTGCCTGCATTGCCTGCTGGGAATCGGGGCCGAACTGCTTTATTGCCTTGTTCATTACATCCTGCAGCTCCTTGTTCTTATAGTTTATCGCCTGCCCGTAATTGTTAATGCGCTTTATTACCCTTACAAGCGCGGCCCTCTGCTGCGGGGTTTTCAGCTTTGAAAGGCTTCCTGACTCAAGCGAGGAATAAAGCCAGTCCGCAAATGGGCCGCTTCTTATGAGCCTGTAGCCCTTGCTCGAATCAACAAGATCCTCAAAAACAACCCCCAGCCCATACTTCTGTATGTCCGTGTCCATCTTCACAAGATTCGCCTTCCCTGTAAGGGAATCCGTGCTGTAGAAAGCCTCCTTGAACTTCTTGTAAAATCCTAATTCATTCATGTGCCATGGCCAGCCCCTTCTTGCGCCCCATCCCATCATCTTGCGCGCATTGCTGAAAAGCGTGGGGGCAAAGCTGCTCACAACCATGTCCAATGAAAACCACGCATTGAAGTATTTGTCAAACAATGAATAGGAATTTATGAAGCAGCCGGAATTCCTGCAGTTGGTTTCCATTTTCGCTGTGAAAGAATCCGCAAGGATTGAGTTCGGGATTATGACGCTCTCTATCCTTTTTAACGTCTTTGCATCAAACTTGTTCTCATCCAGATATAGCTGCGCGTCAATGAGCTTTTTGTCTTCCTCAGTAAGGGCCTCAATCCTGTACTTGTTGCCATCGAGCAAATCTGAAAAAATTGATTTTGTCTCCTCGATGAAGCCGGTTCCTGAATTCCTCAGCTTCAGGTTGCTTCCGGTCAATGGGCAGGTCTCGAAGTTCTTGCAGCGCCCTGTGCGCAGGGAATCATCCAGCACAAGGCCTATTGCAAATGCCCCCTTCCCATAATCCCCGAGCAAATGCGAAACTTCAAACGGTGAGATTTTTTCGGAGGGAATTTCCGCCTTTACTGCGGTATTGCTGTCCTCCGAGGTAAGGATTATCCTGTTGCTGTCCAACGCATCCCGGTCGCTGTTTGCGGGGGTGCCGGAGCTTATTGCGTTGCCGTCAAATCCCTTCACAAAAACCTCGTTCTTGAATTTTTCAATTTCCTCAGGGGAAATTTTTGCAGTATTGCATGAGAAGGACTCGGACTTCACTTCTTTTTCGGCATCTGTTCCCGGGCTCTGGGAAAATGCAAATGAGAAATTCATGCCGATAAGCAGGAATATTATGAGGAAGTGCAATGCAATCTGCAGTGCATTTTCAAGCCTTTCCTTGTTTTTTCCCATAATAATCATCTGTTTTCCGAGTTATTAATCCCTTCTAGGCTTTTAAGCGAAATAAACCAGGTAAATTATCCCCGCGGGAATGCCTGGGAAAAGCATTATAACGGCAACTGCAGCAAATGTCGCAAGGAGCGTTGCAGCATATGCGCAGAGCGCCTTATGCGGCCTGAATTTCTTTCCTATTGCCTCATTTGCAAATTCCCCGACCAATGCCAACGGCATTATGAGCAATGCAAGCGCAAACGCTATTGCAAATGCCCTGACAATATAGAAGGCCCATTCGGGCAGGGTTTCTGTCAGGAAATCCTGCGCAACATCCCCCGGCTCGCTTCCAATGGCTGCAGCCTGCTGTCCTGCAGAAATCAACGGAGCGAAATATGCGAAGGCAACAATGCAGAGGATTATTATATAGGAAAGCGCAAAGCATCTTGCAAGCCATGAGTATTTTTTCCTGGGCTTCGATATTATTTTATTGGCAAGCCATGCGATCAGCACAAGCGCGAACACAGGGATTGATGAAATGAAGCCGAGCCAGAGGAAACTAGTTGTTGAAAAGGCAATATTTGAAAGCAGATCCAGCACCATCCCATGCACCTGTAAAGAATTACTATAAAGTAATATAAATAACTTACTTAATATATAATGGCATAGATGCCCTTACGAAAATGTGATTCTGTATGAATGCTGACGGATTGCTGCTTGCGCTTTACATACTCTCCGGAGCGGCAAGCATAGGCTATCTCATGCTCCGCGCCTCCTGGCCTGCGGTGAGGGCGCTGAGGGAAAGGGCAAAGCTCGCATATTCGGTGCTTGCGGGAGTTTCCTTCGGAGCGCTTGTGATTGCAGCAGGCCTGCTTCTGGAAACCGCAATTTCCATGCCGTTTGAAAAGACCTTCCTTTACCTGCTTGCGTTTGCATTTTTTGCCTCATTCCTCGCGCTCAATGTTTACAGGAAAATCAAGCCGAGGAAAAAATTAAAGGTTGTTGTGCCTCTCGATTACATAAGCGCGGGCGCTGTTGCGAAGCGCGCCTTCAGAAAACTGAAAAATAAAAAAAGGAAGAAGGGAAGGAAATGAGCACTGAGGAAAACGAGGAAGTTCCCCGGAGGATGAGGCGCTTCTACAGGGGGCAGGCTGAAAAGGCAGAAGCAAGGCCGGGGCCTGC
The DNA here is from genome assembly GCA_016187745.1 of Candidatus Iainarchaeum sp. Taxonomy (GTDB): domain Archaea; phylum Iainarchaeota; class Iainarchaeia; order Iainarchaeales; family JAXPJC01; genus JACPJC01. The sequence goes on along the minus strand of JACPJC010000007.1, from coordinate 70,329 downwards.
TGAAAAAACAGCAGAGAAAAAGGAAATTCCGAGGAAGGAAGAGCCCATAAGGCCCACAAGGGAAATGGAGCAGCTGCTCAAGGAGATTGGAAGGAAGGAAGAGGAGGAACTGATAGAAACGCTTTACGAGGAAGAGAAGGTTAAGGAACCTGAAAGGGCAGCGGAAAAATTCCGCAGAAGGAAGGCTGAAAAGCCCGAAAGGGAGGCTGCAGAGGAGATTTACCGCGCTTCCAGGGAAATTCCTGAGGAAGTTGCAAAGGAAGAAACAGCGCATGCAGCAATAAGCGAGGTCAGGCGCTTCCGAGAAAGGCACAGAAGGCTCCCAACAGAGAAGGAGGAGGAAAAGCTTTCAGAAAATGTTTTTGAGGAGGTAAAATCAAAATTCCCGGCTGAAAAACCCGGAGCCAGAAAAAAGCGCGCAAGGGAAAGGGCAGGGGAGGGGAAAAAGGATGTTGCTGAGGGGGAATTTTCTATCCCTGAAACAGCGGAAAAAAAGAAGCTTAGCGTTTCTGAGCTTTTCGGGATTGAAAGCGAGGAGCATCCTGAATTGATTGAGCAGATGTCCGAGGAGCCGGAATCCGAGAAGGGAGAAAAGAAAAATGAGGAAAGCCTGGAGGAGCAGCTAAAAAAAATTGCGGGCGGCCCGGAAAGCATAACAAAGGAAATTGAAACCGACAAGAACGTATGCCCGAACTGCGGGAACAAGAGCCCGGAAATAATCTTCTGCCCGAACTGCAATTCGGCTTTCTGCGCGCACTGCGCAAAAAGCGTAAAGCCCTATGATGACATTGTTGTGTATAAATGCCCAAAGTGCAATAAAGAATTCAAGGTCCAAATGCGCTAGCCTGCAGGGCAGTATGTTTTTGAGGCGTCGCAGCAGTTCCAGGGCGCTGAGGCGAAATCCCCTGTTTCGTTCTGCTTGAGATAAACCGCAGGCCAGAGCATAATTGCAGCGCGCGCAGGGACTGTTTTCGGGCTGCTTGCGGAATCTGCAACTTTTGAGAGGAGAATGCTGCTTACAGACTGCGCGGAATTCGGAATCAGCATTGTAAGCGCATCAAGGGTTGAGGAAACTGCGGACTGCCCGGAAAGCGTTTTGGGATTGCAGAGGTAATCCGCATGGATTCCTTCGCCCTCTGGGCAGAACTCGGAGGAGCTGATTTCCGCTTTGCACCCGCTTATGTGCAGCAGCAGATAGGCAAACTCATCCGCATCGCTTGGGGAATCGATCCTGTAAACATAAAACAAATAGTCAAACTGCTCTGAAAGCGGCTTCATTATTGCGGAAATATTGCTATGGAGGGTTTTCTGCATTTCAGGGCTGAGCCTTTGCTTCCCGTCATCCTTCGCATAGGCATAATCCTCCTTTATTGCGGCAAGCAGATAATCAATCTCCTGGGTTTCCGCATCCGCAAGCTTTTCACCGGCATTCCTCGGAACGCTGCCATATAGGATTGTTTTCAATGCAGAAGACGCATAATCCGTCCCATAAGAGCGCTTTACCTCATCGGAAACCATTATCCCGTACTGGTTTATGAAGAGAAAGAGCAGTGTTGCAAGCGCTGAAACTATCAGCAGGAAAAACAGCGCATCAGTAATTGCCGCCTGGCCCTTGCTATTTAGTTTCCGCAATTTATGGCCTCCATGTTATCACAACCAGGAACATCGGCTTCGCTATCTTCGCATCCTCAAGAACTATTGGGAATACCCTTGAGCTGAGCCTCTGCCCAATTTCAATAAGCTCCGGCAGTTCGGAAATGGGAATATTGCTGCAGAAGAACTCGCTTGCTTTCCTGTCCTCTTCATCATCCTTTATATTCGGGGTTGAATCAAATATGCGCAAATCAAGAATATCAACCCCTGAAAATCTTTGGTCTTCATAACCTGCATAATTGCTTTCATCGTATGTGAGCTCTGTTTCAACAAGCGCAACTTCGTAATTCAGGCCTGAAACATTGATGTTGCCGCAAAGGCGCCTGAAATCCTCATATCCTGTAATGTAGCCGTTGCTCCGCATTATCCTTGCAATGCCCAGCGTTGCCAGATCCGCATCAAAATCCTCGTTCCTCGAGTCCATGGAATTCATCGCATAAGTGAAAGTGGAGAAGAAAATTATCAGCGCAAAAACCAGGGGGACCAGACTCGGAAGGTCATCGCCTATGGGGCCCAAAAACCCCTTGCGTTTCTTTTCTAGCAATTGAATCCCTCCGGGCGGTCGAGCAGAACTGCCGCGCTGCTCTTGTTTGCCGGGCATGAGCTCGCATCGCTGTCAGAGCTGCAGGGAATTGCATAAATGTATGGCGCGCCATCAATTATTTCCTTCACAAGCATGACTATGTTCTGCCTTGGGATTTCCTGCGGGTCGAGGATTGCGCCTTCTTCCAATCCCACCAGTTCAGGCTCGAGCGTTGTTTCATCCCCGAACCTGAACACATTTATTTCCGCGGAAGCAACAACAGAGCTTGTCGCAGCAATGCTTTCCCTGCCCTCGCGCTTCCTTATTACTGAAAAAATAAGATAGTTTTTTGGATTGCTGGTTTCTGATTGCGCCTCAAGGCCTGAAATCTTCAGCTTGTAGTAGAATTCCTTCCCCCCTACTGAAAAGGAGCGCGGCAGTGAAAATTCGAGGTAATCGCAGTAGGTTGATGAATTCACCAGCGATGCCGCGTCCTGCGCGAGTTTCTGCGCCAGCTGCTGCGCAGCCTGTGCCTCGGAAGCGTCAATGTAAATTACCATGAAATACGCGACAGTTGCGCTTGCGGCAATCGCCAATAAAAGCAAATTCAGTTTGCTTAATGTAAACCCTAACATTCTGCCTTGCTCCTAATCATGGCGGTATGCGCATACTGTTGGGACTTGCGTTGTGGGGTTTGGCCTGCTTATGAGTATGTAATTCCCCTGCGGAATGTCATTGTAGAAATCCTGCAGCGCATAATCGTCAATTGCATTGCACAGCGTGCCTTCGCTCGGGAAGGTTGTAAGATAGGATATTGAGAGGCACTTCACTATCGGCGCGATTTCCTCCGCATCATAATAAAGCACAGTGCATCTCTCCGCAATCTGCTTGCAGAAATACATGCAGCTCTGCTTGTCGGAAATCTGCTTTACAAATAATTTCTGCTTTTCTTCCTTGAAGCAGCCCGGCAGCCTGAAATTGATATTCTGTTTTCCCCGTTCCGTTGCGACTGTCTCAATTACTGTTTTCATGCTCTCAAGGGTTTTTTCAGTCCTTCCCGTGCATTCGTTCAGTTGAAGCTGCGCCATGGCCTGCATGCCCACAAAAAGCACGAAGCCCATTATTATGACTGCGACAAGCAGCTCAAAGGGAGCCTCTTCCTGGCCCTTCTGGTTGAATTTTGGCATATTAGGCACATTCTATTTCACGGTTTTGCTTACAATCTTCTGGCTCTGCCGGAACATCGGCTTTACAAGCGTAATTATGAGAAGCGCCGCAATAACCAGCACTATTAGCATGTAAAGGGAGCTGAACTCGCTCTGGGCTTTTTCATCCCTTAGGAAATCAGTTATGCGCATACTAACATGAATGCATTTGGAGTATATAAATATTTCCCGCGTTAAAAAAAGAAAGGCAATTATGTCCTTCTCAATACAACCATGCAACAGGTCGGGCCTGGGCAGCCAGAGTCATCGCACTCAAGTTCTGCGCCGCTTATTTTATTATTAAGCTCGCTCTCTAATGCAATTTGGGCAGGGTCTTCTCCATCACGGGCGCATTCCACGCCGATCTTCACAAGCCTGCTTGTTGATAATTTGTGCTCAATTTTTCTGAGTCCGGCAGTTCCTGTTATTTCCCATTCTGTCGTGCTGTCTGAGAAATCGCCAAGGCTCAGGCAGACCTGATCCGAACTCAGGTTGGTGCCTTCAATAAGCGCTGCTACTGCCATTGTGGGATTAGAAGTGCTGAAAGTCACTCCCGGGGTTTCTTTCCAGGTAATCGTTTTGTTGTATAAATCTGACAAAAGCGTTCTTGCCTCAACTGTGGGGTCTTTTGTGAATATGCCGGTTATTGTCCCTATGATCGGCATCAGGAGCGAGAGTATTGCTATTGCAATAACCGCGGCAATAAGCAGTTTAAAAACATCAAATGCCTGGCCTTTCTGATTAATCACCTTAAACCACCGATTAAATAATGCAAAACTCATATATAAATGTTTTCATCCGCTTTCAAGTTTTTCCCCGAAGGAAATTTCGCATTTCACATCGTCAGAGGGATTTTCATCATCGGCGCACAATTCCAGGCTGCATTTCACATAAACATCCAGCATTATCTGCTTCCTTATTGAAATTTCATCTTCGCTTGCTTCAACTGCGGAAACGCTGCGCGTTTGGGAAAGTTCTATGCAGGATTCGGGAATTGCCGCGATGTGCGCAAAAGCCCCCTTCGAGTAGACAGTGCCCGGCCTGAAGGTGAGGTTTTCCGCAGCAATCACGTCCCCGTTCGGGCTTGAGACGGCATTCCTTATTGCAGACTGCAGGCCGCGCTCGCTCACTATCGCCTTCTGCTCCTCGAAATATAAGTAAATCCCGGAAATGAAATACATTATCATTATTGCGAGAATTGCGCCTATTAGCAGGCGATAAACAGCAAATGCCTGCCCTTTCTGATTCAGATTATGCAATTATTCCACCAACAACCAGATTCGCGCCTATAACGCTAATTACAAACACAATCATTGCGACAGGGAGCGCCTTTGCGAGGTTTATTTTTGCAAGTATCGGGTTGTCCTCCTCAATGCGCGTTGTGAAATAGCTCATTATAAACACCAATTCAATCACATAGAGCGCGACAATAAATACGAATTGCGCGGGGTTTGCCATCTGCGCAAACGCCTCGGGCTTCATTACCAATCCCAGGCCCTGTGTGGTGAAGCCCTGGAAGCCCGAAAGGCCGGGAATGTTTGTAGGGAGAGCGCTTGAGGTAATTGATGGGCTTTCAACGGATATTGCTGAAAGCGTTAAAATAACGACTTTCTGCAGGGAAGTGGTAATTCCCAGAACAACAGGCGCGATATAAACTGACATTGTGCGCATCATTGTTGTAATGTCCTTCACAAGGAGGGAGAGCATTTTTGTAACCTTTTCAGAATTCTGCAGCTGCATGCTCAGGGACATCATTGTGCGCGCCGCAACATTCACCCCCAACCCTACCGAATCAACCAGCAGGCGCATTGAGCTCCTTATTATTGCCGAGGGATTGTCCTTGAGCGCGCCGTAATTCGCATCAAATATCGCGCCATCAAGCGGCATTCCCAGCAGGTTTATATTATCAACAATTCTTCCGAAAACCTCCTGCGAGATTTTGTAGTTCGGAAGGAATTCCTTCGCGTGCTTGAAGGCTTCCTCAACAGGCTTGTTCTCCCCCATGCGCGATGCGATTATGTAAAGCGAGTCCTTGAATTCCGTTTCCATGTCCATTATTCTCTGCTGTATCCTGCGCTTGTAAATATTTGAATAATAATAATTAACTGCAATGCAAAGGCTTATTGTAATGAGCAGGCCGAAAATCAGATTGTAGGGGGTAACGTCATTCTCAGGGCGCATGAAATACTTCTGCTCCTCAGCCCTGAGCGTTTCAGCAAGTTTTCCTGCGCTTACCCCTGAGCGTATGAGCTCTGTTTCCTTTCCGCCCCCGGGCGCAAACCAGTTTGCGGGCTTGTTGTCGCGCTCAAGTGCCTTTTCCGCTGTTCCATCAGCAGGCAGTATTGGAGGGGCGCCATAAAGGTGCATGAAATAGGAGGCGGAAATCCCAATGACAAACACAAGCGCCACAACAGCAAAAATGCTCATCGCGCCCTTTTTGCCAATGCGCATTCTCCCTTTTTTTGGCAGCCCGATGTAATTGTCCGGGATTTTCGGCGCCTCGTATGTGGGGGGCCTGGATTTTATTAAATTGCGCGCAAATGCGAATGCCATCAGCGGAATTGCAATGTTGTAAAGCGCAAACATTATTTCAGGCCTTGCCATTGATGCTCCGGAGAAGCTGCTTCCCACGGGGAGAATTATTATTAAAATCAGCGGCAGCAGGATTCCTATATAAAAAAGGACAATGCTCGGCTGGGAAAGCGCCCTTGCATAGGATTCCATTTTTTCCTTAACGCTGTCAAGGATGCTGACCATTGTCTTGTCCAGAAGCGCATATCTTTTCGCTTCCGTGTCCTCCAGCACTGAGGCGCGTATCATCATGAGCCCCTGCTTGAATTCCTCGCTGAATTTCCCCCATTTGTAGGCGAGCTCATCAAGCGCCTCTGAAACCGTCAAGTAAATGCCCAATTGCACATCCCATAAAATTTTCTTGAAATCATCCGCTACTTTCCCCCTGCCGTGCTCCGCAGCAAATTCAACCGCCTTCTCAAGGTTCGGGGAAAGCTTCATTGACATTGTCATGTATCCGATAATTTCCGGAATGTAGGTAAGGGCGCGCATCTCCTCTACCTTTGCGGCATTCAGGGGATAGTTCTGCACATAATATGTGGCAATGACCGCAGCCAACACTACAGGCACTACCAGGTAGAACAGGAACATCTCCCCTAGAAATGCGGAAAGCTCCCTGCTGAAGAAGAAGAATATTCCAATTATTGCAATTATTCCAAGGGAGAGCGAAAGGAACATTGCCTCTTTTATTGCAGCGGAGAATTCCTCCGCCCTCAAATTCCATCCCAGAAAGTCAATTGCCTCCTTGTAGTGCTCCTTGAATTTTGCGCCCTTCCCAAATGAGGGGAATCTTTTGTAGGCGGATTTGCAGAACCTCACATATCCGGTTTCCCTGCGCTTTACAAGCTCCTCCCTTTCCTCCCTTGACTCAAACTCCGGCTTTGAAACTGCAATTTCCTTGTAAAGCTGCCCGGGGGAGATTCTTGCGCGCGCTGCAGCCACTTCCCTCTGGCCTTTCTGCTCCGCAATTTTTGATGCCCTTTCAGCGCGCCTGCCAGCCAATTTTCATCATCCCTTCTTCATTTGTGCGCCCAGCACCCTCTTGAGAAGCACAGAACTAACCCATTCCTTCCACTCGCCCAGAACAGAATCAAGGTTTGCCGACGCCCCATACTTCTGCAGCGCATTCTCCTTTATGAGAAGCAGCTTGTTGTTCGCAAGCACCGTATTTTCCGATTCGAGCAGCAGGGGGATTTTGTATTTGTTCTTCAATTGCACAAGATATTCCTTTGAGTTCGCCTTCAGCTCTATGTTCGCCCATATCTGCTTTGCGGACAATCCCGAAACGCTCATTATCCTCTCAAACAATTCCGATTTCTTTATGTTTGCCTCATTAAGCTCAAGCGTGTCCTTTCCGGCATCATAGGTCATAAGATCCAGAAGGCCGTGCTCTTTTTCCGGGTCTTCAGTCCAGTGTTTCCCAACTTCAGTAATCTGCACAATCCTCCTGTGCCTTTCCAACGAGCCGGCGAACCTTATTGGGCGGGCAACAACAACAACATCCGTCGCCTTGAAGGAAGTGTTCGGAACCCCCAAATCATTCACAACCCTGTCCCAAACGCTGTATGCGGAGTCTCCATGAATTGTTCCCATTACTATATTTCCTGCCGCCCCAACGCGCATCGCCTCATAGAGGACCTTTGCCTCCTTTGAGCGCACTTCCCCAATAACCAGCGCGGAATCACCCAGGCGCAATGCAGTTCTTAGCGATTCCTCCGGCGCCACTTCGGTTTCTGTTTTTGAAATTGAAATAGGGCTTCTTGTTTTTAATCTCTGAACATTGAATCCGAGCTCCTTCATGTAGGGAACCGCAATTTCCATTGTGTCTTCCTGCACTATTATGCGCGAATTCTGAGGAATTTCAAGCATCAAGGATCCCGCAAGGCTTGTTTTTCCTGATCCGCGAGAACCGGTAATTAGCATTGTCGCCTGCATGTCAATGAAAAAGCTCAGCAGCCCTGCTGCAAGCGGAGTAAGCATCTTCGCGTCAATGAACTGCGGGAGCGTCCAGGGGGTTACCTTATGCAGGCGGAATGCAAATGCTGTTCCGTCCGGAGAAAGCGGAGGGCCGATAACTGCTACGCGAGTTTCCAGTTCCGCAAGGTCAAGGTCAAGAACCGGGTGCGCCTCATCAAACGGCCTTCCGGACATTGCGCGCATTTTTGAAACCAGCGCATTCGCCTCGTCCTGCGTGTAAATGATGTTCGTTTCGCACTGCCCGTATTTGGAATGCACAATATACACTTTCTTCTGCCCTATCGGCGCATCAAGGTAAATGTCAGTAATTCTCCTGTCCGAAAGAAGGATTTCAAGGATTCCATATCCTACCGTATAGCGCGCCACAATCTCCGCAAGCTGGTTGACATCCTCGGGGGACATTTTTATGTTTGCCTGCTTTGAAATGTCCCTTATGCTTGCCTGATAGATGCGCTCAAAATACTTGCGCGATTTTGCGGTTGAGCTCAGGGAAGCCTTTCCGGGCTGGTAGGTCGCGACAATCTCGCGCGTTTTGCTCAGCACGAAATACTTGTCCGGGGGGAGAGAGTATTCCGGCGGGTTTATGAAATATAATTTTTCCGTCTTGCTCGGGTGCTTGAAGATTTGAACGGAAGACTGGCCGACATTGTATTCATCAAGCAATTCCAGTTTTTCCATTTCCTCAAACAGCAGCCTTGAGCCTATGAAGCTCGGCTTAATCTGCGCCTCGAAAAATGAGTGGTACAATGCAGTTGTTTCAGGTATTTGGCGCAAACGCATTATTATGTCGCGCGCCTTTCCTATGAGTTCCGTGCGCTCCATTGTTTCGCGCAGCGCAACCAAATTATTCAGGTATATCTCAGCCCTTGTGTTTTCAGGGGTTTTCGCAAGCCGGTTCCTTTCCTTTTTTATTTCCTCAAGGCAGAGGACGTAAGCGGCTATAGGGTCATATGCGAGTATGTCATGCGCAACTTTTACAAGCGCATCATGCCTTTCGCCGAAGAATTCCTCGCCCTCGATTTTGGGGTCGCCCAGATGCGCATAGCTCCATATCGCCTCGGTTTCAAATTTCACCATGAGCTTTGCTATTTCGCTCATCATTTTTGTCTGCGCCTCGTTGTATACCCTTTCATACACTTCAGAAAGCACAACCAAATCCGCTTCGGTTTCAAGCAGCGCGGCAAAAATATGGAACCTGCAGTGCGGGTCCTCCACAAATGAGGTTCCATAGGGGCAGTTCCTGCAGTCAAAAATAAGGTGCTGCTTTCCCCCGGATTCCTTTACAGCCCAGTCCCCAACCTGCAATCCGCCAATCTTCATTTTTGCCCAGATAAAAAGAGGACAAACTTATATATAATCCTTATTTATATTAAAGGTGCTAAACTATATATGGACAAGGCAGATGTTGAGTTGATACCTTGGGTTCATAACTTTGATACTTCTGCCCATGAAGATGTTGTAAATTATGTTAGGGGTTTGCCGAAAAATTCCCATTTGGCAACGGAAATAACCCCAGAAAGACTCTCTTATTACAACAGATTACTTAGTGTCATTACTGGTTCAGTTAGAAAAATTCTCCCTGATGTCTTGGCTGCATTAGAAATAATGCATGAATGCAAAAAGAGGAATATTACAATAATTCCATTAGAAACTCCAGTTTCTAGGGAAATAATAATAAAAACATATGAAAATAAGAGTAGTCGCTATTCAACAGAATTGGCTAATAAATTCAGGGATCAGACTTTTGCAAGAATTTTAGAAACAACACTAAAGAAATTTAAGGGACAGAAACTTCCTGTGCTCCTTGGCCTTCAGCATGTTGCTTTGGGAGAAATATTGAATGAACTAAGAAAAAGGGGGATAAATGCCAGAGTAAATACTACTATCTTTACATATAAAAAAGAAATATTGGAAAAGATTAATAGACAAAAAAGATTAATAGCGAGAATTATGAGGGGAGAAAGAGTTAGAGATGTTACTTATTATAAGAGAAGAAAAATGGACCCAGAAATCGCTAAAACCATATTGATTAATGAGCTTTGGAAAAAAAAGGAAACATCTACAAAAAGAACGCTACGAAGATTAAAAGAGAGAAAAATGACTTTACAGATTAAAATGCGCAAGTAAATAAACAAAATGCCAGTTTGATGCTTTGTGCAGATTTGATACAGCTGCCAATTGCACAACAAACTTATATATAATCCTTATTTTTATATAGTTAGCATGCGGGGCAAAAGAAAGGCAAAAGTTAAAAAGAATGTTGCAAAAAGCTCAAAAAAAAACATAAAAAAATCCGCCGAGCATCTGCTTAAATTCAAGCTGAACAGGGGCAATGCAATTCAGGCGGCAAAATTCATAATTGCAATAATTGCGGCATTTGCGCTCCTGCACACTGCCTTTTTCCTTATTGTTCCTTTGCAGATTTATGAAAGCGCAATTGCAAGCATTGTGGCATTCATTTTCGGGGCATTTGGAGTGCAGGCAAGCGTAAATGCAGGAATGGAGCCTGTTGTTGCGCTTTTCCCGAACGGCCTGCAGATATTCATAAGCTATCTGTGCACAGGCGCGCTTGAAACATTTCTCCTGATCGCGGCAATACTCGCGAGCTTCGGGATTGATATGAGAAAGCGCATTATTGGCGCAATAGCCGCATTCATCGCGGTTTTCATTTTCAACCTGCTCCGCATACTCATAACAATTTTTTTGCTTATAAATCTGGATTTGCGCATTGCGGAAATTTCGCATGACCTGCTCTTCAGGATTTCGCTGCTCATTGCCATTGCGGGCTTCTATTACGCGTGGCAGAATTGGGCTGCGGGCAGATAAAGTTTAAATATAATGGCTACTATAATCAAATAAATATAATAAGGGGAAAGGAGCATTAATTAATTACATTTGGCGAAGGTTATGGTATGGCAATAAGCTCTGCGCTTCTTGGCGCTTATACGAAGATTGAGGACGGCTTCTATAGTGTGCTGGATTTCCTGGATGGGAAGGGGATTCCGGTTTATGCGTATGCGGACTTCCTTGACAATAAGGGGATTCCCGCGTTTCCGTTCACTGTTGCGGTTATAGGGATAATAATTGCGCTTGTTGCGGGATTTGCGCTTTTCGGCGGCGCGTGGAATGTTAATTTGAGATTGAGCATTACTGACAATGAGAATTCAGGGCTTTACGGGGTTTCGGTTTCAATATTCAATGAGGATGGGGCGCAGTTGAATCTTCCCTCAAAAACCTTCGGGAACAATGATGTTGTTGCGCTTTCAGGAGTGAAACCCGGGGACGAGCTTACAATCCGCGGGGCAAAAACAGGGTATAAGGCTTCCCAGAGCATTGTGCAGATAAAGGACAGGGAAATGGCGGCTTCATTGGTGCTTGAGAAAATAATCGAACCAATAATTGGAATGCTGCGCTTCATTGATGAGGAAACAGGGGATGTCATAAGGAATGCAAAAGTGACAGCGCGCTGGGATGCGAAGGAAATTGTTTCTGAAACTGACAATAACGGGGTAGTAAGGCTGCTCAATATCCCAAAAGGCGAATCAATAACCCTGCAGGTTGAAAGCGATGCGTATGAGAGCGATGAAATAACAAAATCATTTGATTCAAATAATTTATATGAGGTTGCGCTTGTTCCGAAGGCAGCAGGGCTTCTCGGAAAATCAACACTGCTCATAAATGTCTATGACGCCTCAACAAACCTGCTTATGCAGAATGCGCGCATACAGGTTTATGATAAATCCGATTCCGGGCTCATAACCGATGTTGTGGATAAGGACGGGCAGGCAACTCTGGCAATAGAAAAGGGAACTTCAATAAGGATTGCGGTGAGCAGGGAAAATTATGTGAAATACGATTCAAGCGAATCAAATGAGGACCGCACACTAAGAAGCGACGAGGAAACATGGAATGTTTACATGCAGAAGGGCGGGAGCATTCTGCAGGTTAATGTCAGCAGCAGGGTCGATTCCCAGCCCATAATGAATGCGGAGGTAATGCTCTTCAATTCAAATCTGGAAATGATTGACTATAATAAAACAGGGTTTGGGGGAAGCGTTGAGTTCAGGGACCTGAATGCGGATTTCACTTATTTTGTTACAGCATACAATTCAAATTATTTGCCTGCAAGAATGAGGATTGTTCCAATACAAGTTGGAAAAAGCATAACTCTTGCGCTTGAGCGCATTACAACCCTCAATTCCGCAAGCCTTGGGATATTTGTTTCCGATTCAAAGGGAAATGCGGCAAATGATGCTGTGCTTAACTTCTATGAGTTCGCCGAGAGCGAGAAGCAGCCGCTGGGAATTCCGCAGATGCGCACTGATGTAACGGGATATGCGGCAGCAACGCTTGCTATTGGCGCAAATGTTTTTGTAAATGCGGTTAAGGGCGCGGAGAGCGCTGATGGGAATATTGCAATTCAGGCGGCAACATTCAATAAATTATACATAACCCTTTCCCATCCCGCAAACCTCGTTGTTATTAATCTCCTTGATGAATTTGGAAATCCGCTGAAATCAGGAACTGTGAGGGTTGAGGACGCGGCAGGGAATCTGCTCTTTGATGGCAATATTACAAACGGATACATAATTGTTGACACGCAGGGAAACAAATTCCTGAAAGTGCGCATTACAACTTCGGACGGGAAGGAATATGAGGAGGAAGTGAGCGTTGAGGGGAAGGATGAAATTACAATACAGATTGGCGGGGAAACATCCGATACGCTTGCGCCGCAGATAAAATTGCTCGGGGTTTATGATGCATCCGAGAAAGAGGTTAAGGGAATTTCAAAGGGGCAGGATTATTACCTTAAATTCGAAACAGTATGGCCCGCGGGAAAATACACTGCAGGGGTGCATGTAAGGGTCGGGAATGATGCCATAAGCAATGTTGACCAGGATGATGTTGGAATACTCGGATTTAATGTTATTGGGGCGCGCTATTTCTACGGGCGCACATACTCTCCCTTCCCTGAGCCGGGAAATGAGGGTATTGATTTGCAGAATTCCGGAACTCCTGGACAGTACAGCAAGTGGCTTGAGCTTTACTTTGATTCAAATCCCAACGGAACGCGCATAATAAAAGTGAGAATAAAGGCAAAGGAAACAATTACTGCGGACAAAATTGATGTGCATTACCGCGCATGGGCAATAATTGCAAACCGCTATTACAGGGCTCCGGAAGATGCGCTCCTCGCTGATGCGCAGTACACTTCTGAGCGCACAGGGCTGTATGCAGGCACAAATGATGCCGAAATTTCGGTGTTTGAGACTATTCCAACGTGCGAGAATGAGCTTTGCGCAAGCTACAGATTCATTGATGCGATGGGAAATGAATTTTCACCAGAGAACTTCAAGGCGGTAAAGGGGAATGCCTATGCGCTTGAAATTGCATTGAAGCCGGACAAGGATGTTTCCGCTACAATAAAATTGAGCACTTCGCGCACGCTCCCGAAAATCGCATTTACAGGATATGAGGTGATGCGATTCACTGAAATTGCTGATAATAATAAAAGCGACACTGAACTGCAGATTGATGATGTGCAGGCGATTGCAAACGAGGAGACAAAAATATGGGCCTACTTCAGGGCAAATTCCGCTGAAAACTCCTACATTACCTCGCAGATAATTTCAGGGGAGAGCGTATTGAGCGAGAATTTCTATTTCAATATCTATGTTGAGAAGGAAATGTACATTGAAACAAGCCCGAAGGATGTTTTGTTCGGGCAGGATTTCAGGATTGTCGTTAAGGATATTGACGGGAATCCTGTGGAAAAGGCGCAATTGCAGCTGAAAAAATCAACAGGGGAATTATTGCAGACAATTGTTGGGGATGCAACAACAGACAAGGGCGCAGGCGGGCAGTATCTTGTGAAGAACGGGTTTGATGCGGGAATTCTTTTAGTTGAGGCTTCCGCGGAGAATTACAAATCATACGCTACGCAAATAGCAATAGGGAAGGAGGGCCTGCTTTCAATTGCAGAAAGCATTGAAGTTGACATTCCGAAGGGAACTGAAAGCGCAGAGGCATTTGCGGACCTTTCAAACGCTTCCCCGGAACTTATTGATGCTATTGATTATGAGATTGTGAAATCCCCGGGATTCCCGGAAGAAATGGAAATCACTGTTGCCGTTCCTTCCTCCCTTCCTTCGGGCGCGAGGCAGAATGTTACTGTAATTGCGGAATACTCCGGCAAAAAGGAAAGGGAGCATGCGGAAGCTGATTTGATTATCCGCGGAACAGTTGCGGGAAGCTATGTAACCTCAACAAAAACACGGATTATTGCAACTTACAACAGGGAGCTGGAGCAGGGCTGCCTTGAGTTCAGCGTTTCTTCGCTTAAATTCTATCTGCTTGATGACAAGGGCTCAAGCGAATCTGCAACGCTTACCGTAAAAAATACATGCAATGTTCCGCTTGCGCTCGACCCTGAGATAAGGGCAAAGGGCACTGCTGACAAGGACATTATTATTTCGGCGGATTCAATTACTTTGGGAGCCGCAGGAACTGCTGAAGAAACCGCAACCATTCGCATAGATGCCTCAAACGAACTGGACAGGAAATTCTTCAACCGCAGAAGCTTCAGCTATGAAATAGTCTACAAATCCGATGCGCTCACAAAAACGCTTCCTGTGGAAGTGGTAATATGGAACAAGTACTTCGCGCTTACCGCCCCCTCAAATATTGAGATGTGGCTTGCGCAGACCCGGAACGACCAGTTTGCAATAAGCGAAGTGCCTCTCTTCATAAGGAACGGCTCCGAGTTTGAGATTTCGCACATCACATTCAGCATGGAGCCGGCTTTCCTGCAGAATGTGAATGTTGAGTTCCTTCCAAAATACCCTGTGGAAACGCTGCAGAAGGGAAGGACGCTTACTCCCCCGGCATTCATTGTCGCAAAATCGGATTCTTCAAAAGGGCAGGTGGTTCAGGGGACAATTGTTGTCAATGGGACAATAAACGGGCAGGAATATGAGCTGAGAAGGATACTCCTTACAATACATGTGAGCGCTCCGATCTGCCTGAAAATAACCCCGGAAACAAACCCGCTTGAATTCTCCTCCACCAAAGTTGACGGCCAGATAATAGAGCAGAAGATTACGGCATACAACACGTGCAACGAGGAAATAAGGATTGCTGCGCTTGAGCCCAAGGACGCGTTTTCCACAAACCCGCTTGTGATGATTCCGTCGGATGTTACGCTGCAGCCCATGCAGAAGGCTGAAATGCGCCTTGCCCTTACAAAAAACCAGGCGCAATCCGGAACGCTGAGCGCATTCCTTGCGGCATTCATGATAAGGAGCTTCAAGTGGACGAATTCCGAGCGCTTTACAATAAAAGTTGAATTGGGAAAGGGCGCTGAATCTTCCGGGCCTTCTACAGGGGAAGTTGAAGTGAAATACTGCGACAAGGAGGGATATGCGAAAATTAAATTCCCTAAAATCGCAAAAACAGACAACTGCGACACTGCATACTGCGATGCGGAGCAGTTCGCCTCATTCCTGATTAAAAGGATTGAGAGCAAGATGAATGACGCGAAGCTGAAGGTCCTTAATTTCGGAAGCGAGGTATTCAACACAAACTGCGAAAGGTTTGCGAATTACTGCATGTTCTCGCAGCTGGGCGTTCAAACCGAAAGCTTTACCGCCTATTTGCAGCTTGACAATTTAAGCCCTGATATGCTCAAGAGCGTAATAAGCGAAAAATCAGGCATGCTAGGCCCTTACTATGTGCAGTATGTTGCAAATGCGCAGGAGTTTGAGACAAATGTTGCAAGGAGCGGATGGGGCAACCATCTTGCAATTGCCGGTGCAATAAAGGGCTGCGGGCGCTACAAGGTAAAAATCAACGGCGCGGTTCCCATACAGGGAAGCGCAATAGCAACAGAGCAGATGAATGTGCTTATTGAGGTTTCACAAAGGGAAGCAACCGCGGAATGCGACAATTACATTTACAATGCAATGAATTTCCTTCCGGTTGATGCATCCCGCGGGGTTTCAGATCCAAAGGAAAGCTGGCTTGCAACTGTTGCAAACAGCAATGATAAATTGAATGCAATTGCAACTGATTTTGCGAAAACCCTTTTCAACAAGGAGGAGAGGGTTGTGAATTCAAGCGCCTCAAACCATGTGCAGCTGGCTGTCGGGGGGGTTGAGGGCGCTGTTGTGCAATTGAGCCTGCAGAGCTCCGGGGATGCTTCCAAAGAGGGAAGGGGGAGCGCGGATTCGCAGAAAACTCTCTATGCAAACATAAATGAGGCGCTTAACGTGCAGAGCGGGCAGCAGAAGGAAATTGCAGCAGAGGCAGGAAAGGCAATCCGCGAGCTGAAGAATGCCGCAATTTCCAAGGACTCCTGCATCACAGCCAATCTGCTCTCGCTAAAGCTGCGCTCTACGAAGGAGATTGGGGAATTCAAGATTGAGAGCTGCAAGGAAGGTATCTTAAAGATGCACACGGGCGGGGCTTCATGCTGCGAGTATTCTGTTGTTTCCGATATCAGCGAAAAGGTAAAGACTGAAAGCAGAACGCTTGAGCCGAATCTGCGCGGAATTTCAAAATTATGGATTGAAAGTGCAGAAGAAAAAAGGGAAATAGGGAAGGATGAGGCGCTCTCGCTCAAATGGTTTGAAAAGGAAAAGAAGTGGGAGCACCCCTATAAGCTGTGCGTTAAGCCGGATAACTTTATTGCCGATGCCCATAACAAGGAGGTTGCAATTTCGGCGCAGAGCAAGGACGATCCTGCAAGAACTGCTGAAGAGGCAAATGTAAAACTGCAGATGTGCGGCATACATCCGGTAAGGCTTATGAGCAAGCTTGCGAAGGGAGAAGTAAAGCCCGGCAGCTATTATGCGAATGCTGTTTGGGGCGGGGGGCCTGAAAAAATCAACATGGGCAAAATCAAACTGGTGCCTGATGCTTATACGCGCCTGGACAATGCAAAACAGCAATTGGCCAACACGCAACAGCCAGGCCAGACCGCCTATGAAACTAAGCGCTTCTGGCTGCAGGAATCAGGGATAGGAGTTTACTTTGCGGCTTGCGGAATTGCCGCAATGATTGCCGGCAGCTTAAAGATGCCAGGCATTGGCGGTGTGGCTGATGTAATATGGAACTGCGGAGTTCCTGCAGGCTGGGCAAGTTTCAAAAACGGAAGGGAAACTTTCAAAATTCTCGGATATGTGCCTAAGCCGGGCGGCATGCAAGGCGATGCAGCTTCTGCGCTGGCTTCTCAAAATACAGAGGTTGTTAAAAGATACTATGGGGACATTACTAACGCCGCGGCAGTTGAACTGATTGGAAGATATGGCGGGAGGCTCACAATTCCAGGGCTAAAAGGCCTGCCTTCGGAATCTTCTTTCAAAGCCGCAGCCAAGCAAGTTGCAGAGCAGATCGCCCAGCAAGAAAATGAAAAGTTCTTTGGGGGAGCTGCCACTAATTATGTAACAGAGCGCGCAAAGGCACTAGAAGAAACAATGACCAAAAATGCAAAAAGATACTTGGGTGAAAAAACCCTTGATGATTCCCTTACCAAGGCAGTGGCAGATGCAGTTGAAAAAACAGCTGACAATGTGAAGGTTATCACCGAGTTTGATAAGTATAAGACTAATTTCGGGATAGATGCCGAAGATGTTCTAAAGAAGACCTGGGAGAAAAGCGCTGAAGAAATATTCAAGACTCAGGAAATTCTGGATCACGCATCAAGAGCAACTGTGCTTCAGGAGAGTACAATTGGTGATATAACTCCTGCTATGCAAAAAGCCCATTATGTTACACAAGTTAGTGGCCAGATTGATAACATATCTGAAGATTTGACCAAGAGCGTAGTCGCTAAACTGGAAGAGTTTTCTAAGACCACTGTTCCTAGCACAGTCAGGGATAATATTAAAAATGACATTAAAACCTCTCTGACTAAGAATGTTGAAAGGCTTGTAGTACTTGAACCAGTACCGGTACCAAGGGCTACTGGAGTTACACTTGTTGCAAAATTTAAGCCGCCAAAAGACTTTATTGATGAAACTATCAAAGGCGCGCTAAACAGCGTTAAGCCCAAGAAGCCAGCTGCGGCTCTTACTGACGATCTTACAAAGAATGTTATTGCAAAGAATGTGCTGAAGGAATTTGGGAAAGATGCTGATTTATTCGTGAAAAGCGGCGGCGCATACCAGATTCCGATGAAGAGGTTTAGCAGGTTCTTTACCAGCATGGTTAGTAAAGAAAATCTCATAAATGTAGGGAAGGGGCTTCTTACAGGAATCATTGAAGACGCGATTGGAATGCTCTTCTATAGTGTATATATGCACAATGTGTTCCCGCAGCTGCAGCCGACGCTTAATGTGGTTGGTGTAAGCGCATATGGGCCCACTTTCGGGCAGATAAGCGACATTGATTTTGTAAAATATTCAACCTACAGGATTGATGTGGAAGAGAAGGATGGAAAGACGCAATGGAAAATTTCCGGCCCCATAGTGGATGTTGAAGGTGAACTGAAGAATGTGAAGGACGTGAAATGGATTGAAGAATGCGACCCGAAAGAGCTTTCTGAGCCTGTGCCTGAGTACGGCCTATTGCCTGATGCCAGCAAATTTGACAGGCAAGATGTAAAATACATTATCGCATATTATGAGAATTATGGCGGCCTGATTGGAAGCCTTGCGCACAGGGAAGTTGGGCCCGGAACAAGGAGGGATGTGCCGGATGCATTACTTGTTGCGGTTGGCATTCTGAAGAGCGGCCTTGGCATTGCATCAAGCGATCATATAATGGGCTGCGACGTTGCCAATCCAGATTCCAAAGAGCCGGCGCAGAATATAGAATGCGCAGCAAGGTGGTTCCATGAAAAGGGCATTACAAGCAACTCTGGCAAGCAGCAGATCATTAATGCGTTAAAGGATTATAACAATGACCCGAAAAACAAGCATACGCCAGACCTGGCGGACAGGGAATATGAAGCCGTTTACAATATGTATTTGCAATGGAACCAATTCAAGGTAATACCGCAGGGCGACAGCACATTTATTCTGGCCGGGCAAAACGCTTAATTGCAATGGCTGGGAAATCGCCCGGGTAAGGCGCAATCCTTATAAATTAGTTGGACTAATTCTATGTTAGGAGGACTAACATGAGAGGAAGAACCGTAACCATGAACCTGAGGGCCAAGGATTATACCAACAGGGTGCTTGGGGTAATTAAGGAAAAATACGGCCTGCGCGACAAATCCGAGGCGCTGGACAAGTTTGCGGAGCTGTACGGGGGTGATTTTGTTGATGAATTCATTGACAAGGAAGTAAAGGATGAAGTTGTAAGGGAAGTAATTGAATCCTGCGATAGGCATATTAAAAAATATGGATTCAGAAGCATGAGTGTTGAAGAGCTTGACAGGCTATGCAGGGGCGAATGAATGACTTTTTCATTTGACCTGTCAGATGAACTAAAGGCGACAATCAGGATACTTGAAAAGAAGGACAAAAAAACTCTTGGAATATTAAATAAGAAAATCAAGCAGATAATCAGCTCTGATGAACGGACCATAGAACATTACAAAAATCTTCGCCATAGTCTGGCTGATTACAAGCGTGCGCATATAGCCAAGAGTTTTGTTCTTCTATTTAAGGTTTCCAAGAAAGAAGGATATATTCTTTTTGACAAATTCAAACATCATGATGACGCATATAAGTAGCCGTATGGCACAATAAGGCTTGGCATAACGCATATATATCCCATTAATTATTATTAGTCCTGATTCTCATGCGCGAAAGGGCATTCAACTTATTCACTGCGCTTGTTTCGTTCGTGCTTATAGTGCTTGCGCTCCTCCTTGCGCAGAACATGATGCAGACCGAAAGGAATACCGTTGACATAATAAGGAGCATTGAGGAGCAGGCGGAAATGCAGGCGATTGCGGACCTGAGCAGGGCTGATGCGATGCAGGTCTTCAATTACAATATGCGCTGGCAGATAAGCGATTATCTCCTTGAGCCCGGCAATTATTACATCCTTGGCCCGGAAGCGAGGACATGGCAGGAGCTGCAGAATGATTTTGCAAGTTCAAAATTCAGCGGCGGGGGCGCGTTTGCCAGATACACGGCAAAGGTAATCTCAAGCCTTCTTGGCACCGGCACGACAGGCAAAAGCTTCGGCAGCTATAATGTTGTGATTGTCGGTTCAGAGGTTGAGATGGTTGGCGCTTTGCAGAAGGCGATTGACAATAGCGTGGGGGCGAGTGAATTTTTACAGGTTGTGGGCTGCCCTGATGGCAATCCTGATGAATGCAACCCCGGAACCTTCTATGTTGTGCTTGACATAAAGTCGCTGGAAGAGCCGGATTACGAGATGCTTCCCCAGATTCTTGTTTTCAATGAGAACACGGGAAGGAGAATAAAGGAGCCAGTCCTTCCCAAGGGAAAATTCAGGATTTTCGTCCCCTTGAGATTGTTCAAGGCGATTGCAATTGCAAGGAGCATTGCATTTGCTGCAAATGATGGCGGGCTGTTTTCCGCGGGGGTCCATAATGAGATTGAGGAAATGCGCCTCGGGATGTGCGATGCAAAGAGCTGCGCTCCGAGGGAGGACCCCTATGATTCTGCGAATTCGGCAATCGGAGATACAGACAAATATTGCCCGGGGGACAACAGGGGCGGGGATTACAGGGTCGAATTTTCCCCGGGCAGCTGGTCAAGAAGCGCGGGCATTAGCAATCTGATGCAGAACCCTGATGCATATGATGCCTCGGGCATTGGAGAGGCCGCAAATGACGCACTGAAGGCGCTTGCGCAGGAAAGGATATGCGGGATTGCAAAAAATTCTATCGGCGCTGAAAGGCAGTGGGATGGGCTGGAGCTTGTTGGAAGCGGAGCAAGCGCATGCGACATTGCAGAGCTGTTTTCAGCCACTACACAGGCAAGGCCTTCAAAAATAATAATACAGGATGATGGCGGAAGCGAGGGTTCTGGGGATTCAGGACATTCATATTCCCCGTGCTCTGCTATGCGCGGGGGAACCGGCTTTTATCTGTCCGACGGGAAGGTAATTGCAAGGGGGCCTGAAACCGGCGGGGGGGACAGCGGGATTCCTGCAAATCCTGGAAGCACTTCCTACTGCAGCGAAGTGAGCGCGGTTGAAATGCAGCTGCGCTTCAGGGAGAACAATGAGCACTACAAGGTCAATAAGGCAATGGGCGCGGAATTCAGGATAAGGCTTGCGGATTATGCATACACCCCTTTCTCAGCAAAATTCAAGAGCGCTAATGCGGCTCCCCCAACGTGCGCGCTTTCTAATGCACCGGAAGAACTTGCAGCAGTTGATTTAAGCGAATGGACTTGCTATTCAAGGACGGATATAACGGCCGAGCCAGCTATTGGCCCGGGGGGCTGCTATCCTGAATAGGAGCGTATCCGAGTTGTATCCTATAGTGTGCATTAGTAATGAACAAAAGTGTGCATTAGTAATGAAAACATTTAAAAAACCATGCGGATAAGGATATTATTATGCTGCTTAAGGAAACTTTGAGGGGCATTGTGCGCTCCCAGCGTGATTCGCTTTCTGGTGCTGATTATGGGATAGTGCGGGAGAAAAACAGGGAGCTTGACCTGAAGCTGCCTTTTGCAATGATTCTCTCAGGCATAAGGCGCTGCGGAAAGAGCACCCTGCTCCGCCAGCTGATAAAAAAAACAAATGGTTTTTATTATTTCAATTTTGAGGACCCGAGGGCGGCTGGCTTTGAAGTTTCGGATTTCCAGAAGCTCAATGATGTGTTTTTGGAGGAGTTTGGCAGGAGCGATTATTATTTTTTTGATGAAATCCAGAATGTCCAGAAATGGGAGCTTTTTGTGCGGACAATGCTGGACAATAAAAAGCACTTTGTAATTACCGGCTCAAATGCCTCTCTTCTGAGCAGAGAGCTTGGGACAAGGCTTACAGGGAGGCATTTGCGCTATGAGCTTTTCCCTTTCTCATTTGCTGAATTCCTCACGCTAAAGGGCAGGAAGCCGAGCCATGCCGCATTTGAGGATTACCTCTGCAAGGGCGGCTTCCCTGAATACCTGAAAAGCGAAAAGGCTGAAATACTCCAGGAATTGCTGAACGATGTTATTGCGAGGGATGTTGTAGTGAGATATGGGCTGAGAAACCTGAAAACAGTCAAACGGATTGCGGTATTTCTGCTTACAAACATTGGGAAGGAATTCTCATATAACGGCATAAAAAAGCTATTTTCGCTCGGCTCCACAAACAGCGCAATTGCATTCATTTCATATCTTGAGGACTGCTATCTGCTGTTTGCGCTCCCGAAGTTTGATTATTCGCTGAAAAAGCAGCTGGTTAGCCTGAAAAAGATATATGCAATAGACAACGGGCTGGCAAGCGTAAATTCGGCTTCCTTTTCTTCAGATAATGGAAGGATGCTTGAAAATGCTGTTTTCCTTGGGTTGAGGAGAAAAAACCAGCAAATTTTTTATTTCAGGGAAAAGAATGAATGTGACTTTCTTGTAAAGGAAAGGGAAAAAATAACAAGGGCAATCCAAGTATGCTGGGGGCTTGATGAAGACAATAAGGAAAGGGAAATAAATGGCCTGCTTGAAGCGCTCGAAAAATTCAATCTCAGGGAGGGGCTTATACTCACAAACAACCAGGAAGACAGGCTGGAGATTAAAAACAGGCACATAATTGTAAAGCCTGTCTGGAAATGGCTGCTATCCTGAATGAATAAATATATAAACATTAAATGAATAATAGAAACGGCGCGGAACTGCTAAAACCGGCAAACGCAAAGTAAATAAAGGCGGATATTCATTATATATAATTATTGAGTGATTAGATGGCTCTGAAGGACATATATTTCAAGGCGGAGGACGGATATTACAGGTTCCTTGACTGGGTAGATGCGCATGGGCTTCCAATTTATTCGCTTGTTGATGCGTTTGAGGACAGGGGAATTCCTACTTTTCCGATTGCGCTGGTTGTTTTGATTGCACTAATTGCGGGAATTGGATTTATTGCTTATGGTATTATTGCGCCTGGCACTTCAAGCATAATGCTCAGCGTTTCTTCTGATGCGGGGGCAATTGCAAATGCCGATGTGATAATTACGCTCCCCAATGGGATAGTGCAAACCGGAAATACAACTGATGAGGGAAAGTTCCTTGCAAAACTTCCAATAGGGCAGGAAGTCGGGATAAAAATAACAAAATCCGGCTACAAGGACAAGGCGATGAGGTTTACAGCAAAAAGCGGGAGCGAATCGCTTCCATTGGTGCTTGAATTATTGCGCAAAACGCTTTCAAGGACAATACAGCTGCTTGAGAAGGGAACAACAGAGCTTGTGAAGAAGGAAGTGGCGGTTGAATTCTCCTGCAGCGCTGCTTCGGAATACAGCGAAACAAAAACAACCAGCAACGGGGTAATTGAGCTCAGCGGAATTCCGGAGAACTGCGGAATTCTGTATGCTGCTCCAAAAAACGGATTTACAACCGAGCAGGATGCTATTGAGCTTGGAACTTCAGGCGCAACAGTGGACGTGTATTTAAGCGAGGAGGCAGGGGGGAAGGGGGCAATAAATGTTTATGTTGCGAATGAGCTTCAGCAGGCAATTGCGGGAATTGAGGTTAATCTGAAGGATGAGGGCGGGATGCAGATCGCGAAGAAAATCACAGGCTCCTCAGGAAGCGCCGTATTCTCTGAAATCCCCGCGGGAAAATATTATTTTGCAACATATGACGCTTCGGGAAAATATGCGGAGTATGACGGAAGGGCAGAAATAAATGAGTTATTGCCTGATGCGGTACTGCAGAAGAGCATTGCGCTCTTCACAAAGGCTGTCGGGAAAATAATGCTACTGCTGAAGGACGCAAGCACAAACGCGCCTGTTTCAAACGCAACTGTAAAACTGATAAAGGACGGAACAGAGCTTGCAGGCAGGCCGAGCGCAATTGACGGGAAGGTTGAATTCAATGTTGCAGAGAATGTTCTATATGATATTGTCATAGACCATCCCGCATATATGCTCAAAACCCTCACACAAGTGCAGAAGTCCGCTGCTTTTGTTGATGTGCTGCTTGCGCCTGCAACCTCTGCAAATGCAAACTCGCTGAAAGTGAAAGTTGTTGATGAGTTTGCGCTCCCTGTGGAAGATGTGAAGGTAAGGCTGCACAGGGCTTCGGATGATTCAATTGTGGGAAGCGAGCTTTCGACAGGCATAAACGGGGAAGTGGCATTTGAGAGGCTTGAGCCCGGCAATTACTATGCGGAAGTACTGAAAACAGGGTTTGGCTCCGCGGTAAGCGATGTTACTGCGGTAATAGCAAGGGAGGAAAATTCAGTCGTTGTAAGGCTTGCAATTGGAAGCGGAACATTCAATGTAAGCGTCCTTGACAACGAGCAGAAGCCGCTTGCCGCAGCAAAGGTTGAGGTATACAACGCATACACAAACGCAAGGCTTTCGGAGAACACAACAAATTTGCAGGGGACAAAGGCAATTGATGAGAGGATTGACAGGAAGATATACTTTGTTGCAAGCGCTTCAGGCTACCTGAAGCACACGACAATCGCATATCTGCCAATAAGGGATGTCACGCAGAATATTGAGATTGCGCTCGCAAAGGACATTGCAAAGCTTGAAGTGAAAGTCCTTGGGATTTTCGCAACTGAGGATCTGGAAATTGCGGATTCGTTAAGCCCGGGGCAGAAATACATCGCAAAGCTGCAATTGCTGATTCCTGCAAATTCAAGCTTTGATGAGGCGGGAATGCACATAAGGGCGGGGAGCGATGACGCGCTGATAATGGAAAAGGATCCCATATACCTGCGCAATATTTACGCCTCAACTTCGGGAATGACAAAGGGCTCTTCCTACACGCCCCCGAACAATTATGCGACTGATGCATTGCATCTCACAACAGGAAATGCGAAATGGTCAAACATCGTGTGGAAGAACGCCTCTGACGGGATTTACGATGCGGAAGCCGAAATAATTGTAAAAGATGGAATTGCAATCGGAACCCTTACTGAACTGCAGTACAGGGGCTGGGGGAAGAAGGGCGCATATGTGAGATTCCCGACGGACTCAACGCTAGGGAGCAGCGAAAGTTCTGGAAGCAAGCAGGCGCTCTATGCGCAGACGAATTCACTGCCATTGTCAATAGGGCCGAGCAATTTGTGCGATGATGTTTTCTGCTACCGCCTGATAATTGAGGACATTGCTTCCGGGAACCTGCAGACCTCGATCGTGGATTCCTATTCCGCGAAGGTTTCAAATGACTACAAGCTCATATTCACAATAACAAGCAAAGCTTCAACAACATTCGCAAGTTCCAAACTCAAAATTTACAATGAGACAGGCAGCCTTGGGTTTTCGGGATATGAGATTACGACCGTTACAGGGGCTAAAATACCCGGAACGCTTACGGGGGCCTCGCTTGAAATTGATGTGGGGGATGCCGCAACAAACAGCAAGTTCTATGGCAACCTCGGCTTCAGGACCGCAAAGGAGGGAAGCACTTTGCTGAGAATGGAGCTCATTTCAGGGAATGAGAAGGTGATGCAGAAATCAATCTCCATAAATATTGCCGGCGCAAAAGCGCTGAGCGTTGAAGTGCTGCCGAAAATTATTGTTCCATTTGTGCAGAATAATTTGCTCATAAGGGTAACTGATTCCAATGATGGGAGCGCGCTTGCTGATGCTGTTGTAACAATACTCAAGAACGGAACAACGCTAGCTTCAGGAACAACTGATTTCAATGGAATATTCGCATATGCCCTTGCTTCGGTAAGTTCGGGAACTTCCCTTGAATTCCGCGCGGAAAAATCCAACTACAAGCAGAATTCGCTTTCAATGGGCGTGAGCGAGGACATACTTGAAATAAGCCCTGAAAAAATAAATGAGACCCTTACAATTGCCGGTTCGGATAGAAAGGATGTGGAACTGCTCCTCAACAACATAACCGAACTCCCGCTGATGATTTCCTCAATAAGCGCTTCCGGCGATTTGGACGGGCTTGCAACAATAACTTTCGCTGACACATACGAGGACAGTGCCCTTCCGAAAGGGGAGGATTTCAATATAGGGATAATACTTGACCTGACTGATGAGGGGAAGCGCGTTGATGAGATAACAAAGCTTTCCGCAAGCATAGACATAAGCCTTGAAAGCACTGATGCGAGCGCAACATGGCGCATTTCTGTTCCTGTAAATATTACAATCGGCTTCGGGGCGGAAGCGGATGATTCCTCATGCCTCACAATAAACCCGGGCACATGGGATTTGTTCGCATCAACAGGGAGCAAGACGCTGAGCATTGCCCTGCAGAACAACTGCGAGGTTGGAGGCGAGGGAATAGTATTGCGCGAGCTCTCCGTAAAAATGACGCAGGCGAATGACAACGCTTTGGGCACATTTGAAATTTCCTCTGACATTGAGGATTCAAGCGATGTTTCGCTTACAAACACATATGCTGAAATTGCGCCCTTAATTGAGGCAGGGGCAAGCGCAACCATCAAATTAGAATTTGAGCCTGAGGACGTTACAAGCGGCGAAGCCACTTACAATATAATTTTCAAGGCAATAAACAAAACCACGCGCGGGGATGAGGAAATTTCAACGCAGCTGAAAGTTAATGCAAAGGTAAATGACCTCCAGGAGTGCGTGGAAGTAATACAGAGCGCTGCGCTTGCAATTGAAAGCTGCCCGTACAATATGGGCTATGGAAATTATGGAAACTTTGGATTTGGCGGTGGCTTTGGAGGCAGTGGCGGCGGGCCTGGATTCAGCGGCATGGGCGGCTTTTCCGGAGCAAATTATAATCCCTATCAGCAGTGGGGCTACACACCGAACCAGCAGCCCTGGCTTGGAAATTACGATCAACTTTATGCAAACAATTATCCCTCTTCAAATTACCAGCAGCCGTTCTACGGAAGCGATTATGGAACAGGCGGCTATGGCGGAATTGGCGGCGGCATTGGCGCTTATGGCTCAAGCTTCAACTGCGGCAAAACTTCCTTTACGGTGCGCAATAACTGCTCAAGCGCTGTTGAAATTTCGCTTTCCTCAGACCCTGCGCTCATTGTTGATAAGGCAACAACTGCGCTTTCCGCGGGAGAGGAGCTTGAGAGCGAGGTGCAGGCGGCTTACATGGTAGGGAACTATCCGATTGATGTGAAAGCGCGCGTAAAGGATTCAAAGGATGCAAGCACGACAATAACAACGCTAATGGTCAGTGTGAGCAACATATTCACAAAGACATGGTTTGATTGCGTCCAGCTTGACAAGAAGAAATTCAAGTTCAATAGCTTCATTGGAAAGCCCGTTTCCGGGAAAGTATTCAATGATTGCTATGATTCAGGGGTAAGGCTCATTTACAGTGCCGATTCAATAAAAATAAGCGAGGGCTCAATGTATACAACCCCTCCGATAAGCGCCGAGCCGGGAAAAACGCCCGCTCCGGAGCAATTGAGGCTTGCAAAGGAAGTAAGCGTTACTGCGATCTACACTGAAGGCGCAGGGGACCATACAAGGGAAATACTGCAGTTTGAAATAATAAAGGACGTGCAGTACAGGGGAGGAGGCGCAAATCTCACATCCACAAACCCGATACAGCAGATAGGGAATCTGCGCTATGCGCTTACTGCCGGCTACTACACCGTGGAAAGCCGCGCAACAATGAGCGTTGAGTTCATAACCCGCTATGGGACGCGCGAGCGCATCCCATTCAATGTTGTCCTTGAAGACCTGTGGCTTGCCGCAGGGGCGCTGCCGCAGGAGGATATTTTCGGGGACCCGAAAGTGGATTTGGACCTGTGCATAAACAAGGATGCGCTCAACCTGCAGAATATTATTGCAGGCGACTCGGACAACTGCATTTCTGTAACCGACACGGGATTGTTCAAGGAAGGAACAATACTTGTGCATCCGCCTGAGGGAGAAGCGCCCTTGTTCGGGGGCTATTTGCTTGGCTATTCCCCTGCTGATAATAAGAACTGGGTGATGAGAATATCGCCGAAGCTCTGCGGCACAAGCGACAAAATAATGCTTGAGCGAACAGAATTGCTGGGCAGCCGCGGGACTAGGGTCAATTTTGAAACAATACAGAACAGCCACGACATAAGGGTTACGGTTGATGCAAGCGCGCTGCCGGACGGCGCAACTGAAAGATTTGATGAAAAGCTGCGCATTACGGCCACAAGGCCTTCGCTTGGGATAACAAGGCGCTATGAGCTGCCTTTCAAGCTCTGCATAAAGGGCAAAAATGTTGTCTCAATCCCCATAAAGCCGGCTGCTGCGCTTAAATGCACTTCAGAAAACACGGGAAGCGCGGCATACGACCAATACGGGTTCAGGCACCTGAAATATTCGTGGACCTGGGCCAGCATCTTAAAGAATGCCTGCGACAAAAAAGAAGGCTCAGGCGAGAATTACACTGTGTGCGATGCAACCCAATTCAGCATTGCGCTCAACAAAAAGGCAGGGGAAATCAAGAAGCTGGCAGAAAAAGTTAATTCTCTCTACCCTGATAATAGTTATGAATTTGCAGACAAAGAGATGATTGGAAAGCCCATTGGCGATCTCAAGGACTCCGAAAATTTCTTCAGGTTTGTTAAAGAAAAAATTTATATTGAAAGCCTGAACAACAAAGTAAATAGTATCACTGAAAGATATCAGTTCTTTGTTGACAGTAAGCAGGGCATACTTGAGAGCCCTGACTCCAAATCCATAACGAATGTGAAACTGCTCAATGCAAAATCCGAAAGCATAAATGCCGGCTTGGGCACAACAGGGGTCAAGGCATTGAGCGCTTATGGCAACCCTGCAGAACTGCCGGCTCCTAAAAATATGAGTGATGTGGTTGTTGAAATCAACATTAAAGGCCTGACAGATTCTGACAGGCCAATATTGGAAGAATTGGGTGCCGAAAGAAATTCAGTAACGGGAAAATGGCTAATGACCTACGAGGACTTCTACGTATTTTACGGGAAGATTTATGATGCGATTAAAAATGCAGATAAAATTGATGGTACGATATATGCTAATGATTGCGGCAAAGAAACTAATGTGAATTATAAATTCTGTGTTATTAGTCAACTTGACCCTAATTCAGATCTGGATTCTGCTATTTGGGACCAAGCAAAAAAAGATTATGCTGGAAGGAAATTTTTGTGGATTACAGTTCAAAAGCCTATTGATTGGGCTGCATGGCAGAAGGATTCAGCAACGCACACGTTCATAAGCAAGGAATGGCTTGTGAACATTTACAGCCCGTTAAAAGGCGCGCTGAAATTTGTTGCGGGCATAAGGCACAAGCCGATTTTGACAAAACCACAAATAGAGGCTATTTTGAAGAACGGCATGGAAAATGATGACTTTGTTACTTTCCTTTCCGGGGCAGGGTATGCTGGCTATTATCCGCCGCCTGATGCTGCTGCTGATGGAAAATATTTCCATACTGAAAATGTTGAATTCAAGTCCTATCTGATGCGCGATGGCTATTCCCCGGACTTCAAGGCTGATTTCAAAGAATTCGCAACTAAAAAGGGATTTCTTTCAAGCCTGGTTGGGGATTTCACCACGTGGAATTTATTGAACGGCTCTGGCGGGGAGCTTGTTGTCGATAAGCCAGCGCTTTATGACGTGAAAATAAAGTATGTGTTTGCTGATCCAAATGTTCCTGCAATAACTGCAGATGCCCCACTTATAACTGTTAGTGTAGACACTTCAAAGCCTGAATCTTCTAAATTTGGTGAGAAAATGCAGAACAATTTGTTCTTCTATATGCCGATAGATGGCGAAGTCGGCCTTGAAAAGGAGAAGGATAAGGAAGGGAAGGACACAGACAAAGACATATTAAACAGGGACGGCTATGGAACCACATGGGCCACTGCAGAGCCCACGGTGCTTGCAGCATGTAATGAGGATTGTGAGAAAAAAGGTAAAACCGCGCCAGAAAGTACATCCTCGAGCCTGCTTGGGGTTGTTGAATCCATAAGGGCGCTCCCGAGCGGCACTACAAAAGGCGCTGAGCACTTCAAACTCGTGCAGAACAAGAGCTACAGCTCAATGAGAAATGGCGTTGTATTGAGCATTGACAGGGATAATGACAAATTCACATACAGCCCGAGCGTTGCAGTTAAAATAAACCTGGCAATATTCAAGAATGATTTAAGCAGGGGCGCGGGGATATTCTATGAATTGTCATCCGGGACGGCAATAGCTGCACTAGTGGAAACGCCAAAAGAAGGCCTGGAAGGAGTCATAAGCATTCCCGAAAGGGAGCCCATATTTAACTGGGTTGTTGCGGCCGCAGGAATGGATTTCGGGGGAAATCCGCTTGCGAAGGGGGCTGCAATAAATGAAATCTATTCATCGCAGGGGGCGCTATGCGCAGGCACGAGCATGTCCCACGCATTGCTCTGGAGCAAGGCAACAATGCAGGGCGAGATAGACCTCAAGACTGTTGCGTATCTGCCTGCGAAATATGCGTATAGCCTGCAGATATTCTGCGGCGCTGACATTACAGACATTGGAGGAACGCTAATTGACTGGGCCAAAGAAGCAGGAACCAAGGAAATTGCGTTAAACACGGGGTTGGGCACCGAGGAGCTTGCGAAATTCAATCCATTGGCAATACCGGAAAAGATAAGCAGCGGGGAGCTCTGCATAAACACAACAGCCAACAGCGCAGACATATTCTGGAATCCTGATAAGGGCACGGGAAGCGCAGTTGAAGCAGCAGGGCATACGGATCACACTTCTTAGTGAAAAGCAATGCCTAAAAAAACCAAGCAGAAGGGGCGGAAGAAGCTGAACCTGCGCATTGGGGTTCTGCAGGGCGTTTTCATTGTTTCCCTTTTGTGCTGGGCGCTTGGGATTTTTGTGGGCGCGAATTCAATTGCGGTTTTTTCACTTATGGAACTGAGCGCAAATCCAGCGCTGAATTTATTGCTTCTTACGGCAAGCGTTTTCATTTTCTCATTGCTGTTTTTCGGAAGCTCCGCGCCGCTGATTCTGTTCTTTGTCGGGATAATGCAGGGAAAGGCTTTTTTGGGCGCGCCGGTTGAAACAATTGCGGGCGCAATTCCGCTTTTCATTGCCGCATATGCAGCGCTTGTTGCAGGGCGCTATCTGTATGCTGATTTCAGGGGAACGGGGAATTTTTTCGCGCACAAGAGGGAGATGGTTGCGCTGTTCGGGGTTTCATTGGTTGCCGCTGTGATAATAGGGATTGCCGGCTGAAAGCGGGAATGCGCCTGTGGGTTGCATTTAAAAAGATTCTGAAGCAAGAAGTAATATATACTAAAAGGCACTCATTTGTGATAAATATGGAAAAGCTAAAAAGCCAGACAATAACGCTCAATGGCGTCAGGGTCAGGGTTATGCATGCAGGCCAATTGCTTCCAAACAGGCTTCAATCCGCAGTTAAGGCAAAAAACAGCAGGGAACTGAGGAGATTGGCCAACAGAGTCATAACTTTCTGACATAGTCCTGGAATTGCTCTGCACTCCAGACATTATGATAGGCTTTCTGCCATTTTTCAATGTTTCTTTCCTTTGTTATGACAATCAGTTTCAGCTTTGTGGCAATCAGTATGTGGAATGCGTCATTTAACCCGAATTTGTGCTGCAACGCCCAATTAATGAAAGTATAATCCAGATTGACGCTCTTTATTGCTATTTTTGTATAAATCGGGCACTCAACAATCCTCCTTTGGAATATGTGATTGGCTTGGCTGAAGGTTAATCCCTCTTCATTCATCAGGCTGTTTTTGATTTCAAATTCTGTCAATTCTGAGATTATGAATTTTATTCCTTTGTCAATCAGCTTCTGCCTCTGCTCAAAGTCCTTTATTTCAGTTTTGAATCTTTTTCTGTCCTTCTTCTTCAATTCTATAGCCAGCTTCTTAAATCCGCCATAAATATAATTTGTATCAGGATAGAACTGAGCCTGCCAGACTTGCTCCATTATGGAAAAACTCTGAAAACATTATTTAAAGTTAAGCAATTGCGCACAAGAGGGAGATAATTGGGGCAGAGATTTGCAAATTCTTTGCATTCTAAACACATTGCATTTTCCAGCTTCTTCTGCTTATTCTTTCGCAATTTGATCAAATCCCAAACGGACACTATTTTTGGATATTGTTTTTGGGGCAATACAGGATGCTCCCGAGCCCCCTCAATCCGAAACATTAATAAATCAGGTTTTATTTATATATCCAGCCATTATACTATAATATTAAATACAGGGAAAGCCATAAGATTAATAGCGTATAATGAATAAATTAATCAAGCGATAAACTATGGGCATTTACCGGAAACTGGAAGACGGCTATTACAGGCTTGTTGAGAAAATTGATGGCGTAATACCCATAGCAGGGCTTGTTGACCGCATAGACAAGATAATGCCCAGCTTTATAGTTTTCATAATCCTTATTGCGCTTATTGCCCTTGGGGCATATTTCTTTTTGCTCCCGGTAATACTGCCGCAGGAGGCAACGCTTGCGGTAAAGGTCGTTGATGATTCAGGAAGCGCATTGCCGAATGCAAGCGTTACAATAACATATGCAGGGATTACAAAAACCGCGGAAACAAAGGATTTCGGGGACGCATCCTTCACAACAAGCATTGGCGCAAGCGTGGCAATTACTGCAAAAAAGGACAATTACAAGACCGCAACTTCAACTATCCAAATTTCAAAGGCAGCGGAGAGCAAGACAATTACCCTGCAGCTGGTTGCGCCTGAGCTCTCAACAAAGAAAATAAGGCTCCTGAGCGCAGGAATCCCGATTGTGGGAAGGGCCGAGCTCTCATTTGCGTGCGAGAACGCGCGCGCTCCGCAAATCGGAAGCATAACCACATACACAGGCGAGGCCGATGTGCAGATCCCGAGCAACTGCGGGAAATTATATGTAAGCGTTAAAAGCGACACATACAGGAATATCGACTCTTATGCGTTTGCCGACCAGCCCATTTACCTTGAGCCGTTGATTGTTGCAACAGGGACAATAAATGTGGGCGTTTCCTACCTCAACGCGCCGGTTGCGGGAATTCGTATAACGGCATACAATGAAATGGGCCTGGGAATCGGAACTGAAACAACAAATTCCTCGGGGCAGGCAATTCTCGCGCTGAATGCGGGAAACTACAAGCTGCGAACTTACGACCCCAATAACGTTTATGCGCAATTGGAGTCAGGGCTTCTTTCCCTTGCAAGCAATGCAACAGTAAATTATGATTTCAATCTTTCAAAGAACATCGCCGGGTTTGTGCAGATTCAGGTAATTGACAAGTCAACAAAAAGCGCTGTCGCAGGCGCGCAGGTGCAATTGCGGAAGGAGAATGATGACATTGTGGAAGTCCTTACTACCGCTTCCGATGCGAACGGAATTGTCAAGTTCAATGTTGCTGATTCCACAATCACCTACAAGGCGGTCATTGACCATCCCGATTACCTCATTGGAAAAATCGCAAACATAAATGCGGGCTCCGCAACTTACATTGCCGAGATTGAGAAATACACCGGCGCCAACGGAGGAACGCTCAAAGTGAAGGTGGTGAATGAATCCGGAAAAAACGTGCAGAACGCAAGGGCCGCGCTCTACAATGCGGATTCCGGCTTCCTTGCCGGATATGGGGAGCAGGTTACAGACATAAACGGAATAGCAAGCTTCACGCGCGTGCAGAACGGGAACTACAAGGCGTTCGCGTACAAGTCAAGCGCTTCGGGGAAGTCGGAAGCGAAATTCTTTGACATGCGCCTTGCCGAGGACATAAGCCTTGACATCACGATGGTCATGGGCGATGGGCTTGTGAATGTGAATGTGACTGATGCTGAGGGAATTGCAATAGCGTTTGCAAAGGTTGATGTTTATGATGCGCTTGACAATTCGCTGTTCGGGAGCGATTACACTGATGCGAACGGAACTTACAGGCTTGCAACAAAGGCAGACAAGAAAGTGTATGTGATAGTGAGCAAGGAGGAGAAGGCGGATTACATTTCAGCTGTAAAATCAGTAATTGCAAATACTGTCCAAACATTCAATGTGGAAATGGAAGCACCCATAATAAGCGGGGAGGCACGCATAAGGTTCCTTGGGCTTTACAAGAATGAGAAAATAGCAACAAGCGTCGCTTCCGATGAGGAGTACATTGCGAAATTCCAGCTGGTCATTCCTGAGGAGAAGAGCTACACTGAAGCGGGAATCCATGTGAGGACGGGAAGCGCATTGATAATGGAGAAGGACTCATTGCTCATAAAGGAAATTAACATACCAAATGCAACAATATTCAAGTACACTTCCTACGGGAACGGCTATTCGAATGATATCGCTTCCATAACAAGCGCGGAGGCAAAATGGTTCAATGCTACTTTGGCAAGCCCGAAAGCAGGAATTTACAATGCAGAAGCAACAATACTCATAAAGAGCACCGCCTCAGTTACTGACAAGCTTACAATTGATTACAGGGCGTGGGCAAAGGATGGAACAACAGTAAGGGACAAGGAATGCACAGTTGCTACATATGATTTGTACTGCACCACATACCAGCAGATTTATCAGCTTGGCGCAGGGGGGCTGTGCGATGATGATTTCTGCTTTGAGTCAAGCATTACGGATTTGAAGGAGGAGATTGCAAGCGCTGTGCTTGAGAGCTACCAGGCAACAATCTACAACCGCTATATGCTTTCCTTCACAATTACCAACAATTCAAAGACAAAAATCCACAACAATGCGAACCTGCGCATAAAGAATCCCGAGGAGTCATTGCTATTTGACAGTTACATAATTTACGATTCGGAGGGGATTGCAAGCTCAGGAACAGTTAATGGGTATGAGTTCCCGTGGCTTGACATCGGGAATTTCGCGCCGAACAGCAAGGTTTCGGGCACGCTTTACTTTACAACGCAGAAGTCAAATGCCGCAATGATTGAGATGCGCATGGTTTCGGATTTCAGGGTTGTGTTTGAGAAGGACCTCATAATAGCGACTTCCGCTCCCAACAGGATGGATGTGAAGGTTTCGCCCACAGAATATCCGAGCGGGATAGAGAATGACATTACTGTAACTGTCAAGGATGCAGGCACACAGCTTGAGATTGAGGATGCGATAGTGAAATTGAAGGACAGGCAGGGGAATCTGATTGATGAAGTTGAAACGGCAAAGGATGGAACTGCAAAACTGATAATGCCCGCGCAGCTGCCGGGGGAGGAACTTGCAATTGAGGTTTCAAAGCCCGAGTATGATTTTGTGAGCGTTGAGCTTGCAATAGAGAGCGAAGTTCTCAAATTTTCCCCTGATGCTATAGGGGTTTCGCTCAATATAAAGGATGCTGCGGAAAGCTCTGATGAATTTGCAATTGAGAATCTTACGCATTTCCCGCTGAAAATAATTACCTTGGAGCTTGGCGGGGATTTCAAGGGCTATGTGGATATTGAAAAAAGCAACAACTGGCTCTTCAGCTATATAGGCCAGGTAATTGTTGAGGAAAGCACATTTGAGGCGAGCTTCAAGTCCTATCTTACGGATTCGGGAAAGCAATTGACAGAGGCGCAGACGCTCAAGGGAACAATAACGCTTGAGGCGGGGAATTTCGATGAGAAGTGGGTATTTACGCTTCCGGTTACTGTTTCAATAGGAATCGGGGGGGAAGTGACCCCGGGCTGCTTTGCTGTTACCCAGAGCACATGGGAGGCCATGACCGAGGGAAATCCTATTGTTACGGAATTCCAGATACAGAACGGCTGTGCAGTAGATTCAACCCCTGTAACGCTTTATAATCTGCGTGCGAGGGTTGACTGGCAGACAAATGAAATAGGGAGCTTTGTAATTACAGTCGGGGATGTTGGAAGGGAACTTAGAAGCGGATATGCGCGCACAATACTGAATGAAATTGATCCTGACACCTCACTGAGCGCTACACTTACATTCTCTCCGTTTGGGGGAGTTTCCGGCAATGCAAAGGCAAAGATTGTTATTGAGGCGGTTAATTATTCAGAGCACGGGGAGCAGGTGCTGAGCGATGATATCCAGGCGGACATTACTGTTGTGAACCTGCGCGACTGCATAACATTCAGCAAGGAGCTGCTTGAAATGTATTCCCCTGACTCCGATTCATTTACAATTGAAACAAAGGACTGCGGAGGCACAACTTCCTTTACAATAAGAAGCGATTTGGAAGTAACTCCCACACAGCTTGATTTGGAATCGAGCGACACTTCCTCCGAAATAGAAGTGCTGAGCGAGGGCGCAATGTATGGGCAGTATCCGATTGAAGTATTAGTAAAAGGCGCGGGGGAGAAAACAAGCAAGCCGGTTATTACGCTGCGCGCGCGCGTAAAGCCCCCTGCAGATTCCTGCATACAGCTGAACAGGTTTGAGTATGATGTGTTTGATGATCCCGGAAATCCAGCGGATGGATTTGATACGAGCGAACTTACAAACCAGTGCTATGATGCGGAGTATTCAGTAAAGCTCAAGGGATTGCGCTCATGGAGCGATGCGTTTGCAGACGGCTTGAAATGGGGCCTGTATTCCATGGTCGGGGGCATGCTCAGCAGCATGTTCGGCCTGAGCCAGGACACCAGCAAGGCAAAGAAACCAACAGATACGGTCGCAGGAACCACCAAGGGCCTGCAGGACAAACTTGCAGAGACTGAAAAACAAAGCTTAGCAAAAGATAAAGAAATTGCTGATTTGAAAAAAGCTGTTGATCAAGCCAAAGCTGCGGGGGATACAGAAGCAGTAAAAGATTTGGAAACACAATTAGCGGATTCTGAGTCTGAAAAAAAGGATCTTGCAAACGCCCTCAGCCAGATTTATACGGAAGCCTCCTCTTCACAACTAACAATAACATCTTTATTTACGCCAACTACAACAACAATTACCGTTCCGAATTATATGGACATAATTAATAAATGGGATATAACAGATAGCGGCTGGTATGAAACTGATACTGACAAACCTACTATGCAGCAAGTTCTGGATGACCTGTCTTCCAAAAGACCAGGTGTATCTTATGTGGGGTCTGGTGATGACTATATTTATTCTGAAACTCCTTATTGGGATGGGACTGGCTGGGTGTATGATGAAGTTAGCATGAGAACTGATGGCAGCGGCGAATGGGATATAACAACATACAAAGCCACTGAATCACAAACAGGCGTTCCGGCCCCCACAGGGAATGTAATTCTCGCTGCCGGTGGATTTGACTTCTTAGGAGATATGTGGGGAAATGCGAAGAATTCCCTGGGATACGGGCTGCTTGGGATGTTTGCAGGAACATTCTACTCCTATTTCAACCAGGAGGACAAGGGCACTGCAACTACAATAGAGCGCGATGTGGAAATCACCGATGTTACCCTGAATGAGCTTACCACTTCCGAGGAGCTTGATACCGACCTTAATTTGAGCGTTGGGGAGGAGCAGATTGTGGCGAAGAGCGGCACTCTGCTGAATACTGAGGAGCGCAGCGTGAAGATTTCAAATATTTCTCAGCGCGAAGGCGTTTTCTTCAAAATATTCAATGTGCAGGCGAAGAAGTATGATTATGATCTGGACAAGGAGTACAGCAAGAGCGTGCCTGACACGCTTGATATTGAAGAGGAGCAGGATGTGGGGGTAAAATTCAGAGTGCAGTTCAATGCTGTTGCATTTGATGAGAATGTAACCCCATATATCCCGCCTGAGGCTCTGGATTGCAGGAGCTCCACAAGAACAGGAACAACGGGGGAAGGGGCGCTTCCGAAAGTGAGATTCGCATGGGACTGGAGCTCAATTGATGAGGACACATGCGATGCGGACAACGAGGATTACATATTCTGCGATGCAACGCAGTTCAGCATTGCGGTTCTCAAGAAAATCGAGCTGATAAGGAATTTCCTCTCATTGAACGCGCCTTTCACATGCCCTAGCGCTGAAAGCGCATTCAGCACAAAAACGCAGGAGATTCCGAATTATGACATTGGAATAAGCTCAATGAAGATTGACAAGATAGCGAAGGATGTGAATGTGATTGTGGAAATTAAAAATACAGACCCGGGCGCGATTGACTTTGATTTGAACGTTACAATAAGAAACACTTCAACAAACGCCCAGCAGAGCTGCCTGCTGAATGGGCAGAACGTGCTGAGCAAGAAAACTTTGGGCTGTTACTTCGCAAACCTTGCGGATGCGCAGTATTATGTAAGCGCGGAAATAGAGCCTGATATTACCTGCAGCAACTGCCTGAACAACAGCAATTCTGACAGCTTGGCAAGCTTCTTCAGCATCGGAACATTTGGGCTGGAATTGTGCGAACCTTATACAACGGCGCGCCTGAGGGATTTCGTGGAAGCAAGCGAATCAGCAGGAAAAACCCTTATGTTCCCTTCTGGAATCTCAAGCAAGGAGGAATTGCTGGGAATGGCTGACTTCCAGGCGTATCTGATGCAGGACCGCTTCAGCCCGGATTTCCACAATGATTTCCACAATTATGCAATGACAATTTCATTCTTTGACGCGCCATCATATTATACTGATGCAGTAAGCGGGCTGGGGAAGTACTTCGGCGACACTTCGCTATTTAAGTTTGCCCCTAAGTTCGCATATCCGGAGGCGGAAGGATTCCTGCTGAACGGGCCGGGAGTGTATAATGTCGATGTGAACATGACATTTGATGCGGGCAGCCCGTGGGAATTGTTTGATTCCTCAAATGAACCCATAGCGGAAATGCGCATATCGCTTGACAAGGCGGATGTGGCAATAAATGACTCCCCATTATACTACATGCCGTTTGACGGGCTTATAGGAACGGACAATTCAAGGGTGGGGTATGGGCTGAATTATTCGGGGGCTTCAATACTGCTCAACCAGAGCACCACGCAGCCCATCCGCACAATAGAAATAAGCGCTTCAACCCCGATCCCGAATGGAATTTTGCGCACAACATTGCAGGATGATTTCACTTATCTTAACAACACTGAAAAGGGGATACTGCTGAAAATAACAAAAACAAGGGACGCTGACCCGCAGCTTGTTTATGCGCCGAGCTATGCGACGCCCGTAATGATGAAAATGGCAAATGCGGAAGGGGCGGCATCGGCATTGTATTCGGTAAGCGTTGCAAACGGCGCGCAGGATTCGGGCTACTTCATGAGCGAATGGAGCGGAGTGGGATACAACTGCAAGACATTTGACGGGGGATACACAGTAACTGATTTCGCGAACACAAAGGACATACATGCGCTACCCACAACAAACCTTTCCTGCACGCCGATTGATGCAACTTCCGCGCGCACCACTTACGGGTTTGAGTTCTGCGAGCCTGCGAAATTCGGGAACATGTTCCTTAAAACCCTCTTCTATACCCCGCAGCAGAAGGAGAACCTGCTTACTGCGGTTGTTGCAAATGACTCGGTTGTGTTTGTGTCTCCTGACGCTTCAGGCAGCACCAATATTCCATTGAACGGGGTTTCGGGAATGGAGAACAACCAGCACGGCGCGGACACAATAGACAACATGCAGGACATATTTGACCTGGTTGAGAATGAGCTTGCCTGCGTAACTTCCTCAGGGACAAGCATTGACTTCTGGTGGAACCCCAAGCCTGTTATGAGCAATATTGAGCCAGAGGAAATTGCCGCAGAGAAGGAATGCATTACATGAGAAAATGATTAAAAATGGGAATAAAGGACATTTACTTCAGGCTGGAAGATGCATATTACAAAGTGCTGGACAGGATAAATGCAGCAATCCCTGTTTATAAAATAATCGACCCAATAGACAAGGTTGTTCCGAGTTTTGCGCTCCTAATCCTGATTGTTGCGGCGCTTATTGGGTTTTTTGTTGTGCTTCCCCTGATTAATATTGCCCCGGAAGCGCAGTACACGGAACTTGAGCTTGAAATAACAAGCGATAAGAACATTCCATTGGCCGGGGTTGAAGTAACGATAGTGCAGGACGGGAACATACAGAAAAGGCAGAGCAATCCGCTCGGCAAAATAACAATCCTGGTAATTGCCGGCAGGGGGGTGGAGCTTTCAGCGGAAAAGTCAGGATATGAGAAATACAGCAGGAGCCTTTCCCCGTCAGGGGCCAGCTTCAAATATGCAATAAAATTAATTGGGGCGGCAATAACCCCGAGGGACAAGACAATCACTTTTGTCGGCGCCGACGGCAAGAAACTTGGCGGGGTGAAAATTACCGTGGAATTCTCGTGCAGCACGCCGGGGGTTGAGCCGGAGCCGAGAACAATTGAAACGACCTCCGGGGAAATAAAAATTACCCCGCCGGAAAACTGCGGCGCGCTGAGCATTTCAAGGATTTCAGCGCCGAACTACAGGCAGAACGAGGAGGATTCCTTAAGAATTGATGAAACTTCCGAAATAATAAAGCTTGAGGCAATCGTCCCTGCAACAGGCGAACTGAGGATGAAGGTTGTTTCCGATGCCGCTGAACTGCTGAGCAATGTGAGGGTTGTGCTTTATTCCCCGGACGGGGTGGAGCAGACGCGCACTTATTCGGATTACGGATATGCGACGCTGAAGGCAAGCCCGGGAAGCTACTATGTTGTTGCTACGGATGAGGCAAACAGGTATGCGAGCGCTTAGGGGGAGGTTCAGCATTGAAGTGCTTGACAGCTCCACAAATGCAAGGGTCAAAAACGCAAAGGTGCTGCTGAAAACAAGAGAGGACATGAAGATAATTGCGGAGGGGGACACGCGCGACGGGAACAAAGTTGAGTTTTCTGTTTATGATGATGTTGATTACCTGCTTACGGTCACGCAGGACGAATACAAATACGAGACCAGGGACATTACAATCGCAGACGGCAACATAACCATAGAGCTTGAGAAGTGCACGCCTGAGAACTGCGGGATTGTGGTTGTGAAGGCATATGATGAGGACGACCTTGCGGTTGTGAATGCGGAAATTTCGCTTTATGATGCTGACACGAACTTTTTGGCGTTTGACACAAAGCAGATAACTGATGTCAATGGGAATGCGAAATTCCTAAATGTTCCGGGGGGAAAGTACTTCGCAAAGGCCCTGAAATACCCTTCCTCGGGGGCTTCGGGAGCGCAGGAAATCAACGTAAGGGAGATAAGCTATTTCGAGATTTTCATGCTCATAGGGCAGGCGGATGTGAAAATAACAGCGAAGGACCAGGACGGGAGCGCAGTCCCTTTTGCCGAAGCCGAGTTCAGGACCGAATCAGGGGAGCAGCTCGGAAAAATAAGCCTTGATAAGGACGGGGCTGGGAATTATGAATTCAAGGCGGACAAGAGGATTTATGCGATTGTGAGGAGCGGCGGGTTTGCAACCTACACAACAACTGCTGTTCAATTGATGCCGAATGAAACCGCGAAACTGAATGCGGTAATGATGCCTGAGCTTATTTCCGGGGAGGCAAGGGCAATATACAGGGGCCTTTACAACATAAGCGACCAGAACGTGTTTGACCTTGTGGAGAGAGATAAAACATATGTCGTGAAATTATTGCTTGCGGTTCCGAAGGAAAAGAATTACAAGAGCACAGGCATGCATTTGCGCACGGGAATTGATGAGCTGATGGAGAAGGACGACATATTCATAAAATCGGTGAATGCGCCGAATGCAAGCATAACAAAGGGCACAACCTTCACAAGCCCGCTTGGATATGACACTGATGCGAAGAACATTACCCAGGGATATGCGAAGTGGCTTAACATCCTCTGGAACGCGCCTGAAGCCGGGTATTATGAAATAAGCGCGGAAATCCGCATAAGGGATAGCGCGGAGAATGCTGAGCCGCTTGCCCTGTTCTACCGCGCATTCGGGATAAGCCAGGACGATTCATATGCAAGGGATCCTGCGGACGGCGAGCTTGGAAGCGCTGAAAGCACCTCCGCAAAGCAGGCGCTCTATGCGCTCGCATATGAGAAAACATATTACACCGAGCCGCCCCCTGAGCTGTGCAGCGCGGATTTCTGCTTTTATGACAGCATAATGGACCTGAAGGAGATGCTGCTGCAGCACGAGGAGCCGTTTGAACTTGTGGTATTCAATGATTACAATTTCTTCTTCACCCTGCAGAACAATTCGGATGCCGTGCATAATGTGGCGGAACTGCGCGTGAAAAGCACAATAAACGGGCTGGATGTTTCCGAGGACCTGGAATTCAGCAGATATGAATTCACAAACGCTTCCGGCACAAAAATTTCCGGGGATGGGAACAAGGCGAATGAGCTGCCTGCGATAGATTTGGGGAATTTCACCAAAAATACCGCAATCTCAGGGACAATATTCCTGCAGCCGAAAATTCCGGATGATGCGGCAATACTGCTTGAGGCAATTTCGGATTATGAGAAGGTATGGGTAAAGGAGGTTGGGCTGGACACAAGGGCAACGGCAAAGGCAAACCTTGACATCAATGTTTCCCCTGAAAACCTTGCTCCGCTGATTGAAAATCCGCTCACTATTGTTGTAAGGGATTCTTCAACCAGAAGCAGGATAAAGGACGCGCTTGTGAAGGTAACAATAAACAATGACGGTTCCCTGCAAACACTTGCGCCGCAGTATACGGATATTGAGGGGACCGCCTATTTCACGCTGAGCGCGCTTCCCGCGAATGCGCAGATAATAATTGATGTGGAGAAATACGGCTATAATCCCGCGCAGGCAACAAAAACAATTGAAAGCGAAATAATTGAAATTTCCCCTGAAAGGCTTTCCTATAACCTGGATGTGCGCGTTGAGCAGGAGCAGGAGGAGGAATTAACAGTAACAAGCATGGTTGAGCCAGAGCTTTCAATAAGCAAGCTGGAGCTTGCGCTTGAGGATACTGACGGATTGCTTGACATTGAGGCAATGCAGAACTGGCTTGACCAGTATGTC
Source organism: Candidatus Iainarchaeum sp. (assembly GCA_016187745.1). Taxonomy (GTDB): domain Archaea; phylum Iainarchaeota; class Iainarchaeia; order Iainarchaeales; family JAXPJC01; genus JACPJC01. The sequence continues at coordinate 27,574 of JACPJC010000007.1, read as the reverse complement.
GGCGCTACTGTTCTTGCGAAGGATGTTGAGGAAACGATAAAAGTGAATGCAGTTCTCTCTGAAGCAGGGAAAATCATTGAGGAAGGCTCAACTATTGAGGGAACGCTCAATCTTGAGGTGGAGAGCGCGGATTTCGGAATAACATGGCCCTTTGCAATAGATGTGGGCATTGCCGTCGGATTGGGGCCTGAAATAGAATTGGAGCAGTGCATGGACATCAGTAAAAGCGACTGGGAAGCCGCGCTTATTGAAGGGACTGCAATTACTGACATTACACTGCGCAATTATTGCGTAATTGACAATGAGCCTGTTGTTCTGAGGGACTTGCAGGCCGAGATTGTATGGAACGGGGACAGGAGCGGGGAATTCCAGATTGCTGTTGAAGGAGGGGCGCTTGAAGTGCTTACTCCACTGCGCACTGCAATGCTGATGCGCAAAAATCTTCATAACAAACCTGAAGGACTGCATTTCCGCCGCTGAAGGCGTTGGGGTAATAGAAATGGGCGCTGAATCTTCAACAACATTTGAAATTTCGCGCAAGTCCGGGGACGAGGGCTGCGGGGCAATAGATATGCAGTTCAGGCTGTGCAGCGATTCCGATTCGGGGGGCTGCGATGAGATTGAGGTTGACCCGCGCACATTTGATTTGGACGAGGACGGGGATTCAAAGACAATTACCGTGCAGAGCGATGACATTGCGGGAATGCACGGCATAAGGGTTGAAGCAAAGCCCTCGGGAAGCGACTGGACCGAACTGGGATGGATAAGGGTACAGGTAAATGAGCCGGGGGATGCGCAGTTCCTGCTTGACACCTATCAGGTTATACTGCTTGAGAAGGATGCGCCTGAATATATTGAAGTTACAAACAGGGATTACATTACAAAAATCAATGTGCGCGCAAAGGCGAAGAACTGGGACGGCTATGCTGATGAGGAATATAGCTGGGGCGCAAGCTTCGGGAGGGCATTGGGCTATGGGCTGGCAGCAGGGGCTGCAACATTTGTAATTGCTATTGCGGCCGCAGCAGGAACAGAGGCAGGTCTTATTATGGCAGATATAGGCCCTAGCGCAGTTGCAGGTGTCTGGGTTGCAGTTGTTGTAATAATTATAATGCTGATTATGAATTATCTTGACAGCAACAAGTATGAAAACCATCCGATGTATGACTATATTACAAACCTTGGCGCGACTGATACTGACGGGAGCAGCATAATCCCTTACGGGGATCCTGACAGCATTTATACATCACGCTCCGGCTTGGATGTGCGCTGGGATTCGAATACCGCAAGCGCAAATATTGATCCAACACTTGAAAACAGCACTGAGGAAATGGCATTTTCCATTTCGCGCACTCAGGATTTCAATTCCGCTGTCGTGTTCGCAAAAATAAAGCTGCAGGTTTACAGGAACTGCTATAACGACCCGCAAACAATGGGAAGCCCGAAGCCATATGAGATCAGCACAGGCTGCGGGCAGAATTCCTATTCAGAGGAATTCATGATAGAGATAGATACTACCGAGGAAAGCGATCTGCTGTTCTTCGCGGAAGATGGAAAAAACAAAAAGGGCGGCGCTGCGCTGTTTGCCGGGGGCGGGAAACCCAAAAAGAATGGCGCCGCTTTACTTGCTGAGGATGATGTGCAGACGGCATTCGGTGAGTTCCTCTATGTGGGGAAAACCGGCGCGGGGGCGCTTCCGAAAGTGAAATTGAGCTGGAACTGGAATGATTTTGACTGGAATTCATGCGATGCGGACAATTCGGAAGCAGTGTATTGCGATGCAACGCAGTTCAGCATTGCGCTGAGCAAGCGCATCAAGAGGCTTGATGAGTGGCTGAATAAGAACAATTACAGGTTTGAATGCCCGGAAAATCCGCTCGCAAGATTCACAACAGGCAATACAAGCACAAATGAAGTTGCTTCCGGAACAATAGGGGTAAGCAGTGTTAACTACACTTTCAATTATGACACAAACACCGCGAAATTCCTCATTGCAGTGAAGAATTCTGATGATGTTAATTCAAACGCGAGCGTTTCCGCAACCCTGGTTGCGCCTTCGGGAATATCAGTCCCTTCCTCTGTGAAAAATCCCTGCAATAAGACGGCATTTGTCCTGAAGGGCGCAACGCAAACAATTACGTGCGAATTCGCAGGATTGAAGCAGAGCACTGACGCATATAGAGTTACAACGCGCATCACTTCTGTTTCTGCCGGCACTTCTGACGACATTGCGCACGAGAGCTCTTTTGTTGCATATAAAGTTCCGGACACCTGCTGGCTGCCGAAGCGCGATGAGGAGCTTGAGAAATTCATAAACAAGGGCCTGACATTCTGGGGGCAGTATGTGAATGAGGACACAGTTGAATGGACTGAGGAAATAAAAAACTTTGACGATTTGCGCAGGATATTCAATTTTGAGGCCCTTCTTGTTAAGGACAACTATGGCACTGATTTCAGGGAGGATTTCCACCAGCTATATGACAGGGAAGCATTCTTCAATGCGCCCTCGTGGTATCTGAACAATGACATAGGCTATTGGAGGCTGTGGAATGAGGGGGCGATACTCATAGCGAAGAAATACTCCAGGGGCATGACAATCAATATGCCGGGAAAATATGCTGTGCATCTGGACTCCTGGTTCACGGGGAGCGGCTGGCAGATATTTGACGGCGAAAATATTGCCGCAGTATTCATGACCGAGCTTACCTACAAAAGCGCCCCGGAAAATGACAATCCCTTCTATTATGTTCCGCTTGACGGCCTGCTCGGGAATACTGCGCAGGGAAATGACAGGCACGGGTATGGGGCTGAATATTCGGGATATGAGCTGAAGATTGACGAGCATCTTGGGCAGAGCGCATATACCTACAATGATTACAATTCAAATGCGCTTGTAATTGCCGCTGTGGAAAAGAAGGCGGACCTTGATTCCATAAATAAATCCATCACTTCAAGGAGCGTAATACTTGAGGTTGATGTTTCCGGAAAGAAGGAGAAAATCAAATTCTCCCCGGCTTATGCGACCCCTGTGCTCATGAAAGTGAGCAGAAATAGCGCGACGCAGAGCAAGTTTGCAGAATACTATTCCTTGAATATGAACGAGCAGGAAGTTGATGCAGGCGCAAGCCTGAATGCTTGGAACGGCGCGGGCGCATGCTATGATTTTTCCGGAAGGCTTGCGGGCGAGGCATTCTATTATTACAGGGACAGGCGCAGCAATGAGAAAGGAATAAGGTATGCCATTGATTGGGAGAAGGCTGAAAGGGCAGGGGACGTTTACCTCAAAACGATTTTATATACGCCGAGGGGATATGACACTACTCTGAATTCAGGGAGTTCGGGAGTAAGGTTCATTACCTCAAATAACCAGTCGCCTTCGGAAGCCATTGCACTCAATGGAATAAACGGCATGCAGTACAACGGCTTCGGGGATTCAGATGCGGATAAGGTAGATTCAATGCAGGATGTTTTTGACCTTGTAAAGGAAGGGAAGGTTGCTGTTGCAAACCATGGGAAGAGAATCTCCTTCTTCTGGGTTCCAAGCGCCCTTTATGCGCAGAAAGTAAACGGGAAAAGCATATACGATATTGAGAATGCACTGGAATGCATAGGCTCTTAGATTCGGGAAAAGTAATATAAAGAAGAAGCCCGAATTAACATATATGCTTGCTCCGCTTGACCTGGGATGCTTCGGGAATATTGCAACCTGCTTCACTGATCTGATGCTTGTGCTTAAAATATTCCTGCTTCTCACAATAATAAGCTTTGTAAGGAACCATATAGGAACCGGCTCATTGAGCTGGGTTGTCATAGGGCTTTTCGCATGGTTCATACTTTTTGATTATTGGGTGTTTTTCGGGGGGATTTTCCTGCTCTATACCCTGCTTGCATTCGGCGTTGGCCAGCTTATAATTGATTACATGTTCGTAAGCCAGGGCTTCGGGGCGCAGCCCCAGCCGGGGGAGCCTGAAAGCCCGATGGGGCACGGGATGGATGTCCTGCAGAGGATGGAAGCCGCAAAAAGGATGCAGGGCGCACTGAGGCCAAAGCCGCCCATGATGGGGAGATGAAATAAATGAACGAACGGGGGGCAATTCCGCTGATTATATTTCTGGTTCTTGCGTTTGTGCTTGTGCTTGCGCTGCCCGCAATAATAATGGAATTGTTCCCCATAGTGAAGTTGCTTTTCCAGGTCATGATGGCTTTCCTTCTTTATGCGATTGTCCGGACTTACCTTGGCTCAAGCCCCCTTACTTTGATAATAACCGCAATACTTGTTTATGTGCTTGTGTTCAAATACACCTACATAACCTCCGCAGCGTGGATTTTCCAGACAATACTTATGTTTGCGGGCTTCAGCGTAATGATATGGGTGCTGGGGCTTTCCCTGAGGAAACATTAGGATTAAAAGGGATGAATGAGAGAATATAACTGGGAAGAGCATGATAATACTCCAGCTTATAGAGAATGTGTGGATTGCGCTGCTGCTGTTTATATTCATATGGCTGTTCTCATGGGCAAAGGGAATTTTGGGGAGCGTAAAGCTTGCAGTGCTTTTCGCGCTTATTGTTGTTTACCTTACCTTCTACCAGTACCAGGAGCTTGTGTGGCTCGGGGTGATAATATTCTTCATTGCGACATTCGGGAAGGAAATTTTGGGGAAGGTAAAGCTTTTCAGAAGCGAAAACTATGAGGAAATGATGGGGAAGAAGTAATATGGACACATTCACATTCCTTATTGCGGTCATACTGATAATGATTGCCATGCAGTACAACCAGACCTGGGTCATATTCGGGGCGGTTGGCATACTGATACTTTCAATGCGCTCCCTAACAACAATTGTGATGCTCATCATTACGGTGCTTGTGCTCTTTGCAATAAAGGGAACGAACATGACCGCATACTGGCCGTTCATTGTGTTCGGGCTTGTGATAATTTCGCTTGCAATGGGCCTGGGGAAGAAGCCCGAGCAGCCGGAATACTATGCCCCTGATTTGATGGGCGGCCTCGGGGGATTGGGCGGCGGAGAAGGAATGTAAGCTGCAGGGTGCAATCATGCGCTACTTCTTGTTCTGGTTTATTCTTTTATTGCTTCTTTCCGCGCTAATGCTGTTTGTTGCCGAAGACATAATTCTTGCAGCAATATTCTCCGTTCTTGCGCTTGCATTGCTGATTTGGAAAGGCGCCGGAAAGGAAATAAGGGAGGATATTGCAAGGGAGTCTGCGGAAATGGAGAAGGCAAAAACAAATGTGCCTGACCTTTCGTTCAGCTATGACTGGAGTGAAAAAGAGCCGGGCGCCAACCCTTTTGCAATAGTCTCGCAGGGCTGCAAGAATTTCATTGAAGGGATGAAAAAGGTCTTCAAGAGATGATTTATGAAACTTGGCAGAAAATCAGCGCATACAAAGCTCGGCGGCACAGGGGTTGGGTTCATTAAGGAGAAATCATTGCACTATAAGCACGATCCCCTGTACACAAGGAAGTTTGTCGCATACTCCCCTGAATTTGCAGAGTTTGCCAGGAAAAACGGGCGCGCACTCATGAAAGCAGTTAATCTCATCAGAAACAATCTTACTGAACTTGAAGAAGGAGGAAAAGTCGCTGACAGGAAGTCAGGGATTTACATTCAAAAAGCCGTAACAAGGATATATAGGGGCAGGTCATGGTTTCCCCCATTAGCAGTCAGAATTGGGGGCAAGGCTTTTTTTGTCAAGTGGTTTGCGAAGGATTTAAAACACATGGCAGATAATTTGAATGCTGTGGAGCGCTATCTTAAGGAGAAAAATTATGCAATTAAAGGCTTTGATGTGCGCATTTTAAGGCCGCATCTGCTGTATAAAGGTCCCGGAGGAAACCTGCTGGCAACTGATTTCTACAATAGAAATGAGGTAAAATCCTATACATTGCGGCTTGGCGAACGCAGTATCCTGCTTCCCCTGCCAAGGGCGCGGAAGATAGAAGCTGCTATAACTGAGCTGGTTTCCGGACTCAAAAGGCGCGGGGTTTCTATTTATGAGGATGAGGAAAAATGGAATGTGCCGTTCAGCGTAAATGCGTTCTACCAGCCGAAAACAAAAACAATCCTGCTGTATGACATTGAATAGATTATTTCCTCCTTTTCGCCGCTTCCAGAATGCCCCTGTCGGTCTCCAGAATTTTCTTTGTAATGAGCTGGAGCGCTGAGCTCAGCGCTTTGATGTCCTTGATGTCCTTTCCCAGTTCATTTACCTGCGCTTCCAGCTCCGCGAGCCTGTCCTCGTAATTTTCTGCTGCGGCAGGGTGCAGCGCGCTCACTTTTCTGTGGAGGTCCTCAACGCGCTCTTTCACTTCCCCAAGGCGCGAGCCATGCTCCTCAAGCGCTGTCTGCTGTATGAGGTCGCGCAATTCTGATTCTGTGGAGCGCGCTTCCAAATGCTCCTTTACGCGCTCCGCAACATGCTCAGGCAGCCTTTCAATCCTTCCGCTTGGAAGCTCTTCCAGCTCCCTTGAAGGGGCCTGCTTCCCCTGCCCCGCACCCCCTGCTTTTGAAATAGCCTCTTCGGTTTCCTGCCTGCTCAATCCGATGTCAGCAAGCATGCCTTTTACGCTCTCCTCGCTCATGCCCGAGGCAAGCATCTTCCTTATTGTGTCAATTACAACTTCCGAAACCATTTTCTCATCCGAAAGCAAATTTATATAATTCGCGCGCTTATATATAATGTATTGTGATTTATAAGTTTGCGGGTTGCAAAAATGGATGAAAATACGCGCTGGAAGGAGATTGCCGGGCTATCAATTGCGGGGCACAATGCGAAGGTATTCGCAGGCGCGGATGATTTCCTGCTTGTTGCAATATATGAGCCGGGAAAAAATTCCGGAGTGGCATTTGAGGTGAGCAGGGTTTTCTGCAGCGCTGAGGGCCTGCATGCGCTTGCGGAGAATCTAAATGCGCCTTCGCTCCTGATAACGAAATATCTGAAGGGCGCGCAGGCGAATTATCTCCTGCTAAGCAGCGGGGCGAATTATGCAAAAAATGCGGAATTGCTTTTTGAGGAAGCCGGAAAAACCGCGGATTCAATGCATGCGCGCGCCTCTTCAATAAAGAAGATTGCCGCCTCATGCGATGTTGTCCTTAATGAACTTGGTGAATCAGGCAGGCAGATGCAGAACGGGTTTTTCGTTTCCCCGCTGCTCTTCAGCTCGCTTATCGGAGCTGCGGGGGAGATAAATCCGAAAGGGCGAAACGCCTTTGAGAGGGAAATAATCCTCGGGAAGGACATCAAAGGCGGAATTGTTTCCGAGCCGCTGCAGTTCTTTTCCCATGCGCTAATATGCCGGGGAACTGAAAGTGAGAGGAATTTTGCTGTGCGCCTGCTTTGCGAAAGCCTCATGCTGCACTCCATTCCCCTGCTAATACTTTCGGGCAATCCTTCCTTCAGGGCGCTCTCTAGGCCTAGAAGCCTGGATATTGCTGCGCAGGGGATTGAACTTGAGTTTGATGCAATGGGCTTCCCTGTGAGGCTGCTTAAGCTCGGGAAGCATTTGGGGATAAACCTTAATTCCGTCTCTTCAAATTCGCTGATGGAGCTTTTTGGAATAAAGGAAAAGTCCCTGCGCAAATCAATTGATGAATTGATGAGAAAGACCTCAGCATCTGATGTTTCAGAAATCGTTTACAGCGCCAGAAAAAAAATGCAGGAGCTTGGAATCAGCAGCAAGGAGCTTAACCGCATAATAAGGTTCTTCATGCTGATGCAGGCGCGCTATCCCGGGCTGTTCTGCGCGGGAGTTGATGCCGGGGAATTGTTCAGGGGAATTTCAGGCATTGGAATCGCATCAATTGCGGAAATGCAGAACCTTGATGCGCGGGGGAAGCTGCTGCTTTACAATTCGGCAATGCATTCAATACTTAAGTCTGAAAGCGCTGAAAACTGCGCGCTAATACTCCCCGAGGCGCAGCAGGCTCTTTCCGAGGCGCGCACGGGGGATGCGGCGCAGGAGTTTGCCGGGCTTGTTGAGAAGCTGGCAAAGAAGCGCATTTTTGTAATTATGAGCGCTGAAAACGAGATGGATCTTCCGAAGGCGCTGCGCGCGAAGGCGCATGCGAAGATTGAAATAATCGGGGGAAGGGATTGCGCATTGAAATTCGAGAACAGGATGCCAAAGAGGATTGAATTGAGGAATCCGCTTTCAAGTGTTGATTAGTTTTCCGCTAATTATTTATGTTTATTTATATTGAATTCTTCTACGGATTGGTTTTTGCCTTGGTACCCTTTGCTCATAGGCTTTCAAATATTTTTGCAGAATTTCTTTTTCTCTTCTCCTTGAGTCAGCCCCTGCTCCTTTTAAGGCGCTAACTAATCTTTCTCTAATTTCAGGCTTTGCAAATTGTGCTGCAATCCTTCCTTTTATTGCAGATACAATCCTACCTGCCTCTTGCTCTGTTTGCTCGTTTAACTCGTTAAACTTATCTACAAGCAAGTCTAATCTTTTTTGCTGTTCTTCTTTTTTACCTAGCCCTCTCTTAAATGCTATTTGATCAGCCAGGGCATCGGCTCTTTTTGTCAAAGCCAACAATTTTGAAAAATTCATTCCGCTCAATTTACTTAAATTATTCCACCTTGCTTCTATTGTTCCACTAGTCTGCTCATAAATAAAATCCCGAAACTTTTGTGGGAAGACATGCACTAGTGATAACAAATTGCTTTCAATCTCAATTAGTGTTTTTGTTTGTGCAAGAAATCTTTGATGCTCAGGTTTGGTTACTAATCTCAAGTCTGAAGCAAGCGTCAGCATGCCCTGAGGGGTGTAAAACAGATTAAAGTGTTGTCGAGAACTCGGATATGTTATGCCCCTTGATTTGCCAATTCTTCTAAGCATCGTTGTGAATATACCCCTTTGTTCGGGGGTTACATGTTTGCCTTCATTAACCGCCTTTATGCAGGTCTCAATCATTGAGTTGATTTTTTCTGTAGATATTTCTTCCATTGATAAAAAGATAGTTAATTAACTTATTAACTTTATCAGTTGCAAATGCGCTGGTCAGCGCCTCTTCTTCTTTATATCATAGGGGCTTATTGTTTCAATCACGTATTTCAGTTCCTTGAGGTCTGAAATCTTAGCATAATCCCCCTTTATGTCATTTATTATTTCTTCCATCTTTGAGGTGCGCTGCTGCAGCTTGAGCAGCGAAGCGGAGATTGCGTCAATCTTGTCCTGAAGATTTTCCACATCCCCGGAAGAAATGCCTGCTCCGCCTGTTGCAATTCCGCCTTCCGCAACCCTTGATTCAAGGTCCCCAAGGCGCTTGTTCAATACAATAAGATTCTGGCTGAGGATTTTTTCATTCCTAACCAAATATTCAATCTTCTGGGAAATCATCAGGATGCTTGACTCAAGCGCCTTTATGTCAGAGAAAAACGGGTTTATTGAGGCGCCCGGCCTTGCTGTGTGCTCTGGTCTTGCCATATTAGGTGATTATAAGATTTGTTCTTTAAAAATATATAGTATGAGTGAAAGAGCGGAAGGTATCGGAAACGAAGGGTTTCTGATTGATGCGGATTCCGCATTGAATGCGCAGAATGAGGCAGAGATAAGGCTGTTTGTGCGCATCGGGAATAAGATTGAAACCTTTTATGATGCGGGATTGAAACCCTATTTCTATGCCATTGCAAATGGCAGTGCAGAAGAAACAAGGAAAAAACTCCTTGCAGAATCCTTCGGGGAGCAGCAGGCAAAAATACTCAATGCGGAGAACGTGGAAAAGGAGAATGCGGAAAATGCCCTTAAGCTTGAATTCAAAAATACAAATGATTTGACTGCCGCGCGGGAGGAGCTTGCTTCCTTCCCCTCCATAAAGGAGCGCAGGGAGTTTGACATTCCATTCGCAAGGCGCTATCTGCTTGACAGGCAATTAAAGCCGATGGGGGCTGTTGAGTTTTCTTTCAATGAGAAGGATGGGAAGAAATTTGTTGGAGAAATAAAATCCGCTGATTCAGGGGAACTGCCAAAATTCAGGATCGGGTCCTTTGATTTGGAAACCTACACCGAGGGCGGGCATTTCTCTGATGCGAAGCAGGACCCCATAATAATGGCCTCTTATGCCGATTCCGAAGAGGCAATAGTATTTACAACAGGAAAGCACAGCCACAATGAGAAGGACGTTATACATTGCGCGTCCGAAGAGGAAATGATTGCCGCGCTTGTGAATAAACTGAATGAAAAAAATCTGGATGTGATTGTAACCTACAACGGGGACGGCTTTGATTTTCCCTATCTGAAGGAAAGGGCGCAGAAATACGGGATTAAATTAAATCTGGGCGCGGATGGTTCCGAACCTTCCATAAAGCGCCACGGGATGGACAATGCTGTAAGGATACACGGAAGGCAGCACCTGGATGCGTATGCGCTTGTGCGCCTGCTTTCAAGGTTTGCGGATTTGAACCTTGTCAAGTATGACATTGAGAGCGTTGTGGCGCAACTATTCGGGGAGCACAAGGAGAAGGTCCATTACACTGAAATAAATGAGATGTGGCGCTCGGGGAAGGATTTCGGGAAGCTTATTGACTATTGCAGGGAGGACAGCAAGGCGGCATTGAGAATTGCATGCGAGTATCTTCCATTGTGCATTGAGCTCTGCTTCCTTGCAAGGCAGACCCTTCACGATGTTTCAAGAAGCTCTTCGGGGAACATTGTTGAATCTTTGCTGATTGGGGAATCCTTCCTCACAAACAGGCTGATTCCGAACAGGCCTGCAGATGAGATTGTGGAGCAGCGCATAATGCAGAGCTTTGTGGGGGGCTACGTAAAAGAGCCTATTGCCGGATTGCATGAGAATCTTGCAGTGCTTGATTTCAGGAGCCTGTATCCTACTGTTATAATTTCCCACAACATTTCCCCTGAAACATTGAATTGCGCGCATTCCGATTGCAGGGAGAAAAATTCCGCACCTTCAAACAACTGGTTCTGTGTAAAGGAGGAGGGATTTTTCGGCAGCATTCTGAAGAGGGTGCTAAAACAGAGGATGGAGCTGCGCGCGGAAATGAAAAAGCACGAGAAGGGAAGCCCTTCCTACATGCAGCTGCATGCAAAGCAGTATGCGCTGAAAATCGTCCTGAATTCATTTTATGGTTATCTGGCATATGCGCGCTCGCGCTATTACTCGAGGGAATGCGCTGCTGCAGTTACTTCCTGGTGCAGAAGCTATGTGCAGGATGTTGGGAAAAAGGCAGAGGGGGATGGTTTTGTGGTTATTTATAACGATACGGACTCAGAATTTTTAAAAATTCCGGAAAATAAAACAAAAAAGGATGTTGAAAATTTTGTTGAAAAAGTCAATTCCGAGTTGCCGGGGAACATGCAGCTGGAAATTGAGGGATTTTATACAAGGGGAATATTCGTAACAAAGCGCGGGGCAGGGGAGCAGGAGGCCGCAAAGAAGAGATACGCGCTGATTGATGGGAGCGGAAGGCTGAAAATTGTGGGATTTGAGTATGTGCGAAGGGATTGGGCGGTAATTGCAAAGAAGACGCAGAAGGAAGTTATTGAGGCAGTATTGAAGGAAGGGAACCCCCAAAAGGCGATTGAAATTGTAAAGGAGAGGATTGCATGGCTGCGCTCTGGAAGCGTGCCAAAAGAGGAGCTTGTTACTTTCACTCAAATAAAAAAGCCCCTGAAATCATATGAGGCGATTGGCCCCCATACGGCTGCAGCGCAGAAGGCAATAAAAAGGGGGAAGCAGCTGGATGTGGGGAGCATAATCGGATACATCATTACGCGCGCGGGGAAGAGCATTTCCGAGAAGGCGGAGCTTGAGGAGTTTGTAAAGCAGGGGGATTATGATGCGGATTACTACATAACAAATCAACTGCTTCCCGCTGTTATTAAAATAATTTCAGAGTTCGGTTATACTAAAGAGGATTTATTGCAGGGCGGCAAACAACAAACGCTTTCCGGATGGGGCTGAGCAAATGCATAAGCGAATTTCAAAATCAGCCTTGGCTGCGCGCAAGATAGGGCAAGTCAGTAGAGTTTTCATGCAGCCGGAGCTTGTCAAGATTCTTCAGAGCAGGGCAATAAGAAGGGGAACTATGCGCTCAAAGGATTATCTTGGCCTCATTGGAAGAAGCAGGCTAATAATCAAAAACAGGGATGTTTTCGATGTGATGATTGCAGGCAAGCCAAGAACAGTGAAGGTTGCCCCCGATCAGCATATGCAGAAGGCAAACCTGGATTTTCTGTTAAATAAATGGGGGGAGGCCGTAGCCAAAGGCACGATAAAGCCTGAAACCTATGGGTTGCATATTCCCACATATGATTACGCTGATGAGAATGTGGGGGTAATGAGGAGAATTTCAGGGCCGGGGTATGATACTTATTTAAAGTTCCTGAAACTGATGTCTGAGAAGAGGCCCTTGGATTTGACAAGAAGAAAAAACATAAATATTTACAAAAAATGCATTTCATTCCGGGAGAAATATCCTGAAGTGGATGTCGGCAAGTTGCGTGCCATGAAGTCTGACCTGCACAGGGATCTGAGATTAATATCCCAAGAAGGCAAGCTCTTCTCTTTTGACTTGGTGGGAAAAGACAATATAAGGCTTGTTGGGTATGAGAAAAAGGGGGCAAAACCAATGATTCATATTGCATTGCTTGACCAGATTTTTCCTGGAGATGAATCGCATATTGAAATGCTGTTTCATGCAGGGAGGCTAGGGTGAGTTTGTATGGAGCAAAAAGAGGCAGAAAAATACATAAAAGCCGGCAAAATCCTTTCCCAAGTGAAGGAAAATGCCCAAAAACACATTAAACTAGGGCAGAAACTGCTAGATATTGCCTCCAAAATAGAGGCAGAGATTGCAGGGACAGGGGGAAAGCCCGCATTCCCTGTAAATCTGAGCCTTAATAGCAATGCGGCGCATTATACCCCTTCTATTGAGGATTTAACGGCAATTAGCGAAAATGATGTGCTGAAAGTGGATATTGGGGTGCATATTGATGGGTATATAGCGGATTGCGCATTCACGCTTGATTTTACTGGCAAATATGGGAAATTAGTGGAAGCTGCTGAAAAGGCGCTGGAAAATGCAGTTGCAATGGCAAAGCCGGGAATTGAACTGCGCGCAATCGGAAGTGAAATTGAAAAAACCATAAATGGCTATGGATTCAGGCCGATTTCAAATCTCTCCGGGCACGGGCTTGAGCAATACACCCAGCATGCGGAGCCCTCAATTCCAAACACTTCAACCAATGATTCCAGAAAATTGGAAGATGGGTGCGCATTTGCGATTGAGCCTTTTGCAACAACAGGCTCCGGAATTGTAAGGGAGGCAGTCCAAACTGAAATATTTGCATTGGAGGAGGAAAGGCCTGTTAGGAATGCGCACGCGCGCAAGTTGCTTGAATTCATTGCAGGGGAATATGAAACCCTTCCTTTTGCGGAGCGCTGGATTGCCGGAAATAAAAAACTCAAATTCGGGGAATTTGAGAGGAAAGTCGCGCTGCGCGAGCTTATGCAAAGCGGGGCAATACGCGCGTTCCCGATACTGCACGACGAGAAGAATTCCTTTGTTGCGCAGGCCGAAACCTCACTGCTGCTGCATGAGGGAAAGGCAATAAGGCTGGTGTGAGTAATATGGAAGAACTTAGCGCATTATCCGAGCCTACTCCTTATGAGAGGATTGCGTCTGTTTATTATGCTAAGAAGGCCGGGCTGCCGATAAAGCACGGCTATTGGATAAAAGCCGATGAAATTAATCCTGAAAATATCAGCAAAATCGGGGAGAAATTCAAAGGCCATTTGAGTTTGCATCAGATATTTGATGATAAGGAGCAAAGGTATTTAAGGGGAGTCAAGGGCATGTGGCTGCATTCATTTGATTCTAAGAGAATAATGGATGCATGGAATGAGGTAAAAGAACATGCTGCTGGTATTGTTTTGGACTCCACAGAAACTGAGTTTATTGGAAAAGAATATTACATGGCCGCGGGAACCGCGCTTGATGACAGGAAGGTTTATTTTGAAGTTGTAATTAAAAAATCCCCAAACGAATTGTACAGTGAAGGAAAATGCGACTTAAGTTTTATTCTTTCGAAAGATGATGCGCCGCAAAAGGAAATTAGGGGAATCAATGCAAAGCCATTGTATGATAATCTGGCTTCCCTAATAGAATTTTCCAAGGCCTATGGGGAGTGCGTAACAGAGCTTATGGTAATTGAGGATAAGTTCTTTTTCCTGGAAGCGAAGAAGGGAAAATACCATATTGAAATAGGTAGCATTACGATTATTTCGAAGGGCGAAGAGGTAAGCGGGACTTGCGGCAGGGCGGGGGAAGCGGAAATAATTCTGGCAGAAGCCCCCCAGATAGAGCTAACTCCTTTAGTAAGCAGCGCAAAGGGCTTTATTTTCAGAAAGGGCGCGCTGCTTGCGCATTTTGCAGTTATACTGCGCGAGAGAAGAATGCCTGCTTTTATAGTAGGGAACCTTATTGATTCCCTTGAGGGAAAAAGAGTAGTAATGAAGCAATCCGAACCCTATCTTTTGGTAAAAAAGTGATTGTATGCCACGCACTATAATTACAAAACTCGTAAGGCATTCATCACAAGCGCCAAAGACAAGGCGGACAAATACGGGATTGACCCGCAAAGGCATAATTGAGGCAAGAGAGTTGGGGCGTAAAATTCCTCTCGGGTGGAAAGTTAAGGAATATTACACCCCTGCCATAAGGACTGAATCAAGCTCTAGATTTGCGCTTGGGGCGTTCCGCGCAAAAGGCGGCAAAACCTATCCGACAAAGAGACGAGTAAAGCGTGGTCCTGAGAAAGGGGCTATAGTTAAAAAAGCAGGTGTGAAGAATGAGCTTTGGTATATAAAGGATATTCCTGAACTTCAGAAGCTAACCGGTGAGTATGGGGAAAATGATAGGGTTGTATTGCGGCAATGGCTTGACGGAAAATTGGATCCAAAAATAATTGGAAATCCGAAGAAACTGGCGGATGCAATTATTAGAAAAAGATTTGGCCTGGGAAAAAGGCTTGTTGAAAGGGGATTGGGCGGGCTTGGCAGAGTTCCTGTAAAAGAAGCCGGAGATAAAATCATTCTGCGCAATGTAACGCATCAGTGGCTTGTTGAAGCAGTGCTCGAAAGGCTTACTGGCATGAAATATACAGAATTCGGGCGTGGAACGGCTATAAGGGAAAATGAATCACTTAGTGTAATACACTATCTGGAGAAGACACTGCTGAAATACCGCGGAAAAACAATTGATGTTACAAAGCGCTTCAATGAGATTCTTGCGGGATAACGCGGGATGATTATTCAGTGTAGAAAGAATTTAACAGGGTAATTTTATGAAAATGTGGGAAAAGAAACTTATCAAAAAGATTGAAGAAAAACTTTCAGGAGACAACACAGGGCATGACCTATACCATGCGCTGCGCACAAGATCAATCGCACTATTTATTGCCGGCAAAGAAAAAAGCGATAAAGAGATATTATCAGCAGCGGCTTTGATTCATGATATTGGAAGAATGGATGAGCCAGAAAGATTGCATATAGATGTTGCATTGGAATTTGCAAAGAAAGAACTGCCAAAAATCGGATTTCCTGAATTTAAGGTTAAACAGGTCATTGAGGCGGTTAAACTGCATGAGGACAAACCCTGGATAAAGGGAAAAAAACAAAAACCAAGCTTTAAAGAAACATTCATCCTGCAGGATGCGGATAGGCTTGATATAATCGGGGCAATTGGCATTGCAAGGTCGTTTGTCTTTGCCGGGGCACATAAGATTCCAATCTACAACCCCAAACAAGGACTAAAAAGATATTATCAAAAAGGAGAGCAGATGCCTGATGAAATAAGACATATTGAAAAGCATCTTTTGCCAATGCGCTTTCACACAAAGGCTGCAATAAAGATTGCGGATAAAAGAAAGCGGCTCTTGAAGAATTTTATCAGCACTTTCCACAAGGAATGGAAAGAATTTGAAGGATAGGTATTGTCAATTTTGCTACGAAGGGTAATTCCCATAATCAGGGCAAGTTGCTGTTGCTGTTGCAAGAATCTGCCTGTTGACGCTCGGGCTTCTCCCATAAACAATAAATTCCCTTGTAGTTCCGGAATTAAAATTCGCGCTGTAATAGGATGACCAGCTGAATGATGAGGGCGAGCTTTCAGTGCGCTTGCACTCAAAATTCCCGGGAAGGGGCCAGCCATTGCATTCAATTGCCTGCTCTATTGTGTCCGAATCAGTGCCATACACCCTGTCCCCTACACTAATATAAGCGCCCACTGGCCCAGAACCGGTTCCTGTTGTCCCCCAGGTATATAATGGAAAACCAACACCATCAACCCCCGCATATACGCAATAGGCATCAGTAATTGTTGCGGAAAGTTGTGTATTATCAATAACTCCCCCGCCACCGCCGCCTCCGTCACTTCCCCAGTCAGTTCCTCCGCCATTTGTAGTGTCATATGGAGTTGGGGGAATAAGCTCAAACGCTATGTAAAGGCCGCCAAAAACCAGCACTACCACTGCCGCAACAATTGCAATGGGCCTTTGGGCTGGGCTGAGCTTGTACGAAAGTATGCCCTGCTTTTTGGGCTTGCGCTTTAAATTCTTTAAAATCTCCGCGCCATAGCGCTTTATTTTCGGCTTGTTTGCCGGCCTTATCTTTGCATGAATTCCTGATTTTGCCATCACATATATACAAACATTTAGTATATAAAATTTGCTGTTCTGCGCAGCTGCGTAAAGAACCTTGGCATAAATGCCAAGGCGTTTGATTATGGAAAGCATAATTGCTTTCATCTCTGCCCTGAAGGGCAGAGCGTCCAGCGCCAAGGTTCTTTAGTGAAAAGCAAAGTAATTAAATTGGTTTGAGGCAATAGATTTAATGCAAAGCCCTCATGGTCCAGCCTGGACAAGACGCGAGCTTGCGGAGCTCGAAACCGGGGTTCAAATCCTCGTGAGGGCGTGTAATTTATTACATCTGCTATTTAGTGAGCGTAACAGAGTTTGAAGCTGCGCCTGTGCAGCAGGGGGAAGTGAATTCCATATCCCCTGATACTGAATCCGCATAAACCGACCCGATAAAGTCGCCTGTGTAAACGCTGCCGCCTGCGGTAGTAAAGGATGTGCTGAATTCTAAGTTGGAGGTTGTGCCTGAAACTGAGGCGCTGTCGCTCCATGTAACCTGGGAGCTGAGGCATTCAAAAGAGCCTGTTGAGCCCGCAATTGCATTTGATGTGAATGTTCCCTGAACATCCGCGGTTCCGCTTACTGCGCCTCCGGCTTCTTCAATAAGATTCAGCGTTATTGTCCCTGTGAAATCATCTGCAAAGGTGCAGGTTGTATAGCCTGAAAAATACCTGTCATAATTGCCTGAAACGCTGAAAGAGCCGCTGTAGATTGTTTCCACTTCTATCGGGGGCTCGATTGTTACTGTTGTCTGTTCGCATACGGAGTCTTCAGCGGAATCAAATACACAGACTTCAAAATCATATGTTCCCTCATCTGTTGGAATTCCTGTTAAAAAGCCGTCAAGGCCCAGGGATGTGCCCCACGGGGCTGTGCCTCCCCCTAATTCGAATTCATAGGGCGGAGTGCCTCCGGAAACATCCATTATCAGATCTACATCGCATTGCTCATCAACAGTGCATGTTGCTGTTCCCAGGACAAGCTCAGGCCCTTTGGGAGGCTCGATTGTTACTGTTGTCTGCCCGCATCCTGATGCCAATGTCACATCAAATGCGCACACTTCAAAGGGGTATGTTCCTTCTTGTGTTGGAATGCCGGTTAAAACTCCATCATCAAGTATTGTGCCTGATGGAAGAGTCCCTTCCCCAAGCTCAAAGGCATATGGCTCAATGCCTCCGGAAGCGCTTATTACAAGATCTACATTGCATTCCCTTTTTGCAGTGCATGTTGCAGTTCCGAGCTCAAGGACAATCCCTTCCTCGGCAGCAGGCTCGATTTTTGCGGTTACAGGCCCGCATGTTGAGAGTGCAACAGAATCAACCGCGCACACGCCAAAAGTATATGTTCCCTCCCTTGTCGGAATCCCTATCAGTAGGCCGTCAACTCCGACAACGGTTCCCCAGGGGGGAGTTCCATTCCTGAAAGTATCAGACTGGTAATGATAGGGCGCTGTTCCCCCGGAAACGTTTGCTATAAGATTTGCGCTGCAGTACACGCCAACAGTGCACGCCACTGGATTTGTAACGAGAGTGAGCGAGGGCTGCTTTACAATAATTGCCATTTCAACCGCAAGCGTATTCAGCGGATTTGCGGAATCAGTTATTGTAACAGTGAACTGCGGGGAAATGCTTTGAGTTGTGCCTCCCGCCAATAAGGGGGGAGTTCCATCAATTTCGCAGTTTTGCAATGTAAATTCGGGAGGGAGGGCGCCCTGCGTAACTGCGCACGCGTATGGGGGAGTGCCTCCCTCTACAGTAAGCGGAAAAACCCCCCGCTGGCCCATGGTCCATGTTGGAAGATTTGAGAACTTTGCCTTCAGGACTCCCTCAGTAATGCAGCCGCTGACAAGCAGAATGGAAATAAGCATCAGGGGCAATATTAAGACTTTATAAGTAAATTTTCCCATCGTTGTAATTATAAGAAAACTACTATATATACTTTGCTTCAGAAGTTATATTGCGCACGGGTCGGATAGCGGTCAATTCCGGCAGGTTCAGGGCCTGCTGCCTTAGTGGCTTTCGGCGGTTCAAATCCGCCCCCGTGCACCAATCCCTTTTCTTTTAGGAAAAGAAAAGGTCTAGGTTTTATCCCAAAAGAAAAATAAGTTTCATCATCTGCTTTTTATCGCGTGCCTTAAAACATTCCTTGCGGCTTTTAGCGCCTTGTATCCGGGAACGAATGCGAAGAGCACAAATCCGATTATTGCTGTGACTTCCCTGCTGAAAATTATCGGAACGCCGAAGCGCGGGAGCGCGGTGTAAAGCACAAAGGCCATTACCGCAAGGCATGCGACAACAAATGCGTTCAGCGCAAATAATTTCAGCTGCGCGATTGTGTGGGGCGTGTGCTTTGGGGGGAGGGCCTTTTCCTTTCTCTCAGGGAATATTTCCGGCAGAAGGCCAAGGAGCCTCCTGTAGAGGCTTATTGAATTGAAGAGCGGAACGAACAGTATTACAGTAATTGCAATCAGCAGGAATCCCATTACTGAAATATAGCCGGATTCAATGCCCGGAAGCACCTGGGAGGCGCTGTTCGCTATTATCACAACAAACTCCCCGAGAGGAACAAGCAGCAGCGCGGTAATCGCAGCATCCTTCCTTGCTAGCCTGAATAGTGGGCCGAAAATATTGAATATTACCCCATTTACCGCAATTATGCCTATTGCAAGTATTAGTGCAATTGCGCCAAGGAACGCAAGCGCCTCAAATGAGGGGATTATTATGCTGTTCGCTGCCTTGCTGAAGAATATTGTTGTGCCGAAGGAAACGAAAAAGAAAACAAGGAAGAAATCCCTGAGGAAATTTATGTCGCTTTTTATTTTATGGCCTGCGCGCGTTTCTGCAAGCGCAAATCCCGCGAAGTATGCGCCCAGCGCTGTTGAAAGCCCCAAAACACTCCCCAATGTTGCTACAACCATGCCTATCCCCAATGCATACAGGCTCATTTCCACATGGCCGAAGCCGTTTTTCGCAAGCCATTTTTCAACCGCCTGGGATAACTGGTAAACGGCAAAGAAAGCCGCAACAGCAAATACAAGCGCAGTAAGCGCAAGGTAGAGCGTTGAGCCCGCTGCAGAAAGGCTTGTCACAAACACCAAAAGAAGAATTCCGAGGAAATCCTGGAGGATGAGAATTGAAATTGCAAGCCTTACAGGATACTGCTTTATTATGCCTTTATCAATCGCGAATTTTGCAACAATCGCAGTGCTTGTTGAAAATAGCATGAAGCCCACAATAACTGAGAACAGTATTGAAAACCCGAAGAGATATGCAACAGCAATACCTATCCCTATAAGCGCAGCCATGTCAATCAGCGCAAGGCCGAATGCAGCGCTTCCTGCTGCAATAAAATCCTTGAGCGAGAGCTCCAGCCCCAAATAGAACAGCAGTATGAACAGCCCTATTTCCCCGAAGCCCACAACAAGCGCCTCTGTGGGGTGCAGAAAGCCGAGCGCAAAAGGCCCCAGTAAAAAGCCCGCAATAATGAAGCCGAGAACCGGATTCAAATTCAGTTTTTTTACCAGGATGCTGAGCGCTATTGCAATTACAATTATTATGCCGATTGTTGTAAGGGGGAGGACTTCAGCAGCCATTTTTCTCAGTGATAATAAGGCGCATTCAGGTATATAAAATTACATGATTACGCTCAACGCCACAACCACATACCATAAAACAAGCGAGAATGCCGCCTCTATTTTCATGTGCGTTTTGGTTTTCAGGAATTCCGGGCTTGGCGCGCTTCCAGGGGCCGGGGAAATTTTTCTCATTTTTGGCACAAGCCTGAGGCTTATGTTTGCGCCGAGGATGATAATCAGCGCAACAACTATGTGCTTTATTGAGAGGATTGTCGGGTCATAGTAATTTTTTCCTGCGCCCATTGCCGCTGAAATAATACCTGTTATAATCAGCCCTATTATTGCAATCCAAATCAGCTTTGAGATGCTGCCAAGGAATTTCATTGCGCTCGGCATGAGCGCGGGCTCTTTCTCCGCCTTGAGCATCAGGATGGTTGAAATGGTTGCGCCGCCAACGCCCCATATTATAAAGACCAGATGCAGGAAATGCACTATCTGGAATTCCCAAGCCATGTTTTCTGTAAGCTATTACATAATTGTTATATTTAATATTTTTGATGGGGGATGGGGCAGGAATGCTTAAATATACTAAAGGCGCAAATTACTTATGACTGAACAGAAGAGCGGCAAAAAACTCATGGAAGCCGCTTTTGAGGCCCATGATATGGTTAATGACCAATACATGGCAGACAGCATTGCAAGGGTATATTTGAAGCAAATGGAAAGCGGGCCCATGAGGATTGATAGAGGGAATTTTGAGTTTATTGAAAAATTTACAAGTCCGAAAATAAAAAAAATCTGGAACAGCCATGTGAGGCGCGACGAAAGAGGCAGATGCAGGCTGGTGAAAATGACAGGCAAAAGCGCATGGGCTTTTCTCACAGAACACAGGGGGCCTTTCAAGCGCACTACAGGCAGGCGCTTAATTTGATGCGCGCATAGCAAAACATATTTAAATGCTTTCGCGCACAAATAATATTGATTCTTATGGAAAGTGATTGCCTTCACATTGGCGGAAAGAAAAAGAAAGGCTGTTGCTGCTGCGGATAGCCGCGCTTATCCTGATTTATTTGGCGCTGCGAAGGCGCTTCCAAAAGCATTTTATTCCCCTTATTCCTACTTATCAAAGTTTCAAAAAAGCTTAATGGCTGCGGTGGTGCAGTGGTCCAGCATTGGGGCCTGTGGAGCCCTAGACCCGAGTCCGAATCTCGGCCGCGGCCCTTTTGGGAAATCGGAGAACGGAATATGAGCGAAAAATTCCAAACTGTAAAGGGCATGCAGGATTATATGCCTGAAAGGATGCGCAAGAAGCAGTACATTGAGGATTTGTGCAGGGGCGTTTTTGAGCGCTATGGGTTCGCGCCAGTGCAGACCCCTGTTGTTGAATATTTTGATTTGCTTGCGGCAAAAGGCAGCGCCGGAGAGGCAATAAAGGAGGAGCTTTATTACTTCAAGGACAAAAGCGGCAGGGAACTGGGATTGCGCTTTGATTTGACTGTTCCGCTTGCGCGCATTGTTGCAAACAGCCCGCAGCTTTTGAATCCACTATTCAGGCGCTATCAGATTGGAACTGCATACAGGTATGACAAGCCAACTACTTCCCGCTACAGGGAATTCACGCAGGCTGATGTGGATATTATAGGGGTTAGGGGGAATGCGGGGGAGCTTGAAATTTTGCAAATAACTGTTGATATTTTCAGAAAATTGGGGGTTGAATTCTACATAAAAATAAATAACAGGAGATTGCTTGAGGAGATTGCGCTTTCATGCGGGGTTGAAAAGGCGCGGATAAATGATGCCTTCAGGAGCATTGACAAGCTGGATAAGATTGGCTGGGAAGGGGTTGAAAAGGAGCTTGCTGGGAAAAACATAAATGCGCAGATTGTTGGGGTTGTAAAGAAAAACGATTTGGATGATGCTGAAAAACTTCTGAAAAAGAGCAATGCGGATCTGTCCGTATTGGATGAAATGAGAAAATTGCTTGAGCTGCTTGGGAAACTTGGAATAGGAAAATATGTAAAAATTGATTTGTCGCTTGCGCGGGGATTGGAATACTACACGGGAAGTGTGTATGAGGTCATTTGCTCGGGAAAGTGGAGCTGCGCCGCGGGGGGGAGATTTGACAGGCTGATTGAGAATTATGGGGGCGCCCCGACTCCTGCGGTAGGGATAAGCTTTGGGATTGACAGGATATTGGATGTTGCAGAGGAGAAAATAAAGCTTCCTGAGCTAACAGAGGTTTTTGTAATTAATGTGGGGGATGATGAGAAGATTGTCATTGCGGCAATGGAGGTTGCGCAGAGGTTGAGGGAACTGGGAATAAACACAAGGATGAACCTTGTTGCAGGAAGGCTGGGGAAAGTGCTGGCCACTGCCAACAAGCTGAATGTGCCATATGCTGTTATAATCGGCGAGGATGAGCTGAAGAACAAGGAAATCACTTTGCGCGACATGTGCACTGGGAAGCAGCAGAACATTAAGCTGAGCGAATTGGAAAAGATAGTGAAGATTGTGGAATGATCCGGCGGGGCAAGCATCCCTATATAAACTTTTTTTTGGTTAAAATTTATCTGTGCCCTGGTGGCTCAGTCAGCAGAGCAATTCCTTGGTAAGGAATAGGTCGGGAGTGCAATTCTCCCCCAGGGCTTTTAGAAATGATTTCAGAACTCCTCTGCGAAATACTTCTCAATAATTTCAATTATCTCCTTTTTCCTTCCCGGATTCAGCGAAACTTGCAAGCCATAGTTAGTTGGCTTGCATAGGATGAAATTTTCTTTGATTAGCCAGTTTGCAATTTTTTTAGCCTCATTTCCAAGATGTGATGGCAGTCCTTTCTGGAGGTTTTCAAATGCTGTGTGTTTCCCTTTCCACAGCCTATGCCTGGTCAATTTGTGCAATATCCTTGCCTTTAACTCTTCTTCATCCATTTTATGGAAAGTGCGGAAATACAACTTTAAATACTTTCTAGACCAAATCGCCGGTGAAGGTAATAGTCATTTAATTGACTATTGAACAATCAGATATATAAATGGCTCTATATTCAATAGATAATGGACCGTATGGAAGAAAACAAATCGGTATTGATTGAGTTTTTTGGCGATTATCCGCTTATCAGGATACTGGATTTTCTGGTTGAGAACCGGGGCTTGGATTACAGCAAGACTGAGCTCTGCAGGTCCGCAAACACTAGTTGGGGAAGCTTGTTTGGATTGTGGGAAAAATTAGTGCGGCTTGGAATTGTGAAAGAAACGCGGAGATTTGGGAAAACAAAACTCTATAAGCTGAATGAGAAAAGCGCATTTGTGCAGAAGCTGATGGCATTGGAACTTGAGCTCATAAAATTTTATGCTGAACTTGATACTGAAGGAAAAACAAAAAAGACTGCAATTGCAAGCGCGCTAAAGGCATGAAGCCGAAAACTTTAATACTACTTTCCCTAAATTATATTGCATGGACTTTTTCAGGGTTCTTTCAGAAAGGCATTCAGTGCGCGCCTACAGGGATAAGCCGATTGCGGAGCAAACACTTGGCAAATTGCTCCTTGCAATTAATTCCGCCCCGAGCGCGGGCAACAGGCAGGCTTATGAGATTGTTGTTGTGAAGGGCGCTGAGAAAAAGAAAAAGATTGCGGATGTGGCGCACCAGCAGTTTATTGCAAATGCGCCTGTTGTTTTGGTTTTTGTTTCAAGCCCTGAAAGGAATGCAAGTTACGGGGCGCGCGGAAAGGAATTGTATGCAATTCAGGACGCAGCTATTGCTGCATCATATGCGCAGCTTGCTGCAACAGCGCTTGGCTTGTGCACCTGCTGGATTGGCGCATTTGATGAGGGGAAAATCGCGGAAATAATCCGCGCAGAAAAAAATATGAAGGTTGCGTGCATAATGCCGGTTGCTTACGCAAAGGAAATTCCCTTTGCTACGGAGCGCAGAAGCATGAAAGATATTGTGCATGAGGATTCCATTTAAAAGAAGCATATAAATCCCGCTTTTGCATTCCCCCTGCAATTCCGTAATTTTTTCATCCGGAAGATAGTCTTATATACTTCGTTTTTATTCATAGTTATGTGCAGGATGAAAAGGGCTTGACGGCCGGTGCAATTTTGCCCCTTATAATAGTTATAGCGGTATTAATTGTGATGACCCTCCAAATTTTAGGGATTATTGATATCAGGTTGGGGAATATTGATTTTGGGGGATTAAGCCCTGCGCGGAATTTAACTGGAAACTGGGAAGGGAGAGCCACCTGGCATGACAACATAGGAAGCCCGGTATGCTTCTTTGAAGGGACATTCAGGTTTGATTTGAAGCAAAGCGGAAATCAGCTGCAGGGCTCCTGGTGGCTTACACAAACAAAATTGACCGAAAAGACTGAAGGCGCATGCGGAAGCTGGCCGGCGGGAGAGAATGCAATGGGCGCAATATCAGGAACTGTCGGGGGTTCGCGCGCGCAATTTACGGCTTCATTGTCAGGAATGGAGTTCAGCTCTACATTTACAACAGACCAGCTAAAGGGAACCTTTGTCCTGAACAAGGAATTCGGGCTCATAGGGGAATTCAGCGCTTTTAAAAAGGGCTGAAGCCTGCAGGTTCCAAATTAACTCTCTTGCTTCGCAAAGCCCCCCCGGGCTTTTCCATGGCTTTTCCTGTTTGTTTTTTTTTTCCCAAAAATGCCGGCCAATGAAGAGAACAATTATAAACCCGGAATTTATAATAGGATAGGAAAACATGCTTAATTCCGACATAATTGAAGAGCTTGTGAAGAAATACATAAATGACAGGCAGGTTGTTGCTTTTGGAACAGCAGATTTGGCGGATGTCTTTCTCAAAAAATTGGCATTGAGAATTGAGCATGAAACCCTCCAAATAAGCGTAATTCCAACTTCCGTTAAAATCGCGGCGCTCATGCACGAATTTGGCCTGCAATCCGCGAGCATAAATGATGTGAATCCGGACATCGCATTTGAGTTTGTTGAGCAGGTTGATGAGCACTACAATTACATAAAGCGCAGCACGAATTCATTGGTGCGGGACAAAATGATTGCGCAGTTTGCTAATGTGCTTGTTGTTATCGCGCGAAAGGAGGATTTTGTGAAGAAACTGCACGGGGAAATTCCCTTTGAGGTCTGCCCTTTCGGGTGGAAGCGCACCCTTTTGCAATTGCAGACCCTTGGAAGGGCAAAACTGCGCAAGGTTAAGGAAGTTCCATTCAAAACAGAGAGCGGAAACTACATAATTGATGTGGAAGTGGATGAGATTTATTCCCATGAGGACCTGGATTACCAGGGAAGAAAAATTCCGGGGGTTCTGGAAACAGGGCTTTTTATCGGATACGCGGACCGCATTCTGCTGCACAACCACGCAATTGAAGTGAAGAGCCGGCTTGCATAGCAAAACTCAACCTTTTTATGCCTTCTTGGTTTTAGTTATTACATTATCAACTCAAGGACTGGCAAGCTTGGGGTTGATAAGGGCATTATGCCCTTATTGCCACGGTAGCTCAGCCTGGTTAGAGCACTACGCCGGCTAAATATTTTGATGCCGGGGTGATACTCATAAACCTTCCAGGTTTGGGATATGTAGGGGTCGCGAGCTCAAATCTCGCCCGTGGCATATTTGCTTTTATTTTTAAGAGACAATAATTTGAGGAATTTTTCTTTGTCCTTTTTTATTATGTAAACCTGATACCATTTGAATTTCCCATTTTTCTGCGGGTAAAGTTTTGTTAAAATGCCTTCCTTGGATAGAATATCTCTAACAAATAGAACGGCCTTTTTAGATGAATTGCAAAACGAATAAGAATTCCAACAAACTCCGCCATCCGTATCAAATAAGCCTGCAACGAAGCCCAATTGCAAACTTCTTGGTAATTCTTTGATTATGTCAATTGTTTTGGCTGATTTTTTACCATATGAAAAACTAAAAATATTTGTAAGTAACCTGGATATAATTTTTGAATTAATGCTGAGAGTAATTATGTTTTTATCATTTTTGCGAATGTGCTTTCGAGGTCTTATGCCAAAGATGCTTTCAATTAGCATTGGGAGAATAAATTCAGAATATTGTGTTCTTTTCTTCTGAATGGCAATTTCAAAATACCTATAACCTTTTTTTCTGAAATGATTACGAACATGCCCATCCCCAAAAATCACGCCTAAAAAATAACTTAAATTATAATCAAGCTTTGGGAGTTTCACTTTATGCAGGGAGGCCTTACAGCACAGATATTCTATCCTATTTTTCATGCTATTTGGGCTACGTAATACCCTTATAGGAATTGGATACTCCCCTTTGAGCCAGCCTGATACAGAATCAGCCGAATAGTTGTGCATATTCACCTTAGCTGAGTCTATATCTGTAAAGCCCAAATTATCTATTTTCGCATGTAAAGATGTTGATTTTGTGTCTGTTTTGTCATCAAGTAGATTTAAATCTATAAGATAGCCAGTCATACTTAAATTATCAATTTTCCCTTTTAATGTCTTTCGGGAGTAGATTTCCACTGAAACTTATTTGCCCCGCTCCGCACATATGTTTAAAAATCCGATGGCATATAATTTGGGATATGTTATCCCAGATTAAGATTCTCCTGTGCATATTTCTGGTTTTTGCGCTTGGTTTTGCTTCCGCAAAATCCGTTACTGTTATTTACAATTTCCCTGCGGGGCAGGGGGCTGATGTTTCGCAGGCAATAGCTCTTGCGGATGATGCGAATGCCTTCAGCGCATTTGCAAGTGCTGCAAATTCCAACGGGATAAATCTGGATTTGGTGTATAATGAAACTTTTGGATGGTATGTTAATTCAATAAACGGCATTGCAAGCTCTGCAACGGAATACTGGCTCTTCTGGACGAATTACACTGCGCTTGCGCCCGTTGGGATAAGCGCATATGTGCCTGCGGACGGGGAAATAATTGAAATGGCATATTCCGACTGGCCCTCCGATACTTCACTTACGGTGAATGTGAAGGATTCAAGTGCAAATGCGATTGAGAATGCGCAAATCTATCTGAATGGGATTCTCATTGGGAGCACAAATGCGCAGGGCGCATTAAGCAAGAGCTTAACGCTCAAAAAAGACGCTTATGAAATTAAAGCAAAAAAAGACAATGGCGAGAAAACTGCAACAATCACTGTTGCGGATTATTCTGCAATTTCCGTGGATTTGGCGCTTGAGGATTCGACCGCAAGGGCGCTCAATTGGCTGCTTACGCATCAGGATAGCTCAGGGCAGATTGGAACGCACGCGGTATGGGGGAATGCGTTTGCGCTTATGGCGCTCAGCCTGTTTTCAGGGAATGACACCGTAAAAGCAAATGCAATT
>JACPJC010000003.1 GCA_016187745.1 Candidatus Iainarchaeum sp. | reverse complement strand
TTTATGTCAAGCAGGCAGAGTGTGTGCAGCCCGTTTGCGAAATTTCCCTCAATTATTTCATAGAATGATTCAGGCGCGTAATTCTCCTCCGGCGCAACAATCGTTGCAATCCTCCCGAATTTATACGCATCCAGCCCTGTTTCAGGAAGGAAATTCTGAACTGAAATGCCCTGCACAACCCTGGTTTTTACTTTCAGCGCCTTTGCGTCAATCAGCAGCTGCACATGGGTTGTTGCAAACAGCGGGGCGCCGAAAACAAGCAGCGCAACATCCTCATTTTTTGCATTAGGCATTATGTTCTGTGCAAATTCCTCTTCCACTTGTTCCCTGTCCAATAAATTTATTTTCTTCCCGCCAACCGCCTTTTTCAGCCCCTTCAAATCCCCCTCCGCAAAAGCGCTCGTGTATGTTTCAAGGTAGATATCCTCGCATTCCTCAAGCGCACGCAGCGCCTCCAGCGTAATATGCTCAGGCTTAAGTCCAATTCCAATAATGTAAAGCATTTCATTTCCCCGCAAAAAGCCCCTTTATCAGCCCGTCAATATATCTGATTTGGTTTTTCTTCTGCTCTGCTGAGCGCTTGAATACCAACCTTCTTTTCTGGCTAAGGTTGTGCTTTGGCCAGTCCCTTTTATACATCCTTGTGGCATAGGCCTGCTCATGCCCCAAAATCCGCCTTTCGAGCAGCAGAAGCTCCAGTTTCTTTCTTTTTATGAATCCCTTTCCGCTGGTCCTTTCAATTTTTCTGAGTTGTTTTGAAATATTATTTATGTATTTTGAGGGCATATTACCTTCCTTTTATAGTTTCCCTTTGTATTTTTCTATAACCCTATTAAGATATTTCACATAATCTTCCATTCTGGCAGTGCTTTCAGCAATCTTTTTAAATTGAAAGTCATTGCGCGCCTGGCTTCTGAAATCAAGCATCCTGTCAAGCCCGCCCAGCAATTTCTTTTCTTCGCGCGTTAAATAGCCGAGCTGGGCCCTCCTGATGCCGTTTGCGCCAGTGCCGCGGAATTGCTTCGCAATTTTTAACAGTTCCTGCGAAAGATTCTTTTTGTATTTTGACAGCGGCGTTTCAGTTATCTTGTCAGCCTCGCTCTTGATATTTTTCAGCCTGCCAAGCCCTGATTTGAGATTCTCAAGAGTATTCTTGAAGTTCTTCTTCTCCACAGGGTCCATAACGTGCCCGGTTTCCCTCTGGAGCCTTTCCCATCCGGCAACTTCCTTCTCCTGCAGTAGAAGTTCCTTGTTAATTTCAGACATTTTCATTCTTTCCAGAACCGGCTTTTTATAAGGTCTTTTCAGTGGCATGGGTTTCACTTCCGCACTTTTTCAAGCGTTTTAAGGAGCTCTTTCATAGCCGTGATTTTTTTACGGGCATCCTCTTTTTCTGCAGGTGTTGCCTCGTGTTTCTTCGAGCTCCTGGCAAACCCGCCAGGCAATTCAATTTCAGCCATTTGTAATTTAAGGAAGTCCCTTCCCATTTTTGCACGCCTTATGGAACTGCTTGGTTTTCTTAGCATCATTTTTACAGCCCCCTACAGGCAGGTTCCTACTGCCACGGTAAGCGCATCCCTCATTCCCGGCGCGAATCCCAATATAATAATCAATAGTTTGATGAAATCCTTGAGGTTCTGGTTTTTCAGCTCCTTGTCAACATAATATAAAATCAGAAGCACAACAGCAATCTTCACGACATAGAAAAGCGCGGGCGTAATTTGCAGAATCGCGTTTGTAAGGGGGTGCTGCTCTCCGCACGAAAGGAAGCCGACAGCAAAGAAAGTAGAGCTTGCATCCAGCATCTGCGCAAAGAGCGCAAGCGCATTCATCCTGTCAGTGAAAAAGCCCTTCCTTATTGCGGAAACTGCAATCATTACAGCAAAGCTCACAAGCGCCGCAAGGAACAGGATTGAAATGAATGAAACCGCGCCGATCGGGATTTTGAAATTGATTATGTCAATTGCAAGTATTGGAATTGCGCCGATTATGCCGATATTGCGAAATACATTCAGCACATTCCAGCCCATTCTCCTGCCTGCGTAAATTGAAGCGACAAGCGCAAGTATTGTGAAAATTCCGATTGCAAGGTAAATTCCCGGGGTGATTGTATAGAACCATATTTCAAGCGGATTCACGCTTCTCGGCACAAGGTGCAGATCCTCAAAGACGCGCAGCGCGCTTCCCAGCACAACATACGGAAGGACGGCAAGCACGAATTTAAAATCAAATTTTATTTTCCTCCTGTCAAAGAAGGGATAAACAACAAAGAACGCAATTGAAATCAGTATGAGCGCATATATTATTGTCTCGACAAAATTGTACATTCCGCCGGTCTGCAGGCGGTTCACAAAGGTCTGCTGAACAAACTGGCCAATTTCCTCAAACATACAGTATTTATTAAATCCATTAATGTTTTATATCTATTATGCGGGCACTTGGGATAGAAATTGAGAAGCGAAATGCGCAGAAGCTGCACAATCTGCTTGTAGGGAAAAGGCTGCTGAATGGAAAGCTCAAGCCACTTCACGCCAATGAAAAGGTGATTTTCGCGCTGCTCAGGGAGCCCAATGCGCATGAAAAATTACAAATCGTGAAATTAAATGCAAAAATTTCAAAAAAGGATTTTGAGCAGAACATCCAGAAGCCAAGAAGCCTCAGGGAGGCGCTTTCTGCAAAACTCACAAAATCAGAATTACAACATTTAATTTCCAGCTTTGATGTTTTGGGAGATGTTGCGGTAATTGAAATCCCAGAAGGGCTTGAGAAGCGGGGCAGGCTGATCGGAAAAACCCTCATTGAACTGAATCCAGGCCTCAAATCGGTTTATAGGATTGCAGGCGCGCATTCAGGGGAATACCGCACGCAGAAGGTAGAGCTCATTGCGGGAAAGGCGCAGAAAACCGCGCACTACAGGGAGCACGGCTGCATTTTTGAGATTGATTTTGCGGATGTGTTTTTCTCCCCGAGGCTTTCAACAGAAAGGAAAAGGATTGCCGGGCTTGTGAAGCCCAAAGAGGCTGTTGCGGTATTTTTCTCAGGCGTTGGCCCCTTTGCGGTTGTGATTGCAAAAAAGCAGCCTCTTGCTGAAAAAATATATGCTGTTGAGCTGAATCCCCTTGCGCACAGGCAGGCGCTTGATAACATTGCATTGAACCATGCTGAAAATGAGGTTGAGGCGATTGAAGGGGATGTGAATAAAATCGCCCCAAAACTGCTGAAAGGAAAATGCGACAGGATTGTGATGCCAATGCCGAAAACCTCGGAGCATTTTCTGGACAGCGCATTTATTGCGCTTAAAAAGGAGGGCGGGATTGTGCATTACTATCATTTTGGGCCGACTGAAAATCCATATGCTGCATCAATTGCAATAATAAAGCAAATTGCGCAGAAATACGGGAAAAAAATAAAAATCCTCCAGAAGCGCATCGTAAGGCCATTTTCCGCGAGCACAGTGCAGACCGTGCTTGATTTTAAAGTTTATTGATTTGATTTTATTGGTGAGCGGCTTATGAATCTTATTTTTCTCGGGAAGCAGGGGGTTGGAAAAGGCACTTACGCATCGCGCCTGGCTGAAAGATACAAATGGCCGAAAATAAGCGCCGGAGATCTGTTGCGCGAGGAGATTGCAAAGAAAAGCCCGATGGGAAGGGAAATTGAAAGCGTTATAAATTCAGGGCACCTGGTAAAGCCGGAGCAGATAAGCGCCCTTATTGAAAAGCGCATTCAGGAGGCGGACTGCAAAAACGGCTTCATATTTGACGGCTATCCGAGAAGCATGGAGCAGGTAAGGCTGCTTGAAGGAATGCAGAAAAAACTCGGCATGAAAATTGACTTGGTTGTGAATTTCACAGCTTCGGACAAAGTTCTGCTTGAAAGGCTTACCGGGAGAAGAACCTGCAGAAAATGCGCCGCAATTTACCACATAAAGAACATTCCGCCGAAAGTTCCCGGAATTTGCGACAAATGCGGGGGGGAATTATACCAGAGGGATGATGATACCGAAGCTGCAATAAGAGTGCGCTGGGAAGAATATGACAGGCAAACAAAGCCCCTCATTGATTATTATGAAAAAAAAGGCATGCTGGCTGAAATTGATGCCAGCGATGAAGTGGATAAAATAATGCCAAGGGTCCTGGAAATTATTGAAAAGCGCATGAAGTGAATGCTTATGGCAACGCCTGATCTGGTCATTATCGGCTCAATGGGCCTTGATGATGTGAAAACCCCGTTCGGGGAAGTGAAAAACGCGCTCGGAGGCTCTGCGTCCTATGCCTCATATGCCGCCTCATTTTTCTCAAAACCCGGAATTGTAAGCGTAATAGGGGATGATTTCCCGCAGGGGCATTTGGAACTGCTGCAGAAGCGCGGCATAAATCTTGATGGGATTGAAAAGAAAGCAAACGGCAAAACATTCCGCTGGAACGGGCTGTATGAGTATGATGTGAATGTTGCGCACACGCTCAAAACTGAACTGAATGTGCTCGCGGACTTCAAGCCCAAACTTCCTGAAAATTACAGGGATTCAGAATTTTTATTTCTCGGGAACGTGCCTCCCGAAGAGCAGCTTGATGTTCTTTCCCAGATGCGCGCAAGGCCGAAGCTCACGGTTTCAGACACAATGGACTTTTACATAAAATCAAAAAAGGAAAAGGTGCTTGAAGTTGTGAAGAAGGCGGACATTGCGCTGATGAATGATTCTGAAGCGAGAATGCTTTTCAATACCCACAATTTAATTAAGGCAGCAAGGGAAATTTTAAAATTGGATTCGGAATATGCAATAATAAAGAAGGGCGAGCATGGCGCGCTTCTATTTACAGACCATTCGCATTTTTCCGCCCCCGGCTATCCATTGGAGGATGTTGTTGATCCCACAGGCTGCGGGGACTGCTTTGCAGGCGCACTGATGGGCTATTTCGCAAGCCACAAGGAAATTTCAGAGGCGCGCTTCAGGAAGGGAATAATTTACGCAAGCGTAATTGCAAGCTTCAATGCCGAGGGCTTCTCGCTAAGCAGGCTGCAGAGGCTTACAAACGATGAGATTGAAAAGCGCTATGGCGAAATGAAAAAAATAGTTGAGTTTTAAAACGTTTGCAAATTGAATTTGTATGGAGGAATTGGAATGACTTATGCGGTAAAGGACATCTCGCTTGCGGAACAGGGAGCAATGAATATTGAATGGGCGGAATCCCAGATGGGCGCGCTTTTGAAGATAAAGGAGCGCTTTGCGAAGGAAAAGCCCTTAAGAGGATTGCGCATAGGAATGGCACTGCACGTTACAAAGGAAACCGCCGCATTGGTCCGCACTCTCATTGCAGGGGGCGCTGAAGTCGCAATAACAGGCTGCAATCCTTTATCAACACAGGATGATGTTGCCGCTGCTCTCGCAAAGGAAGGCGTAAATGTTTATGGGTGGAAGGGCGAAAGCAAGGAAGAGTATTATGATAATTTGAACAAGGTACTGGATTTCAAGCCGAATGTTACAATTGATGACGGCTGCGATTTGATTTCTGAAATACACACAAAACACACTGAATTGCTGAAGAATTTAATTGTCGGAACTGAGGAAACAACAACGGGAGTTATACGCCTTCGCGCGATGGAAAAGGACAATGCGCTGAAATATCCTGTAATTGCAGTGAATGACAACAAAACCAAGCATCTTTTTGATAATTTCTACGGAACAGGGCAGAGCACAATTGATGGAATACTCCGCGCCACAAGCGTATTGATTGCGGGCAGGATTTTTGTTGTTATAGGCTATGGCTCATGCGGAAAGGGAGTTGCTCTGCGCGCCAGCGGAATGGGCGCAAATGTGATTGTGTGCGAAGTGGAGCCCATAAAGGCGCTTCAGGCAGCAACAGACGGCTACAGGGTAATGCCAATTGAGGAAGCTTCAAAAATAGGGGATATTTTCGTAACAGTAACAGGCGACAAGCACGCCCTCCGCACTGAACATATGAGGGAAATGAAATCCGGAGCAATTCTTGCGAATTCAGGGCATTTTGATGTGGAAATTGATGTTGCAGGCCTTGAAAAAATCGCGAAATCAAAGCGCAGGATTCGCTGGCAATTGGACGAGTATGTTCTGCCAAACAACAGGAAAATTTATTTATGCGCCGAGGGAAGGCTGGTTAACCTCGCTGCTGCCGAGGGGCATCCAAGCATTGTGATGTCGCTTTCATTCTGCGGGCAGGCGCTTGCTGTCGAGTATGGGATAAAAAACAAGGGCAAGCTGAATGCAGGAGTGCATGTATTGCCTGAGGAAGTTGATGGGGAAATCGCGGAACTGCAGTTGCAGGCAACAGGCATAAAGAGGGATGTGCTTACAGCGGAGCAGAAGAAATACCTCTCCTCATGGCAGGAAGGGACTTAAGGTTTAAATACTCCTCAATCCTAATTTATTGCATGCAGGAGCACATGGATTTGCAGGAAACTGCTGAAGCGCAGGTTGCGCAGAAGCCAGTTGATTTGGTTGAATTAATTCACGCGCCCGAATGGAAATCCATGCTGCTTGATTTGATAAGGACAGAGCAGATGGACCCCTGGGACATTGACATATGCGCCCTCGCGGACAAATACCTCCAGAAAATTTCCACCCTTAGCAGGCTTGATTTGAGGTTTCCTGCAAATGCAATACTTGCAAGCGCAATTCTCCTTAAGCTGAAGGCAAGGGTGCTTAAATTAAGCAGCATTGAGGAGGAAGAGGATGAGCTGAGGGAATTAACCCCTGAAGAGAAGCTGATGCAGCGTTTCATTCCTGAATTAAGGACCCCAAGGCGCATGAGGGAAGGGAAAATTTCATTGGAAGAGCTTGTTGAAACAATTGATGCAATGCTCTCAAAGAGCAAGAAAACAAAATCCCTTTTTGCAAAGGAGCTTAAGCCTGTTGAATTCGCGATAAATTACAGCGATGAGGCAACAATGGCTGAAAAGATTGAAAGCACTTATGCTCTCATAAAAGATATGGCAGACTCCCAGGGGCTGGTGCTTTTCTCAAGGCTTGTTTCTGGAAAGGATGCGATTGGGATTATTGAAACATTCATCCCCTGCCTTTTCCTTACAAACAAAAACAAAATCAACATGTGGCAGGAGCAGTTCTGGCAGGAAATATTCATTGCGCTTATAAAATAAGTTAACTGCTAAACTATTTGATTGATTTGCGTTTGATTATCTTATCAATATTCCTTGCATCTGCTGTTGCTTGTTCTAACTTGTATGCCAGTCGCTTTAACAGCTCTTCAGAGCCGTATTTGTTTGTAACCCAATTTATATATCTTCCTGCATTTCTACCGCCTGCATCATTGATAAAATCTATAAGCGGAGGATACTCATCATATTTTTTAATATATGTGACATATAACTCTCCTAACTGAGTTGGATGTTCCAGAGTCTTGAGGCATTTTATAGTTTCTGTTTTCCGCGGGAGTATTCCGCGCTTTTGTAGCAGCATAGAAAAATAATTAGATATGTTCTTCTCTCTTAATTTCTTCAGAATTCGCCTTTTTGGTATCCCCATGCTATTTTAATTATGAAACCTACTTATTTTTAAATAATAAGACCCAATTTTATAACTCACATAAGGAGCTGATAGCATGGCAAAAAAACCAGTTGAGACGGAAGATGAGAATATTTACGACGAGAAGCAGCGCGATGAGGGGCTGGAAGAGGACGAAATTTCCCCTGCGGAAGCCGGCTTCATGGAAGGCCATGAGGAGCTGGAAGTGGTGGAATGCGGAGAATGCGGAAAGCAGATGAACATGGATGAGAAAGTGATTGAGCGCAAGGTTGGGGAAAAAACCCTTTGGTTCTGCTCCGAGAAATGCGCTGAATTGTTTGACAAAAGAAAAGAGCATGATTAAGAAAACAGATAAAGCGCGCGATGAGGGGCCGCTTATTGAGTTCTATGGAGAGGAATGCCCGCACTGCGCCGTAATGAAGCCGCTTGTTGAAAAACTGGAAAAGGAATTGGGCATAAAAATCGAGAAATACGAGGTATGGCACAATTCCGCAAATGCGCAGAGGATGGAGCAGCTTGCAGAGCTGTTTGAGGAGGCCTGCGGAACTGTTGGAGTTCCTGCATTCTATAATGCGAAAACAGGGGAAGCCTTCTGCGGGGAAACTGATTATGAAAACCTCAGGGACTGGGCCCTTGGAAAAAGGGAAATGCCAAGCGGCGTAACCTGAATTTCATTTCAATTTCGCAAGATAGCGCGCGGCTGCAAGCGCCGCCTTGCAGCCCTCTGCTGCTGCCACTACAATCTGCTTTTCAGGCACATCCGCAACATCCCCCGCTGCAAAAAGCCCCGGGACATTTGTTTCGGTGCTTGAGTTCACTATAATCTCATTGTACTTGTTTTTCCCGGCAAGATCCACAAAATCAGTATTCGGGATAAGCCCAATTTCAACAAAAACCCCCTGCACATTTATCCTGCGCTCTTTCCCGTTCTGCTCAACCCTTACTGCATTCACAAATTTATCCCCCAGAATCTCCTTTGTAATTGAGTTATATACTTTTTCCACTTTTGGATTTTTCTCAACCTTGTCAATTATTGCTTTTTCCCCCTTCATTGCGGGGTTTTTGTTTATGAGATAAACCTTGTTTGCGATTTTTGTCAATTGCAGCGCGGCTTCCAATGCTGAATTTCCCCCGCCTATTACTGCAACATCCTTTCTCGGGAAAAGCGGCGCATCGCAGACTGCGCAATAGGTAAGGCCTTTCCCCTTGAATTCCTGCTCCCCGGGAACATTTAATGGGCGGGGCTTTTTTCCCGAAGCGATAATAACAACCCTTGATTCATAAGTCCCGCTTTTTGTTTTTGCAAGGAAATTTGAATTTTTCCTCCCTATCCCGATAATTTCGGTCCCCAATTCCAACCCGATAGTGTCCTTGTATGCCTCAATATGCTCATCGAATTTTTTTGTCAGCTCGCTTCCGGTAATGAACTGGTAGCCAATCCAGTTTTCTATGTCTGCCGTCAATGCAACCTGCCCTCCCACATCCTTGGAAATAACAAGGGTTTTGAGCTTCTGCCGCGCCGCATAAATTGCAGCGGTAATTCCCGCAGGACCGGCGCCAATTATTATCAAATCGTATAAGGCCATTTCAATCAACTTATTAGCATGGCATTGCAGGGCTTGCATTTTTTGAGTACGCGCCTTTTTGCAATGTCAAGCGCGGCGCACCTCGTGCAGTAATTGCTCTGCATTCTCTTAAGCACAAGCCTGGTGTTTTTCGTTATTTTTTGCTCCACCAACTTCATCATCCTTTCCTTTTTGCCGCTGGTGTGCTCCACATAGCTGCTTATTACGCCTCCGGCATTCGCAACGAAATCAGGAATTACAAGGATTTTCCTTTTCGCAAGCAAATTCTCAACCTCGTGCTTTATTGGAATATTCGAGCCCTCAATTATCAGTTTCGCCTTCACATCATCAACATTGTGAATGTTTATTAGGTCTGGCACAGCAGCAGTTACAAGCATATCGGCAGGAATGGAAATTATCTCAGAATTCGGGAGCACTGTTGCATTGGGATAATTAATTACAGAGCCGGTTTTTTTCTTTACTTCAGAAAGCTTTGCAAAATCAAGCCCGTCCTTTCTGTATGCAACGCCTTTCGAGTCTGAAACAGCGCACAATTTTGCCCCCGCCCCGGAAATGTATTTTGCCGCGAAAAATCCAACATTCCCGAAGCCCTCAACCGAGAAGCGCATTTTCCCCATATCTCTTTTCAAAAAATCGCATGCTGCCTTTGCCGAATGATATATCCCGAAGCCAGTGCTTCCGAGCTCGTGCGGGAGCCCCCCTAATTTCTCAGGCTTTCCTGTGCAGCTTTTCATATTGCCATTTGCCTTCGCAAACACTTCCATTTCCCTCTCCCCCGTATTTATGTCAGGCGCGGCAATGTATTCGCTTGGGCACAATGATTTGAGCGATTTGGAGAAAGCAGCAATTATATCAAGCTTCTTTTTATCCGACATTTTGGATGGATCTGCAACAATCCCTGATTTTGCGCCACCGAAGGGAACTTCGGCAAGCGCGCATTTCCATGTCATTGTGCGCGCAAGCCTGAATACTTCCTCTGCATCAACAGTTCCCGTCATGCGTATGCCGCCCTTTCCCGGGCCTAAGGCGGTATTGTCAATAACAAGGAAGCCGTGCATTCCCACCTTTGCATTGTGCACTTCAAGGATTTTTTCAGGGCCGAAGCCGTCAAATTTTACCATTGCATTTACTCCTCTACAATTATTTTTGCCTTCATGTATGGATGCGGAGTGCAGTGGTATTCAAAAGTTCCAGCCTCATTGAATGTTTTGCTCCACGATGCATTCTGGCTCAGCAGGCCGGAATCAAATGCCCCGTCATCAGAAGTTACTGTGTGCGCAACAGAATCCAAGTTTGTCCACTTTACCGTATCGCCCTTCTTTATTGTGATTTCCGCAGGGCCGAATGCAAAATTCTGCATGCTTACAGTTTTCCCCGCTGCCGCGCCATTGCCCCCGTTTCCGGAATCGCCATTACTTACGCATCCGAACAGCAGGAATGGCAGAATCACCAAAGCCGCAATCAAAACATATTTTTTCATTTTCAATGCCTCCTTTTTGTTTTAATCATATTCATTCCACAATTATTTTTGCCTTCATGTAAGGGTGCGGAGTGCAGTGGTATTCAAATGTGCCTGCCTCATTGAAGGTTCTAATCCATGATGCGTTTTTTCCCAGAGCCCCTGAATCAAACGCCCCTGTGTCTGAAGTTGCAGTATGCGCCACAGAATCCAAATTTGTCCATATTATGCTATCTCCCCTTTTAATTGTCAGCTGCGCGGGGCTGAATGCAAAGTTCTGTATGTTAATTGTATAGATTTGCGGAGCGGTTGTTGTTGCATCGCCAGTTGCAGCGCCTGTTTCTCCCGCCCCTATTGCATCTGCAGCTTCCCCTGAATCTGCAATTCCTGTTTCAGTTCCCCCAGCGCCGGTTTCTGTTCCGGATGTCGCGCCACTTTCACTTTCCCCCGCGCCTCCGGAGACTGCGCCGGAAGATTCGCCTGTTCCGACAGTATCCGCGCCTGTTCCTTCTCCCCCTGCGCCTATGTTTATGGTATCGCTTGTTGAGCCTCCGGCATTATCGCCTGCGTAATTAACGCAGCCGAACAAAAGGGAGAGCGCAACCAGCAATGCCGCAATCAAAACATATTTTTTCATTTTTTTGTCCCCGGTTCATCTTATCCCATATTTTTCAATTCGTGAATTCGCTTCCTTCCAGTCAATATTGCTGAAAAAAGCGTCAATGTATTTTTTGCGCGCTGTGGCATAATCAACGAAGTATGCGTGCTCATATACATCCATCACAAGCAGGGCAATGCAGTTCCATATTCCCGCGTGATTGTGCGCATCGCAGAGCACATTGAATAATTTTTTATCATCAAGGTCATAGGCAAGAATTACCCATCCGCGCGCTGAAACCCCGAGCGCCTTAAACTCCTTTTCCCAGCTTTCATAATTTCCAAAATCCCGGTTTATTAATTCCAGAATTGCACCATTTGGCGCGCCGGGCTGCGCCGCCATGTTGTCAAAATAGCCCTCGTGCAGTTTAACCCCATTGAGCGCGAAGCTCTCTTCAGCCTTCAGCTCGCGCAATTCGGAAAAAGTCGCATTCGGGTTTTCCTTGTCCGCAGAAGGCAGTTTTGCGCGGATTTCATTTGTCTTCTTAACATAGCCCGCATACAGGACATCATGGTGCTCCGCAAGCTGCTTCTCGGAAAGCCCGCTGAGCGCTTTGTATTTGAGCGGTTTTACTATTTTCTCTTCAGCCATTTTACCAACTCCGGCTTATTTTATTTAAGTTTTATCCAAAAATTCTTTTTATTATAACGATTGTGCAATATCTGCTTAATTTTATCAGATTCTCCCTGCTCTTTAAGGGTTGCCCTCTTATTAATCTCTATGTCACGCAGTACTGCCTCCCTTCTTTCCAAAGCTCTAGTACTTCTCCACTTAAGAAACCTCATTCCCATATCTCCGCACCCCTGCACCTTTGCAAAGATTGAAATTATTTTTCACTTCTTCTTTTTCTTTTTTGCCTTCTTTTTGGGTTCGCAGAATCCACAGCTCATTTTCATACCTCCTTAATAATTTTCACAAAGCAATTCATAGTAAGCGCGGGGCTTCCCGCACGCGGGGCATTTATCGGGAGCTTCCTTCCCGGAATGCACATAGCCGCAATTTGCGCACTTCCATTTAACTTCGGCACCTTTCCTGAATACTTTCCCGTTTTCAATGTTCTCAAGCAATTTTTTATAGCGCTTTTCGTGCTGCACCTCGACTTCGCAGATTTCCTTGAACAAATCTGCAATCTCCTTTTTTCCCTCCTCGCGCGCCTCCTTCTCGAATTTTGGATACATTTCCGAGCATTCATAGTGCTCCCCTGCGATTGCGGCCTTCAAATTCTGCTTTGTGTTGCCAATTCCCTTCAGGAATTCAAATTCCCTTTTCGCATGCTCCCTCTCATTCCCCGCGGTTTCCTCAAAAATAGCAGCGATCTGCTCATAGCCTTCCTTCCGCGCAACTTCCGCAAAATAGGTGTATTTGTTCCGCGCCTGTGATTCCCCTGAAAATGCAAATTTAAGGTTCTCTTCTGTTTTTCCCATATTTTCATCCCCCTATGTTGTTGGCGCGGGCGTGCTTTCCTCAATCCTGCTGATGCTCTCCTGGGTTTCCTTCATCTTCTGCATGTATGATGTGATTTCCTCCTCGGTTTTCTTGGCTTCGGCAAGCAATGGCTCAACCCCGAGCTTCAGGTTGAAGATTTCATTCAGCTTTTTTATAAGTTCAGCAGCCGCCTTGTAATCCGCGGCAATCTTCACAGTGCTCAGAAGGGAAATTGCCTCAACATTCTCGCACTTCAATTCGAGCATCATCAGCGCGCTTATCCCTGTTGTAATGCCTTCCGCAATGGGCTCGATATTGTATTTCTTGAGGATTCTTATTGAATTGTCATTTGCGCCCATCCCGTAGATTTTCTGCTCTGAATCCTCCACCTGGATTCCGCTCAATGAGATGACGCGCTTAATCCCCTTTTTGCACACCCATTCAACAATCGCGCGCGCAAAATCATCTATGAACTGCGCAGGAATGACCTGTTCGGAAATAATCACAATTAGCTTCAGCTTGTCGTTTACAAAAATCCTTGAGGGATAAACGGGCTTGCCCTCCCTTATCCTGATTACCGGCACAAATATGTTTGACTGTATGTAGCCGTATTTCTTGAAATCCAGCTTCTCAATGAAATGCTTTGCGCATATTGTTCCAACAAGCCCAAGCCCCGGAAAGCCCTCTATAAGAGTGTAGCCCTTGAGGCTCTTTTTCTCAAATTCCACAATATTTACCCGTACAAACTCCCCAGCCATATTCCCTCAATAAATAGGAAAAACACATATAAAAACAGATAGGTTTAAAATGGATTTTTAATTTTCTGAGCAGGAAATATATATAAAAGGATTGGGAAATTAATTGAATAGAAAACATGCCGGAACTGCGCAAAACCATTGAAGCCGCCCTTTTTATGAGCCCTAATGCAATTTCCCTGAATGAATTGTGCAGGCTCTGCTCCACTGATGATTTAGGAGAAGTGCGCGAGGCAATTGAAGAGCTGCAGCGCTTCTACAATGAGAATTCCGCGCTTGAGATTTCTGACGTTGGGGACAATTACCAATTGCGCGTTAAGCAGGCGCACGAGGAAAGCGTAAAGCACCTCGCGGCAAGCGTGCAGTTCGGGAAGAGCGTAATGAAAACCCTTGCATACATCGCCTACAAGCAGCCAATCCTGCAGTCGCAGCTGATAAGGTTCAGGACAAGCAAGGCCTATGAGGATATTGCGCTTCTCGAGGAGCGCGGCTTCATAATGCGCGAGCCTAGGGGAAGAAGCTTCATAGTGCGCACAACAAAGAAATTCCTGAAATATTTCGGGAAGGATGCCGTGAAGTTAAAAGACAAACTGGAGCTGCAGGCGCCGGTTTCAATGGATGAAACGCAGATGCAAAATCAGCACTAATCAATCTTCACCAAATCCTTGTCAATTGGCTTCGGCTTGTTTTTCCTTGCAATTGAAATTTCAAGGATTCCGTTCTTGAAGTTCGCCTTTATGCTTTCCTTATTTATCTGCTCGCCAAGGACTATTTTCTTATAATAGGCTTTCTCAGGATGCTCAACCTCAAGTATCAGGTTGTTTTTATCCGGCTTGAGCTTTATCTCCTTTTTCTCAACTCCGGGAAGTTCCGCGGTAATTATGAATTCACTGTCCCTTTTAACAACATCAACCAGCGGCTCCCTTGCCGCGGAAACAACAGCGCCCTGCTCATCAGGCTTTATGTTGCCGAACTGCTCCATTACCGGCTTCCCATCCGGCCCAACTTTAAGTGAAAAGCCCATAACGAGCGGCTTGCTCATTTTCATCCTTTCCTCCTCATCCCCGCCGAAGAAGGCATCCTTCATCATGTCATCCATCATCTTCTCAAGCTTCTCAATGTCTATGAAGAAGTCGTCAAAGCGCTTTCTTTTTCCGAATAAATTCATCACCATTCCAACCAGCTCCTAAATAATTTACCCTGAAATAAGTTTAAAAACATACTTTAAACGCATTAAAATTCAGGCAATTTCCTCTGCATTCTCCTGTCAATGAGCGTTTTGTTGGTATCCCAGGAGGCGCGCGCAAATTTCGGGAGCGCCTTGTTCTTCTCAAGCCATTTCTCGAGGAATTTTATCGTCCTCTCGTCATGCGGATAGCCGCTTCCCATCTCCCCGTGCTCCTTGGAGAGCTTTGCTATTTCCGCATCCCTTTCAACTTTTGCGATTATTGAGGCAGCGCTCACTATTGGATAATTAACATCCGCCTTGTGCTCGGATTTTATTGCAAGGTCATAGGAAACATACTTCCTTATGCGCTCTGCGAAATTCTCCTCAATGACATCGGGCGCATCAACATAAAGCACTGAAGGCCTTTTCTTCAATCCATTCAGGAGCGCGCCAATCTTCATCGCCTCAATTTCATTAAGGCTTTTCCTGTCGCGCAGGGAATCAATCTCTTCCGGAAGGATATGTATTGTTGCAAATTCCGAAAGCGCGCCCTTTATTTTTCCGAACTGCGCATTGCGCTGCTTTTCGCTCAATTGCTTCGAGTCCTTTACCCCTATTTTCAGCAGC
Source organism: Candidatus Iainarchaeum sp. (assembly GCA_016187745.1). Lineage (GTDB taxonomy): Archaea > Iainarchaeota > Iainarchaeia > Iainarchaeales > JAXPJC01 > JACPJC01. The sequence continues at coordinate 105,195 of JACPJC010000003.1, read as the reverse complement.
TCGTCCTCATCGCGCTTCTCAATCACGGCAACAGCAAGCACCAAAGGCCCCACTGCGGGCCCGCGCCCTGCCTCGTCAATCCCGGCAATAAGCATTTCATCAGCTCTCCGAATTATAAAGCCCCGAATTACTTTATCTGCATCAGAAGGCGGTTTATTCTGTCCTCATCCCTTCCGCATGCCCTGCAGGTGTCTGCCGCATTCAGCATGAAGGTCTTGTTTTCCCTTGCCCTTATTATCTCTTCCTCGCCCGCATCCGCTCTCCTGAGGGAATCAAACTCAAGCCTGTAGGCATTGTAGAGCTCATCCAGCGCCTTAAGCACCGCGTTCTTCCTCTCGTCATCGGGCTTGAAGTTCCTGTAGGTAAAGCACATTGAGCAGCTGCGCCTCGCACCTGATATTATTCTTGTTGCATCCAAATTCTCACCCCGAATATAAGGTATAATATATAGGCGTTTGGAATTTAAAAATTAGCAGGATAAAGCGGAATTTAACAAAACGAAGGGTTTCTTATGCAGCAACTTCTATATTCAGCCTTTTCTTCAATTCCCTGTAGCGGTTTCGTATGGTCACTTCAGTTACCCCGGCAACATTTGCAACTTCCTTCTGGGTTCTGCGCTCCCCCTTGAGCAGGCCTGCAATATAAACTGCAGCTGCTGCAACCCCTGTTGGACCGCGCCCTGAAATCAATCCGGATTTGATTGCGTTCTCAAGTATTTTCCTTCCCTCTTCCTGAACTTCGCCGCTTAAATTAAGCTCGGAGGCAAATCTCGGAATGTAATGTATGGGATTTGTAAGAGGAACATCCAAGCGCAATTCCCTTACAAGGAAGCGGTAAGTGCGCCCAATTTCCTTTTTTGTAAGGCCGCTTGCCTCGGCCATCTCATTGAGCGTGCGCGGAACATTATAGGTTCTGCAGACCGTGTAGAGAACTGCGGCAACAACAGCCTCAATAAGCCTTCCGCGTATAAGGCCTTTCTTTACTGTTTTCCTGTAGAGAAGCGCTGCTGCTTCAGTAAGCTGCTCAGGAATGTTCAAGTAGCTTGCTACCCTTCTCAATTCTGTAAGCGCAATGCTTAAATTGCGCTGCATGCTGGAGCTTATAGTGGCGCGCTTGTGCCATTTTATTAAGCGGTACATCTGCGCGCGGCTTTTGGTGCTTAATTTGTTTCCCCTGAGATCAGTTCCCCTGCGGTCAATCATTGTAACAAGGCCCTTGTTCAGCTTTGTGTATTTCATCGGGCTTCCGGTTCTCGCGCGCTCCTCAAACTGGTCAGAATCAAACGAGCGCCATTCCTTGCCTGTATCAATAGTGTCTTCGCCTATCACAAGGCCGCACTTCTGGCAGATGATTTCGCCGGTTTCAGAATCCCTTACAATCTTATTGCTTTTGCACTCAGGACATTTCTCGGTCATAATTGCACCTGCCAAAATAGGTTTTTATCTATAAAAATTCCGTCATCAGCCAAATTTCTCAACAAGAAAATCTTCTCCTAAGGGGGTTGCGAAATTCGTAAAAGAAGAATCGCGCTGATATATAGATTCCTATGTAAGTTATATATAAAGCTTTCGCTTGCTTTATAAGCAAAAAGCGAACTATTGCCCTATAAGGACCGCATCAATGCCGCCGGACTGCCCAGGGCGGTTTGTAACTCTCGCAAGCCTTGTTCCGGAAGAGGTCTTTACCTCAATAATTGCGCCCTTTGTCATTATGTTGGACCTTGCAAACTCCCTGTTGGCGTCATTTCTCTTTACAGTAAGTATTTCAGCCTTCTCTGTCTTTTTCGTTGAAGGATCAAGCACATTTGCGCTATTTGCCTGCCTTGTTTTTATCTTTAGGCCCGCGCCCTTTGTTTTTTTGCGCTCTATCTCGCTCTTTTTGCCCAGCCTTGTGTTTGTGGGCTCTGAGCCTATCCAGGCAAGCAGTTTGTCCGAGCGCCTTGTGCTTGTGCGCAGCCCCCCGGATTTCTTGCGCCTTGATTTCCTGTGCCATTGGGTCATTTTTTCACTACTTTTCAGCTTATTTTAATAAAATCAATGCAAAACAGTTATTATATGCCTTCGCTTCCTAATTCAGATTTTATTTCAATAAAATCAGGCATTGTATATATTGAAGATATAAACAAAACTATAAAAACCATTACGTTGATTGCTTCGGAAAGGAACGCATTCGCGCAGCTGTGCTCCCTGAAGCCAATTTGCAGCAAAGAACAGGCATTGACTGCATTTGAGCACGCGCGCTCCGCAATTGCAAGCAAAACAGCATTCGCAAAAACCATTGAAATTGAATTCCTATTGCGCCTTGCAGGAACAAAGAAGATTGACAATGCGCTTAAGATTCTGGGATTGCGCAAGGGAAAGCAGGAAGTTCTTCTTATTGTTTCCGCGGAAAATGAAAAAGCATTGAAAGAAACTGAAAAAGAAATCAAAAAGGCAATAAAATTCGGGGAAAATGAGGCATTGCTCAAAACAAACCCCGGGCGCAATTCCAAAGAAATAAAAAAAATTTATGGAATAGGCGATTCGGAGCTGGAAGCGCTTTCCGATTTGGGAAAGGAAAAGGCGCTAGAGGGCGCGGCAATTGAGAGGATTGCGCTGGTTGCGCTTGAGGATTAACCTTTTCACTAATAATAGTTAAATTTATATACTATTTCAGCGCAATATATTAATTATGGGAGATGAGGGAAAAGGCAAAAAGGGCGACATGCTGCTCAGCTTCACTTACATCATGCTTGCGGGCGCAGTCCTTTATGGCCTTGCGGTAATTGGCGTTATGGATTATATATTGCACAGCCTTGATTTCTTCTTCAGCTGGAACTTCTACTCAAGGGACATTGCAGTGCTTGTCCTGCTGATTGTCCTTGGATTGTGGTATGTTTCCTACCGTGGAAAGAAGAAATAGTCATTTTTCCTGATTTTCAGAATATTCCGCATCAATAACTTCCCTAATTCGCTTCGCTTTTATTGCGCCGATATTGTCAATTTTCTGCAGGCGCTTTTCGCTTGCGCCCATTACCTTTTTCACGCTCCCGAACTGCTTCAGGAGCTTTTTTGCAAGAGTAGGTCCGATGCTGGGCAAACATTCAATAATCAGCTGCTGCAATTCGCGCGTTGAATAGCCCTTCCGCCCCTTCCTTATTCCGATTTCCCTTGAATTCGGAAACTGCTCGCGCTTTGCAATTATCTGCAGATAGTGCGCAGTTTCCGCAGAAGAGCGCGTAAAAATTATCGGTATCCTGTAATCAAGCGCAATGCTGCATATTGCGCCCTTAATCGCATTCTCATGGATATTGCGCAGGGAGTATAATTCCTCATCAAATCCCTCAATAATCATCAATGGCTTCTCATAATCCGAGTTCGCAAGCGCATGCAATTGCGCAAACAGTCTCCCATCAACCAGGCTCTGCAGGAAATCCTTTATTGTTTTGCGCTCAACAACAACATCATCGCTTAGCAGGAAATCCCCCATGTCCAGTTGCTTTGCCTGGACATCAAGGCCCTCTTTTCTGCGCAGCTCCGCAATTATGCCGGAGTTCTCCTCCCTGTGGTCCGCGTAAATCAGAATTCTTTTAGTGTCATCTGCTTGCTCTGCCATTTTCTTCTCCTCGCACTCTTTTTATTTTTCACCCTGTCCTGCATGTCCTCGCTCAACTGCCTTATTCTCCTGTGCATTTTCTTTTCCTTGTTCAATGCGCTCCAGTGATAGGCCTCATCCTGCGTATTGCGCGCCAGAAGAATGTGCACATTCCCCTCCGCAAATCTGCCAGTCCTGCCCCTGCGCTGGATGCTCCGTATTTCAGAGGGAACGGGCTCGTAAAAAATCACCAAATCAACGCTTGGGAGGTCTAAACCTTCTTCAGCAACAGATGATGCTACAATTGTATTGTATTTCCCTTCCTTGAAAGCTTCCAATGCCTCAGCCTGCTCCTCCTGGCTCATCCCTTTGTCCTTTTCCCCCTTTGTGGCCTGTCCCACAAACCTAAGCGGTTTTATTTCAGGGAATTTCTGCAGATATTCCACAACATTTTTCACAGAATCGCGGTAATGGTTGAAAACAATTGCCTTTGCATCTGGTTTTTGCTGGAAGTGCTTTTGCAGAAGTTCAGAAAGCCTCTGCAATTTCGGATGCTCCTTTCCCTGCGCAATCAGCTTTTGCGTTTTTTCAATCGCCTCCTGAATCGCATGATGGCCCAGCGCATACTTGAGCGCCTTAGGCGCATCAGCATCCTGGGCTTTCCCAAGCATCCTGTTCCAGTAATCCTGCAGCGCAGAAATCCCCTGCGTTTCAAGCAGTGTGTTCGCATGGCTTATTTTCAACAGAGCGGCAATCTTGCTCGCTGCCTGGAAATAAATGGGATTTTTCCTCGGCTTTTTCAGCTGCATTGAAATCCTCGCCTGCAGCATTATCAGGAGCTTCCTGCTGATTTTTGAGGTTGCGCCCTTCCTCACCATCCCGATTTTTTTGAAAAATTCAAGCTGCTCAAGCATGAATTCTTCCAGCAAATCCCTTATTTCAATGAATTCTTCCGGAAGCTCAACCATTATCCAGTTTGTTTCTATTTCATGCATATATTGCGCAACATCATCGCTCTCGCTTGTGCGCAATTCAATGTTTCCAATTCCCAAATGCCTGCAGACCTCAGCAATCTTTTCCTTTTCGCTTCCCGGGGAGGCGGTAAGCGCAAGTATAAGGGGCCTTCCGGCCTGTTTTTTATATGCGAGCGCAACAGCAACATAGGAATAATCCTTCACGCAGCGATGCGCCTCATCAACAACAAGCAATGCAACATCCTTCAAATCAATTCTCTCATTCTCAATGTCATTCTGTATTGTTTGGGGCGTGGCAGCAATTATGCATGCATTGTCCCAAACGTCCCAGCGCTTTTTCCTGCTTACCGCGCCGGTAAGAAGCGTTATCTGGTTCCCGGGGATATTCATTATGCGCTGGAAGCTCTTCTGGTGCTGCATCGCAAGCGGCTTTGTGGGCGCCAAAAAAAGCACTTTTGCATTTTTGTTTCCGGCAAGCACATTTGCGGCAACAATTGCCGCAATCACTGTTTTCCCCAAAGCGGTTGGCATTACAACAAGGGTGTTTCCCCCGCGCAATACGCTTTCAGCAATGCTCTTCTGGTATGCGCGCAATTCAATTGTTCCGGGCTTTATGAGCGGGTGCGCAAAAAATTCCTGCATAATCCAATATTGCAGAAAAGGTCTTTTAAAAGCCTTTTGGGGGCATTCCGCCGCTGAAATTATGCCCTTGCCTTAAGCGCATGCAGGATTTCCTTCAGCAAAGGCTCAAGCCTGTTTCCCAAATTGTCAATTTTGTTTCCTAAGGATTCAAATCCCTTGTCAAGCTTTTTGTCAATTCCACCAAGCTTATCCCCCAAGCTGTTAAAGCCATTATCCAGCTTCTTGTCAATTCTGTCAAGATAAACAATTGCCTTCCCAAATTGATTCATTTCCAATGAGTGCGCAACCCTTATCTCATCAGGGATTTGCAGGCCTTCATCAAATATGGGGCCGACAAGAACAGGATTTTCCGCAAGCCCAGGCTTCTCCCTTTTGAGCCTTTCCACAAAAGCGACTATATCCTGCTCCCCGCCATCAAGAAGGACTTTAAGGTTTCCTTCCTCTGTATTTACAGCTCCGCCCTTGAGGTTTGTTTCAAGCAGGCGCTCCATTGCAAATGCCCTGTAGCCAACTTCCTGCACTTTATCCTTGATATAGAAAACCGCCTTTGCCATAATGCATTATTTGATGCAAAGGTTATATAAAATATTATGTTTTTTAAGACGATTGCCGATACTATATAAAAAGCGCAATTAAGCCTTGAAAACGCCCAAAACGATAATCTTTTATTTTAATTTGCCCAAAGTGCTACTATAAAGGGTGATTTTTGAATGACTGACAAGATTCTGCCTTTGGCTGCTGTTGACCGCCTGATAAGGAAAAGCGGCGCGGGGCGCGTTTCGGAAGATGCGGCAGAGGCGCTGTGCGAAGTTCTTGAAGAGCACGGGATGAAGATAGCGCAGCAGGCCGCAGTTTTCTCAAAGCACGCGAACCGCAAGACGATTACCGCAGAGGACATAAAACTCGCAACAAAGCAGTGAATTTTTTTATTTTCTATCCTGCCTCCTTCTAATATCCTTCTCAACCTTCCCAAGCTCATCCCTGAGATTTTCAATATCCCTCATATACTGCTTCCTAAGCTTTGAAGCTTCCCATTCAGCAAGCAGGCTCTTCTCATGTTTCAATCCCTGAATTATTTCAATAATATGCCTGTCATTTGCAATCGCCTTTTTAAATGCGCCAGCATATTTGATAATTGTCTCCGATTTTGGAATTCCGCCCTGAAGCCTCTCGCGCTTCATTCTGCTTACAAGAATCCTTAACTCTTTATGGGTTTCTTGCTGCTCTGTCGCCTCCCCGCGTGTCCATTTTTTCAGCCTGATGTTTAATTCACCCATAACCATATCTTCTGCCTGCATTTCGCGGGCTTCCTTTGATAATTTGGCATTTTTAAGCAAGGCAATTTCCTCCCTGCGCAATCTGGCTTTCAGCGGCGTGTATGCCCCCCAATTTACTCGTTCTTTTGGCATTTCACTCGCGCCCCAGCTTTTTATCAATTTCTTTCCTTACCGCATCAAAAACTTCCCTTATGCCCAATTTCGTTGTATTCACAACAACATCATAGTTCTCCCTGTCCATCACATCCAATCCGTAATATTTCCTGAAGCGCATTTCCTCAGAGCGCATCCTGCGCTTTATGTTTTCTTTTGTCTTTGCAAGCGTTGCATTCTCCCTCTCATCCGGCCTGTAGCTCCCGAATATGCGCCTTGCGCTCTCATCCAAAGAAACATCAAGGAAAATTTTTATTGAGTTTGGGATGAAATGGAACGCAAGCCTTGAGTCTATTGCAAAATCATCCTCCTTCTTTCCCAACTCCTCTACTCTTTTGTCAACCCATGCATCAAGGCTGCTGTCCTTCTCCTCAATAAGGGCAAGCTCCAGAAGGCTGAGCCCTTTCTTTTTTGCAATTTCCCTCTGTATGCCCCCGCCGGAATAGTGCTTTAATCCGTAATGCTTTGCGAGCATTTTCGCAATTGTGCTCTTGCCGCTTCCCGGCTTCCCCGTAATTGTAATTATCATCCTCTCATCCCCCAATCCTTTCAAGTTCCCTCTCATTCACAAATTTCCATGCAACGATTCCCGCAAGGAAAGAAAACATGGCCATGAGCAAAAAAAGGTATGCAAATGAGAAAAAATAAATTATTGCGGCGCTCAATAGCCCCGCAAATCCCGCGGCATAGCTTGTTGCCATTTCCCATATGCCCCACTGCCTTGCTTCCTTTCCCCGCTCAAGCGCCCTGCTGTAAAGGCCGTCAAATGCAGGAGTGCCTGCAGCGTTAAAAATCCCAATCAGGAATTCCAGCGCAAAGAGCTGCCAGACGCTTGTTATGAGCAGAAGGGAAAGGAAGGCAAGCCCATTCCCGAAATAGGCGACGAGAAGGAAATTCTTTTTGGAATATTTATCTGCTAAAATGCCAAAAGGATACTGCAGAGTTGCAAAAACAAAAATGGCAATGCTCCACGCAATTCCAATATCTATTACGCTTCCCCTGATATTCTGCACAAAAAGCGCATAAATTGGGATAAGCAGATTGCCCGCGAATATGGAAAGCGCATCAGAGGCCAGCAGGAATTTAAGTATCTTGCGCATTTTTGAATCCCAAGCGACAAACAAGTATGTATAAAGTATTTTATATAAGTTCTTATTATCTATTTTTGCTGGGGATTAAATGGACTACACTGATTACATCAATCTGCGCTACAGGCCTGATGCAAATGATTTGATTGCGGAATTCCGGCTTGAGCCCGCAAGGGGCGTTTCATTCAAGGAAGCGGCAGGCGCTGTTGCGGCTGAAAGCAGCGTCGGAACCTGGACACAGCTCACAACAATTACTGACAAGAGGCTAAAGCAGATTGCTGCAGAGGTATTTTCCATTAATGAGAAATCGGGCATAATAAAAATCGCCTATCCGTCTGAATTGTTTGAGCTTGGGAACGTTCCCCAGTTGATGAGCAGCGTCGCAGGGAATGTATTCGGCATGAGCCTTCTGAACAATCTGCGCCTTGAGGACATTAATCTCCCAAATTCATACATCCGCGCATTCAGGGGCCCGAAATACGGAATTCCTGGAATAAGGAAAATGCTTCGCGTTTACAAGCGCCCTTTGCTCGGCACGATAATAAAGCCGAAGCTTGGGCTGGATGAGAAGGAGCACGCGCAGGTTGCCTATCAGGCGTGGTTGGGAGGATGTGACATCGTTAAGGACGATGAGAACCTCTCCAGCATGAAATTCAACAAGTTCTATTCGCGCATTGCAAAAACAATTAATCTGCGCGACAGGTGTGAGAAGGAAACCGGAGAAAAGAAAATTTACATGCCGAACATTACCGCGGAATGCGATGAGATGCTAAGGCGCGCGGAATTTGCAAAAAAAGTAGGATGCGAATATGCTATGGTTGATGTTCTGACAGTAGGCTGGAGCGCTTTGCAGAAACTTCGCAATGCAAATGAGGGCCTTAAGTTAGTGCTGCACGGGCATCGCGCAGGCCATGCTGCAATTACGCGCAACCCTAAACACGGGATTTCAATGCTTGTTATTGCAAAATTGTGCAGGCTCATTGGCATTGACCAGCTGCACGTAGGCGCAGTTGTGGGCAAGATGGAGGGCGCAAAAAGGGAAGTGCAGGAAATCGGGGAGGAGATTGAGGAAAGAATAATCCGGCCTGACAAGAAGCACCACATTCTCGCGGAAAACTGGCTGCACATAAAGCCGATGTTTGCTGTCTGCTCCGGAGGCCTGCACCCGGGGAAAGTGCCAGCGCTTGTTAAGGCAATGGGGCCGCATATTATAATCATTCAAATGGGCGGCGGAATACATGGGCATCCGAGAGGAACATTTTATGGCGCAATGGCAGCGCGGCAGGCAGTTGAAGCAACAATGCACGGAATCCCGCTCAAGGATTACGCAAAATACAACAGGGAATTAAGGGAAGCTTTGGATAAATTCGGGGAGAAATAGCAAACAGATTTTTATCTCCTCACAAACAGCCCGCACCAGCACCTGTTTTCCTTTATCCATGTTTCCTGAATGAAGAAATTGCACGGGCACACAAGCTCAAGGTCTTTTTCAAAATTACCGGTGCGGATTCTGCAGGGGCAGTACATCAGCCCCAATGTATTTTTGAATTCAATTAGCCCCTTCAGCAGGAAATCCACATGCGCCCTGTCGGGATTGAGGATGAACTCCTGCTTTGTGCAGAAAACCTCAAAAAGCTTGCGAAGGCCCTCAATTTCCGATTCATTCATAATTTCATCATCATCTTGGCTTCTTCAGCGGAGAATTCAATGTATGCGTTTTTGTTCAGGCACGTCGGGCAGACATCAGGCGCATTCACCCCGAAATGTATGTCATTGCAGACCATGCAGCGATAGAATTTTTTATCCATATTGGCCACTTATTTACTGATATGGATAGTTTCTCGGAAAGTGTTTTAAGGCTTGCTGCAGGAATCCCGAAAGGGAAAATTTCCACATACAGGCAAATTGCAGTTGCATTGGGCAGGCCTAATGCTGCGCGCGCAGTTGGGAACGCTCTCAATAAAAATCCGCATTTGATTGAAGTTCCGTGCCACAGGGTAGTGAAAAGCAATGGCGCAGTGGGAAATTACGCACTGGGCGCAGAAAGGAAAATTGCGCTGCTTAAAAAAGAGGGGATTGAAATCAAAAAGGGGAGAATTTCTGAATTAGAAACATATTTATACGATTTCTGATTATATATTATAATGGCTGCTGTGAAAAATCATTTAGGGGAGCGCAAATTCAGGATAGTTAGTGTGGAAAAACCTTATCAGTGGGATCCCCTTGCCGCAATTGTAAGCGAGCACAGGGCAGAAATGCAAGAAAAACTCTCAGAAGCGCAGAAGAGAAAACAGGGCTTCTTCTACAATCTGAAAAAGGTTCTTTCCTTAAGAAGGCGCTGAAGGGTTTATGCTACATTACGCCTTATAAGCAGCTTGCGTGGTCTTTGCGTGAGCCGCTTTACTGCCGGCCGATAACTAGGACCCCAATAAGATTTGCCAAGGCGCACAAGAGCAGAATATGACAACTCACCTGCGTGGTATTTTTGCACTACATTCCACCAAGCGCGTTTTTTTCCTACTTTTGGCATATTAATATTACTTTGCCGTTCTTTAAAATCCTTTCGTAAGAATTTAAATACTGCCTTATGGAATATATTCATATGCTGCCTATGAAACCAAAACAGAAAGTTTTTATGCCCCTGAAAGTTCTGGGAAAGGTTTCACCACCGGCTTATAGGTATGCAAAGAAAAGGGGCTTGCCGGGAAAGTTTGTTTCGCCGGAAACCTATTTCATCAGGACAGGCGAAGTTCCTGAAGGCATATCAAAAAAGGGAGCCAAGCGCATCGGAACAAGATTTCTAAGCGGAGTCTGGCAGAAGGAAGCAAGAGCAAATGTAAAAAGTGAAAAGGATTTAAGAAAATATTTGCCGACAATGAGGCAGAGAGTTTATGGCAGCAGGCAATCAATGGCAGGCGCTGCAGAGATCAACAGGCAAATTATGTTTGCAATGGATAAGTTTGCAAGGCACTTCAATCCGACAGAGAAAAAAGCTATTGAAATTGAAGTAAGGAAAAAGCTCCCGCAGAGTATCTTGTCTGTAAATGTTGCATTAAGGGAAAAAGGCGGCTCAATACACGAAATGCGCAGGTCTGGAAAGGAGCTTTACCACTATTTGAAAGACGGCGGCGAGATGTTCATGGGGCTGATGCAGGACAAAACAGGAAAGGCTTATTTCAGGAAAGGCTGGGTTTTTGATCCCGCTTCAAAATCAACCCCGCTTCACGAAGTCATCCATGTTCTTCAGAAAATTGGTGTAATTAAGATTGATATACCGTTTGCGCAGGCAGCAGACAGGGTTCTTGCGCTTGAACACGGGTTTTTCAAGCCAAACCCCAATGTAAGAGCTCCGACAGCCGAAGAATTTAACAGGAGGCCACAGCCTGAAAAAAAAGTTAAGGGCCTGTGGTATGAGGCGGAATGGTCTGATGACATAGGGATTAGGGTTGGGGAATGGATTTACAAGAATTTGCCTGCAAACGAAAGATGGGACTATTTGTACCTGCGCTGCATGGGAAATTCCCATCAAGAGGCTTTGGGCAGATTGCGCGCGGCAATGAAAAAGGAAGCTTAGAGCAATTCCGCTAAATTAATTAATGAGCTCTTTTATGTAATCAAAGCATGCTGCAGGCAACCTCAAAAATATGAAAAAAGGCTTGATTATATATGAAAGCCGGAAAACAACCCTTTCATGGAAATTGCCCGCACAACGCAAGCTTTAAATAATTATATGTGAATTATATTTCACATATGGAGGCGTTGCATGAAAGGGAATATTAAGAATCTCGATCTGCGGGGCATGCTGCTCTCTGAGAGGCATGAAAAGATTTTTGACATGCTTGGGAATCTTTCGCTTGGCGAAACTCTCAGAATAACAAACGACCATGACCCAAAGCCATTGCGCTATATGCTGGAAGCGGAATACAACGGGCAGTTTGAATGGGCTTATGAGAAGCAGGGCCCTGCCGACTGGATTGTAAAAATAAAAAGGATAAAAGCAACAGGCGCTGAAGAGAGCAGAAAGGATGAGGTAAAAGCGCTTTTGAAGGAACTTCACTCCGGGGCTGATGCTGGCAGAATAAAGGAAAGGGGCAGGAGAATATTCAAGGAAATTTCCCCGACGGATTTGGGGCTGATAGAGCAGGAAATAATAAAAGAGGGGGTTTCAAGGGAGGAAATGCGCAAGCTCTGCGATGTTCATCTTGACATAATGAAGGAAGGCATTGAAAAGGCGCACATAAGCCTTCAGCCGGGGCATCCGATACACACTTTTATGGAAGAGCATAAAATGATTCTAGATTCTGTTGAAAAGCTGCAGGAAACGCTGAATGCATTGAAATCTAAAAAGAATTTTGATGATGCGCATGGAGAAATTGAGGTGCTGAAGCACATTGCGGGGCATTTGGTTGAGGCCGACAAGCACCATGAGCGGGAGGAGAAGGTGCTTTTTCCCGAGCTTGAAAGCCACGGGGTTTCAGAGCCCCCTGCAATAATGCTTGAGGAGCACAATGACATAAAGCCGGTTAAAAAGGCACTGCATGAAATTGCAAACTCGAAGAAGGAAATGCAATACTCTAATTTTATAAGCAAAGTTCAAGAACTTGCGGAATATCTCATAAGCAATCTCCCAAACCACATCTACAAGGAAGATAACATATTGTATCCGATGGCATTGCAGGCAATTCCGAATGAGAAGTGGGCGGAAATAAAGAAGCGCTGCGACAGGATAGGCTACTGCTGTTTCACCCCTAAACTTTTGGTCTGCTGAGAGAATGGGAACGATTGAAGAGCATATTGGATCAAGCATCAGGCGCACCGGGAATTCCCACAGGGCGCTGCACGAATGGCTTGATGGCAAAGATCTGAGCTATGGGGAAATGCTCTCAAGGCATGCGCCCTCAAATGTGCAAAAATTCCTGCCGCTTGTGAGAAAAAAATTCGGGAAAGAAGGCGCAGGGGAATATCTGCGGCATTTGCATGAGGATTATGAGCATGGCTTTCTGCTTAGGGCTGTGATGAAAATGGAAAAATTATGGCTGTGGTGCCTGCATGATAAAATTATAATTTAAATGCCCTTTTCTGCTCTGCGGCCTTCTCTTCCAGGAATTCTATGTACTCCTCCTGCATGTGCGTAAGCGCATTCCTTTTCCCGGATTCAAGGAATTTAGAAATGTTCTGCAGGAAAACATTGCTGCTTATTATTTCGGGCATTATTACCAGATCCGCCCCCTTGTTGTAAAGCTCCAGCGCCTCATCGTAATAATGCGCCCTTGCAATTATTGCAATGTTTTTGTTTATTTTTCTCGCATATTGCACGAGGAAAAGCGCGCGCTCAAAATCCGGGATTGTTATTGCAAGCAGCCTTGCCTTTTCAAGATTTGCCTTTTCCCAGAGCTCCGAACTTTCAACATTCCCGTAAATCGCATAGAATTTCCTGCTTATGTGCCCGAACACAACTTCAGGGTCATGGTCAATTACAACTACTTTCTGGGAATTCTGCAGTGCGCTTGCAATATTGCTTCCGAGCGCGCCCGCTCCAACAACAATGATGTGCCCATTAAGCTCCTTTTCAGGGAGGTTTTCAAGTTCTGAAATGCTCCTGTTGAGGAATGCGCGCTCAATAACCGGCCTGAATTTCCGGAATATTCTTCCCAGCGCAAGGTAAATGTTCTCTGAATATTTCATCAGGTATGGGGTAAGCGCCATTGAAACTGCCGTTACTAGAATCAGCAGCGAGAACATGTCTGCTGAAATCAATCCCCCCGCAAGCCCTGAAGCCGCAATTATGAATGAGAATTCCGAAATCTGCGCTGTTGCAAGCCCGACAAAAATTCCGGTCCTGTATCCATAGCCTGCGAGCAGCGAAACAAGGAAGAAAAGCGCGGGCTTGAGCAGAATAACCAGCATAAAAACCGCAATTATTAATGCGAGGTTGAATTCCGCAAAGCCCAAGGAAATCTGCATCCCCAGCGAAACGAAAAACACAGTAACCAAAAAATCCCTCAATCCCTTTATGCTGTTCAGCACCTCAAAGGTGTATGGCAGCCCCGAAAGCGCAATTCCCGCAAGGAACGCGCCAATGGCAATTGAGAAATTCAGCACAAGCGCAGCGCCAATGAATGCGAAGCATGCGGATAGGGAAGTTAAAAACAGCAGCTCGCTGCTCTTGGATTTTGATGAATACCTGAAAAGCGCGGGAAAAACAAATTTGTTCGCAATCAGCGTGAGAACCAGAAGAATTGTGCCATTTCCTGCCAGCCTTAAAAGCATTGAAGCTGAAACAATATTGCTTATGTTCGCAAGCAGTGGCATTGCAAGGATTATCAGCACATCCTGCATCAGCATAAACCCTATCAATAAGCGCCCATGAAGCGTGCTTATCTGCTTCATGTCCGAAAGCATTTTTACAATTACTGCGGTGCTGCTGAACGCTACAATAAGCGCGACATACATTGACTCAATGAAGCCGACTCCAAGGAACTGCATCATCCCGAATGCTGCAAATACAGTAAGAGCAACCTGCAGCATTGCCCCAATCACAATTGTCTTTCCTATGCGCAGCAATTTTGAAACTTCAGTCTCTATTCCAATCGTAAAAAGCAGGAAGGCGATTCCCAGTTCTGACAAGATTGCAATATTTACGCTGTCGGTTATGAGCCCCAGGCCTATAGGCCCTATAATCAGCCCGGCAATTATGTATGCGACAATTATCGGCTGCCTTATGAGCCTGCTGAAATACGCAAGAATTGTCGCAAATATCGCGATTATCCCCAAATCCAGAAGAAGCGCAAATTCCGCAGCCATAAAACCACAATAGGAATAGAATATTGCAATTTATAATGATTATGCAATTTTCCTTGCTTTTGCGCCTTCAGGGGTGTCATCAAGCGCATAGCCCAGTTCCTTCAGCTTTGCGCGTATCTCGTCGGCCCTTGCGAAGTTCTTTTCCTTTCTTGCATTTTCCCTTTCTTCAATCAGTCTTTCCACTTCCGCGCCCAGTTTGAGTTCCCCAGATTCAAATTTCATTATTCCCAGCACAGAATCAATCCCCCGCAAAAATTCAATAGCCTCTTTTGCATTATTTCCGCTTAATTCGCCCGCATCAATTGCCTTATTTATCTGCTTCTCAAACCCGGAGAGCGCTGAAAGCGCCTTTGTAATGTCCAGGTCATCATCCATCGCACTCTCAAATTCAGCTTTTATTTCCCTGATTAATTTTTGCATATTTTTATTTTCTTTTCCCGCAGCATTTTGCAATCTCCTTATGGTTTCATTGAAATGATTGATTATGTTCTTTGCGCCTTCAAGGCCCTGCAGCGTGAAATTCAGCTCCTTCCTGTAGTGCGTTGCCAGGAGCAGATAGCGGATTGCGCTTGCATCATAATTCTGCAGGTCTCTCAGCGCATAAAAGTTTCCGAGGCTCTTTGACATTTTTTTATTCTCTACCAGCAGATGCCTGCAGTGCATCCAGCATTTAACAAATTTCTTTCCTGTTGCGGCCTCGCTCTGCGCAATTTCATTCTCGTGATGCGGGAACATGTTGTCTATTCCGCCAGTGTGAATGTCAAATGTTTCCCCCAGATATTTCATGCTCATTGCGCTGCACTCGATGTGCCAGCCCGGCCTGCCCTTCCCAAGGGGAGTTTCCCAGAAAACATCCCCGTCTGCAGAATCCCACGCCTTCCACAATGCAAAATCGCTTGCGACCTCCTTTGCGTACTCATCCTGCTTAACCCTTTTTCCCGCAATCAGCTTGCGCAATCTGAATTTGCTCAGTTTCCCGTAATTTTTGAACTTTTTGATGTTGTAGTAAATGCTGCCATCCTCTCCCTTATATGCAATTTTCTTCCTGAGCAGTTTCTGTATGAGCGCGACCATTTCATTTATGTGCTCTGTGGCTGAAGGATAGATTTCCGCCTTTTCAATATTCAGTTTTGCAATGTCCCCGAAAAACGCCTTTTTGTATTTTGAAGTGAAATCCTGCAGCGGAATCCCCTGCGCATGCGCGCCCTTTATGGTCTTGTCATCAACATCCGTAAGGTTCATTACCTGCTTCACCCTGAAGCCCCTGTATTTCAGATAGCGCCTCAGAATGTCCTCCCACACATATGCGCGGAAATTCCCAATGTGCGCATAATCATAAACTGTGGGGCCGCAGGTGTACATGCGCACCTCCTTTCCCTTAAGGGGCTTGAAGGTTTCCTTGCGCCTTGAAAGCGTGTTGAAGAATTTAAGAGCCATCATCTCGCCCCCGCAGGATATTGCCCGCGCCAGCTTTTTCGCGGCAATGGCAATGCTCTTCTCAGGAAAGCGTTTGCAATTTGCAATGTTTTTTGCTCATTTCTTGTTAGGGAGGGGAGTTTTTTCTGTGAAAGCTCCAGAACCCTTGGTTCAACGGCATGAAGCACCGGCGGTATGCTGTCTTTTGCAACATGCCCCACATCTATTTTGCCTTCGGCAACAAGCGCATTTACCTCATCAAACAATGTCGCAATGTCCCGCACAATGTCCCGCTTGTACAATTCATTCAGGCCTTTAGGCAGAAAGAAGTAATTCTCTTTGCCAATTTTTACTTTTGCAAAATCTCTTTTGTCCATGTGCGCCTCTTCAATAGATATTTCTGAAAGGGGCTTTATGCCTTTAGGGAACTGTTTTATATCTGCAAAGGTAAATCTTAATTGCCGGTCAATCGGCCTTTTTTGCGGATTTTCCGAATCCAACAAGCTCGAAATATATTCCTCCATCTGCCTGGTATAATACTTTCTTTTGTTCTTGGGAATGCGCTTTGGCTTTTGCATCCCTGAAGTGGCGCCAGGCATCCTTCTGGCAAATTTAAATTCCAATTGCGGCTGTTGGCTTCCTTTTACCGGGCGCATAGGCATTATTGATTAATTGAGGGGAAGTATTTAAATATTGGGATTTATCAAATATTAGTATGCCGGAACTTCCTTTTAGCAAGCGCACTGATTTCAATAAGCCGGCCAAGATACGCAGAACCCCGTATGGAAAGTTCACAACAGTGTGGCTCTTTCCGGAAGGATTTGCGCCTGAGAAGATAAACCTCTCGAAATTCCCTGAAACTGACCTAATCAAAAACCGCAGCCCGGAAGGATTGAGCGAGAGAATGTCGGAAATACTTAAAATAAAAGCTGAGCAAAGTGAGCTGCTTCACCGCTTGCCAAACCAAATAGCATTTGTTGCAGGCGATAAAGAAATGCGGCGAAGGGCATATGCAAGCGCATACGTGCGCTTGAAAGCAATAACTGAATGGGAATCGGGCATTATGAGGGACTATGGGGAAAAATATAAAATCAGGTCGATTCAAGAGTTATTTTATAAATTAAGGAAGCCGGTATAGGCCGCCACTTTGCCTCAACATCCGGCCGACCGCGCGATTGGAACAATTTAATGGAGAATTCAGAAAACAAGCAGGAAAATCACCGGGAGATAGAGTATAAGCGTTATTATGAGGCTCCCAATGAATGCATATCCGAAAACTTCCGAATTGAACACATAAAGCAGATAGAATGCGTAAAGCAGCGCAATTGCCATGAGCGCAAAAAGAAGCATTATTACAGGAAAGTTTGCTCCGGCTGTTGACTGGACCAAAAACAGCGCGAATTTCCCCGCATACCCTGCCTGGCTTATTTTTCCAGTAAGGAAATCGCTTGTTGTCTGGTTTAAGCTTAAGTCATTGAGCGCCGGCAGGAAGTTTGGGATTCCCACAAGCAGCACTATAAAGAACAGCACAAGGAGGATTATTGAAATTGTCTTGAAGAGCGCAAGCGCTGTGCATACGTTCTTGAATTTTCTCCCCTTCCTGCTGTGCAGTATTGCAGCAGCAACATAGATTATCGCGCCTGCAATTACCCAAAACACCAAATCATAAATAAGCTGCAGGGAAAATGACACGGGATTGAAGCCAATCAGCAAGGCAAGCGCGGCATATGCAATTATGCTCGGCAGAACCACAAGTATTGCCGCAAGCCCGATATTCGGCTTTTCAAATGCCCTGTCTATTTCTGCGCGAGGCTTTATCAGGAAATTAAGCGGATTCATATTCTCAAATGCTTTAATTAAGGGATTAAGGGATATATAAAGTTTTACTTTTGCAGAATTAAGTTTAATTAGTCTGGGGTCTGCGCAGATTTGCTCGAGAACCGCCTTCCACGGGCCTTCTTTTAACCATTCTTCTAAGCCTGCCTTCCCTTAATCTTGTCCCGCGCTTGCGGGCGACTTCCGCAACCTTGTACGGGTCCCTCATTTTCCTAAAAACCCTTCTGATAAATGTTTCCTGCTGTTCCCCGAATTTGGGTTTCCACTCCGGCTTATCCATAAACAGCTGCGTCCCTGAAACAAATCTCTTTGAGCCCGGCCCCTTTCTTCCCATATTCATCCCCATTACTTTTTGAATTCCCTTCGTATTGGTTCTAAAATCTCAGCAAGCTTTTCCGCAACAGCACTCTTCAGGTCCATCGGATGGAGCTCCTTGTTCGCAAACGCCTTTTCCAGCGCCTCATAGCTGCCGAAGGAAACAGCGCCCCCGAACTTCTCGGGCCTGTTTATCTCAAGCAGTGTAATTTTCGGGAAAACAATCAGCTTTGTTATTTCAAGCACGGGGTTGTTTTCAATTATGCCTTCGGGGCAGAATGCCTTGTTTATCTTGTTTTTTATTTCCTCCGCGCTGTCTCTTACAGAAATGAAGCTTTCAGGCACAGAGCTTGACATTTTTGCGCCAGGCCCTTGCAATGAATTTATCAGGGGGGTGTGAACAAACGCGGGCTTCCTGTATTTTATAAGCTCAAGCGTCTCGCGGGCAAGCATGTGAATTTTCCTCTGCTCCAGCCCGGCTTCGGCAACATCCGCCCCAAGGTATTTTATGTCCGCAATCTGCATCAGGGGATAAAGCGTCTGGGAGATTGTTGCGTTTTCCACATCGCGCGCCACTTCCTGCATGCTTCTCAGGCCCCTGTTGATTGTGGTATGGAGCGCAAGCATGAAAACATCATCAATGTAATTCTGCTTTCTCTGGAATTTGCTCCCGAGGAAGAATTTTGCATTCCTGAAGCCGATTTTCCTGCACGCCTTTTCGTATAATTTTGCGCTTTCATGGATTGTTTTCCAGTCGCCTTTTTTATTCAGCCATGCGTGCCAGTCCGCAAGAAGAACCTTCACCTGGAAGCCTGCCTTTTCCATATCAAGCAGCTTGAGAAGCGTTACCAGGTGCCCTATGTGCAGCTCCCCGGAAGGCTCATATCCGCAATAGGCAACAGGCTTCTTCTTTCCCTGCAATAATTGCGCAACCTCCTCTTCCGTAACTATCTCGGCGGAATTGCGCCTTATGATTTCCATGCGCTCTTCTGGGGTTAATTTAGCCATTAAATCACAACTTGCCAATATTAGTATTCATACTATATTTATAGGTTTATTGCTGGCGAAAAACCGCAGAAATCCATAAGCGCCATGCGCCTTTAAACATATATTTAAATATTATGTGATTCACATATTTATTGTGATTCAAGATGAACATTACTTTATCTGTCAGCGGGGAATTGGAAACTTTGGTTAAAAGCCACAGGCAGATCAAATGGACGGAAATAGCCAGGGAAGCCATAAGGAAGGAAGCCAAACGGATGAAAAAACTGGAAATACTGCAGAAGTACATGGAGAGAAAGCCCATAACTGAAGAGGAGTGGGATTGGATGGATGAAATTGACTGGCACCCCGTTGATGAAATGAATTATAAGCCCGAGTTTGTCAAGGAAGCCATGCAGGCAAGCAAAAGCAGGCCCAAGAGAATCAAAAGCCTTGATGAACTGTTAAAGTGATTCTGATGGCTTTTGCACTTGAAACCACAAGTGAGTTTGACAAAGCGTATAGGAAATTAGCCAGGAAGAATCCCGAATTTAAAAAGGCGATTGACAGCAAAGCTGAAGAAATTCTCCAAAATCCATTCAGATTCAAGCCGCTGCGCAGCCCGCTGCAGGGCCTGAGAAGGGTCCACATCATGAAAAGCTTTGTCCTGCTTTATGGCATAAAAGAGCAGGAGGGCGCAGTTGTTCTTGTAAAGCTCAAGCACCATGACGACGCTTATGGATAAAAAAGCGCACGTTCATAATTATTTTGGGAATATGCGAAAGAGCATTAAAGTGCTGGCATTCGGCACATTTGACCTATTGCACAAGGGGCATGAATTTTATTTGCGCGAGGCAAAAAAACTGGGAAATAGACTGGCCGTAATTGTTGCCAGGGATTTGAACGTATGGCGCGCGAAGGGCTATCTCCCGAAGCAAAGCGAGAAGGAAAGGCTCAGGGAAGTTAAAAAACTGAAATTCGTGGATAAGGCTCTTCTCGGCGATGAGAATTATGAGGATAAATACAGGTTAGTCAAGAAAATAAACCCTGATATTATTGCGCTTGGATATGACCAGAGGCCGAGCGATGAATTCCTGAGGAGCGAGCTGCACAAACTGCATCTCAATCCAGAAATAGTGAGGATTGCGCCTTACAAGCCCGAGGAGCACAAGAGCTCAAAAATAAGGGAAAGACTCAGAAATAAATAGATTTTAATTTATGAATGCCTTATTTTTACTATGCCGCTACCTAAAAGCCGATGCCCAAAACCCACCATTAATTTATTAGACCTAGGTTTTGAAGATGCCAAGGGATTGACATACTTCGCTTCCAAAAGGCAGCATAAAAACAAAAAATTTATGGGAATAGAATGGACAAAGCAAAAAGGACTAATGACGAGGAGGCATAATCTAAAATTGGTATGGGGGGATGCCCTAAATAAATTAAGAAGATTACCTTCAGAATCAGTAAAAATTATTACTGCTGATTTTTTATTTACCGAATTCAAAGTTGGGGGGTTTGATCCATCTGTTCTTGGTTGGCGAAGCACATTTTTTGAAAAAGAGTTCCAAAATCAAAGAATAGAAGTAGCAAAACAGATTAAAAGAATTTTAGTTCCAAACGGCAGATTCGTTATTACTGAATATAATGACAATCTCCGGCCTACGCAAGAAATTCTTAATGCATCAGGCTTCAGTTATACTATAAAACCATTATCCGAAACAAAATTCAGTAGAACAACATTTCTTGGGAAGATTTCAAACTATTTAGAAAAAAATCCAGAACTAAAAGATAAAGTAAAACCGATGCGAATAATTGCAATAAAATTAAAGAGCTAATTTTTCACGCATTTTCCTTCAATATACTTTACCAGCTCCCCCGCGACATTGATTTTTGTGCATTTCTCAAATGCCTCAAACTGCGGGCTCCTGTTCACTTCAAGGACAAATAACTTGCCGGTATGCGCATCCTCAATTATGTCAATGCCTGCAAATTCATAATGCATTGCCTGCGCTGCCTTTTCCGCAATGGTTTTCAGCTCATTTGTGAGTTCTGTTTTCTCTGCGCTTGCGCCCAATGCGATATTTGCGCGGAATTCCCCCCTCTTTGCAATCCTCCTGATTGCGCCAAGCGCCTTTCCGCCGATTGCAATTACCCTTATGTCATTCCCCGCATTGGGGATGAATTCCTGCGCCATTTTGTTCTCAGTTCCGTTCCTTGAGAGATAAACTGCGGCTTCCTCCATGCAGTCAAACACCTCAATGCCCCTTCCCTTCCTCCCGTCAAGCGGCTTTATCACAATGGGAAAGTCAAGCTGCGCGATTTTCCTTATCGCGTCCTGCAAATTGTCAAATTCAAATGATTTCGGATAGGGGATATTTACGCCCTGCATTTTCCCGCATGTGTTCATTTTGTTGTTCAAAATTCCCCCTGCAATAACCTCATCAACAACAGTTTTTTTGTTTTTGAGCAAGCGCGCAGCCATTTCGCTTGCCTCTTTTGGGTGCAGGCTGATTCCGTAAAAAAGCGCTGCATCAAATTCGGAAAGGCTTTTTGTTTTATTCAACACATCATCAATAGCAATCAATTCAGCATAATGCCTGCGCTTCTGCGCCTCCTCAAGGATGCGCTTCGAGCCATAGCTGCTGGTTGAGCCGATAATTGCAAGGCGCATTTTACTTCCCCAAAGATTTTTTCATCAGCGCAAGGTCCTTGTAATTGCCGTCTTTTTTATAGCCGTTCTTCAACAGCCCATATTCCTCAAAGCCCAGTTTTTTGTAGAGCGGTATCGCGTTTTTATTCTCCGCGCCAGCCTCAAGCAGCAGGATTTCAATTCCATTCTGCAGCGCGAGCCTTTCTGCATATTCAACAATTGCCCTTCCAATTCCAACATTGCGGAAATTCTCTTTTACAAAGAGCGAATGCAGCAGCGCAGTATGCGCATGCGGAACTGTTCTGAATGCCAGAACAGCATATCCGATTATTTCATTATTGTATTCGGCAACAATGCGCCTCTTGTGCGCAGAATTTATCCTGTTTTCTATCTGCTCAATCGTTTTATTCGGAAAAATATTTCTCTGGATCTGCTCGGCATCCCGCAGTTCCGCCTCCCTCAGCGAAAGGTTTTGCAACTCGGCCATGGTAAATAAAATGGACAAATAGATTAAAAAATAAGAAACCCGTAGTTTCTTATGGTTTTCCACTCTTTCAAGAAAATTAGAACTCTTCCTCTTCCTCTTCATAAAAGAATTTCATCAGGCTTCACCTCAATATAAAAATTCAAACACCAAGTGTTTATAAATGTTTTTGCTGGCGATTGCGCAGTTATTTTCTGATTAAAGGGAAAGCTTTTTATAATGCTTAATTTATATATTGGAACAAGGCACATGGACAGGAAAATAATTGTTTTGGGAATTGCGCTTGTACTGGCTGCGCTTATTCTTCTCAGCGGCTGCGTCACATATGATGAATGCGACTTGAACAAGGACGGGAAGGTAAGCGATATTGAAAAGCAGAAATGCGAACAGCAGGGAAACGGCGCAAAAGGAAAGTGCGGAGATGGAATTTGCGGAGCAATTGAAAAGGAGAAAGGCATCTGCCCTGAGGACTGCATAAGCGATGTCAACTGCCCAACTGTTGTGTCGCCGTCCCCGGAGCTTGAAGAGCAGTGCAAAGAGCGCGGGGGTTTCATGAAGTCCATACGCGATGAAAACAATTGCACAAGAGGCTATGAATGTTCAGTGCAAATTTCTCCAACCGGAGATTACAGCACCGATGCCGATGGCTTCCTATGGGGCGTTGAGGCTGCAGCAAATGCGGATTATGCCGCTGATGTTGTAAACAATGTGATAAATACCTCGTATGTGAAATACAGGCTCAAGGAGGAACATATGGTGCTGGAGAACGGGCAGTATACAAAAGACCTTTGCCTTCCATCCCCTTCAAAATGCCAGGACAGGGGGAATTTGGATGAGGTTGCGGCATTCTTCTCGCAGAACAAATGGAGCATGGTTCCGATGCTCACTCCCAAAAAGCGCGGAACAAACGAGGACATCAGCGATTATATTGAAAGGGCTGCAAATTTCTATTTCTGGTTTGTGGATGAGTATGCTGAAAGCGCAAATATAGAATTTGTTGAATTTGAGAACTCCCCGGCGCATACCGCATCATGGGAGAACGCAGGAAAGGACCTCGCGGAAATAAACGCGAAGGCGTATGATCTGATAAAGGCAAAATATCCGGAAATTCAGGTCGGAACCCCCGGATTTGAATATCAGAACGACCCTGTTAGGGATGAGGGCATATCAACAAATTTGATAGAGGGCTTTGCAGACAGCGCGAGCGGAGCGAAATTTGA
Organism: Candidatus Iainarchaeum sp.; assembly: GCA_016187745.1. Classification (GTDB taxonomy): domain Archaea; phylum Iainarchaeota; class Iainarchaeia; order Iainarchaeales; family JAXPJC01; genus JACPJC01. Next base: position 81,776 of record JACPJC010000003.1, on the reverse strand, counting down.
TTTCTGGGCGTTCCACGGATATCCGAGCGGAGACCCGACAACATCAGGCGGGGGAATTACTAATTTGTATCCGCCAACAAGAGTCCCAACATCAAACAAGTATGCGGGAATTCCCGGAATGCTGGAAATAAGGGAGCTGCTGAACATGAACGGATTCAGCGCGAAGAGAATAATTGACACTGAGCACGTTAATGCATTCGCATGGGGATTTGGACTGGAAAATTATGACGGCGCAAGCGGAGTTTTCACAAATGAGGATATTGATGCGGCATTTACCCTGCAGGAACTGATACTGAAGAAAACGCTGCAGGACAGCGCGGGAAACGGAATCCTTTCAGGGGTAATAAGCTTCAAAATAAGGCTCAGAAGCGAGGAAGGCGAGGGGCGCTGGGGAACACTCAGGCCGGATGGAAGCGCCCCGCAATCAGTGGAAAGCGCAGCGCTCCTTTTTTCAAAATTGGACAAATATAATTATGTGGGGCACATCAGCGGTGCATTCGACAATGAAAATGAGGCATGGGTTGAGAAATTCTCCTCAGATTCAGGAAAGGAATTATATATTTTCTTCAAGCCATTTGAATATCGTGCGGGGCAAACAATTGATTTTGACAGCAAGAAGGCGGATTATACAATTGCCCTGAGCCAAACTCCAAAATCAGTTACACTTACTGATATGTACGGGGAAAGCACAAGCATTGAACCTACCAAAACAATCGCAATTGAAGCTGAAAATTCCCCGAAATTCCTTGAAATTGAGTACGATTGAAAATAGCATTTATGCATAAGAAGCAAGCGCGGTTTCCCTCTCTTTTCTCTTTTTTTCTTTCTTCCCAAGCCTTTTTATGAGATTTTCCTTCTCCGCATCAATTACAGCCTTTATCGTAACCTTGTCATGCCCGAACTGCCCCTCAATATCCCTGAGGATTTCCACAGCCTCGTCATTGGTAATTTTATTTTTCAGCAGCTTGCGCACATAATTCAGATACATCATCCAGCAGGTCATATTCACATTTCCGTTTTTCTTTTGGGATAACTTCAAAACTATTTTTTCTTTGGGTAAAACCCAGACTTTCTTTTTTCCTAAAAAAGAAAGGATTGGTGCGCGGGGGCGGATTCGGACCGCCGAAGGCACTAAGCCACAACGTCTTGAGCGTTGCCCCTTAGACCGCTTGGGAACCCGCGCGTATGCAATAAATAAGCCAGCAAGACATTAAAAAGATTTTTATATGCGGTTTGCGTAATGTTTCTTATGCGCATAAGGCAGCTTTCAAGGGGGCCAAGGAAAAAGCTCCCGAAAGGCATAATGGATGAGAAATTCCCTTTTGTCCTCAGGGATAACGAATTGGTGAGGATGGCAAGGCCATTTCTGAGAAGGCGCGGCGCGCATTCCCTTGTAATGCTTGACATTGACAATTTCAAAAAGTTCAATGATATCAGGGGGCATTTCATGGGCGACAGGGTAATTGAATTATACACAAGAACAATGGCGGAGATTGCAAGAAAGCATGGCGCCCTGGCCTCAAGATTCGGGGGGGAGGAATTCAGGATTTTCCTTCCGATGGATGCAAAGCGGGCAGAGGGGGTAATTGCGGAATTCAATGAAGCGCTCAGGCGGAATTTCATTGCAAACGGGAAGAAATTCTACAAGGTGAGCTTTCCCACATTCAGCGCGGGAATTGCAGACGCAGAAACCGTAAGGAGACTGCAGGCTGCTGAAATAAATAAGCCGTTAAAGGACAGGCGCGGCTATAAAATAAGCAAATTTTCAGAAATTGTGAAAGGCAGCCCAAAAACAATTTATGATATGATGGCGGAAGCAGCGGACAATGCGCTTTATCATTCAAAAGAGGCCGGGAGAAACAGGGCAACAATATTCGGCGAGCGCACGCTCTCAAAAAGGGTTGTCGGCGCTCCGTTTACCCCGGAAAATGTCCATCTGATAGGCAAGGAAACAAGGGCGCATGTTGGAAAACATGCGATTTATGCAGGGGGCAGGAGAAAGGAAATGCGGAGAATCCCATTCACAAGGGGAAAAACCGCTGCGCAGGCCGCAGGCGCCGTAAATGCGCGCATTTTCTCCCTCGGGCTGATGAATGAGCTTGGGCTGCGCAATGCCGCGCAGAAAATCGCATTTGAGAGGCTGCTTTTCAGGAGGAAAAATTATTCAATTGATTCGATAGCAAGGGGGCTTGCGGGCACGATGACAAAGGATGGTGCGCTGCGCGAGCTTATTAAGGCTGAAAAAATCCTCGGAAGCAGGAAGCTGGAAATTGACCTGTACAAATACAGGCCTGCGAGGGAAAGGCAAGACCTGAAATTAAGGGCGTTCTACCCCTATTTTGAGGAATCCGTAAAGAACATAAGGAATGCGAGAAGGATTGTGAACAGGCTGCCGGACAGGGCATATAAAAAAGTCAGGATTTTTTAGCTTCCGCTGCTCTCCCAAAGCTTCTGGAATTCAAGTTCAAACTTCATTGCAACATCCTCGGCATTCATTATTACAAGGTTTTCGGCATTTCTCGCATCAGCATTCCTTGTGTAATTAAAGGAGCCTGTTGTCGCAATCCTGTCATCAATTACCGTGAATTTGTCGTGCATATACCCCGAAAGCGTATCATACTTAACCTCAATTCCCGCCTCGCTTAAAATTTCATCAACGCTGAATTCGCTTCCCGCCTGCTGCCTGTCAAAAAGGACCTTCACTTCCACTCCGCGCAGCCTTGCTGAAACAAGCGCATCTGCAATTCCCTTATGCGTGAAGGAGTAGATTGCAATGTGCACATAAGTTTTAGCGCTACCAATCGCATCAATCAATTTGCCGCTGCAGTCGTCCTCGGGGCAGAAGTAAGCGGAAACTTTCTGCTGTTCCGGAACTTCAGTCTGGCTCTTCAGCCCGGCTTCCCCTATCGGGCGCAAGACGCTGATTGCAGCGAAAAGCGCAACCGCAAACAGCAGGACCAGCAGCAATTTATAGCGCATGTTTTTCCACAGATTCAAATGCGCGGGGGGCGAGATTCGAACTCGCGCGGGCTTTCGCCCAAGAGCTTATTGCCCATAAGGTTTTTCTTTTGGGATAACCTAACACTTTTCTTTTTTCTAAAAAGAAAAGGGTCGGTAGCAGGCTCTCGCCGTAGCCAGGCTGGGCCACCCCCGCATTTCGCTACAGAATTATTGTGCGGATATATTTAAATTGATTGGGAATAAAAAAACAGGCGCCCGGGAGAGGCGATTTAATTGAAATTGGAAAAATAAAGGATAGCAACATTATCTTTTTTCATTCACCCAAAAAATCAATTAGTTATACGCTGTTCTCATTAATATAGCTATCGTTTTTGTTCAGAATTCGCACAAAACTTAGGCACTACACAGATTTTGCAGAGGAGCATGCTTTTATTTTGAAGAGATTAGGCACTACAAAGTGTTTCAGTGCATCAAGATTATGATTTCATCCCATACTTAAGTGTCTTATATAATTCATCCAATTCCATTTCAGTATATTCCAATTCCCTATCAAATCCTACTTTCTTCCCACCTTTTGGACCTATTGTTATAAGTTTGATCTTATCAGTGTTTATTTCAGAAACCTTTATTTTGAATCCTTCTGCTCCAAGTGTATAATCTTTTCCAGTTTCGCTATTTTGCCAAGCCTTAATAAGTGATATAAAATTTTCCAATTCTTCTTTGGCTGCCTTTGCCTCGGATTTGTTACACTTACTCTTAGTATTGTATATTGCAACAATCTCATTATTTTTTGTAACAAAATTTGAAACTCTTGCAATTTTTATTTCCCCCGTTGTTGCATCCTTCAATTTAACTTCAAATGCAGGCATAAGCAATAAGTCCTTTTTATTTAGTCGCAAGTCTTTAAGATATCCTAATTTTCAGGTTTCTTTCTAATGCCTTTTCACACAAATTTTTTAATCCCTTCAAGAAGAAAACTGCCTCATCAAAGTAACCTGTTTTGAAGTCTCCTTTGCTTTCCATTTCTTCTATTCTTTTTTCTAATTGTGGTATAATTGTATTGCAGTACTCTTTTACTTCCTTTATTTCGTCTTCTGATAAAATTATATCACTACATTCTTTTAGATGTGCCATTAGCTCTTCAGATGTATGTTTCTGAATTTCTTCTTTATCCCATATTTTATATATCTTTCTCAATACACTTGCACCCCAACCATTTTCTTCTAGAGTTATGATAACTTGCCCACCAGTACCATAAGAAACACCAAAACGTGGTTCTCCTTTGCCCAACAATGTAAATTCGTTACGGTCTTCTCTTGGTTCATTGCCAGCCCCCTTATATAAATAGTAGCCTTGACCCATATTAACCACTTAACCATTTACTTATTGTGTTATATAATTCATCCAGTTCTTTTTCAGTATAATCTAAGGTCTTATCAAAACCAATTCCATCTTTAGGACCAATGGTTACAATCTCAATTTCTCTTTCTTCTTCAGTCATGTTTATAATGTCTTCCAAATTAAAGGTTTTTCCCACGATGATGTCCGTTTACACCAACAATCCCCTTTTTGTATTTTTAATCCATGTTTGAAAACTTTTGCACCATTGAATTCGTTTGGTTCAAAGTCTATATCTTTTGGTTCAAGTTCTCTATCAAGCATTTTAAAAGCTTTGTTTAAAAGAGGTATGTTTCTTTTAGCATGTCCAAGATTATTATTATGTTTATATACACAAGGAAACCAAATTTGTGCGTTATTATAAAAATGGACCCATTCTGAATCACTTATAGTTAAAATAACTGGATAACGAGTCCCTTTATGTATTTGAAACTCTCCTGGTTTAACAAGTCTTTTTTTATATGTTTCATTAGTCTTCAAATAGAGATTAACGGACCAGTCAATAGCAATACTGGCACCATATGATTGCGGATTGTTTTCAGTAAATTCTTTAATTGCATCCATTACCGCTTTGTTTTTTCCCAATACTTTCCCTAAAGGTGGATCATTTGGTTTCATAAATATTGAGAAGTCTGCTTGGTCTATCTCTACATTATAAGGATAGCAAAACTTTAACCTTTTGCGTAATATGTTATCTAATATGCTAGCCACGCCTACACTCGTTTCTTTTCTACCTAATTCAAATGACCAGGAAGTTAGACTATCACTACCTATAAAACCTTCTTTTAAAAATTCATGCATTGTATACACCATATCATTTATTTACTTTTTATTTTGGTACTGAAAATATTTTTATATCCATGGTAGTTTCAATCTGGACCTCATCAATGTATTTCAATCCACTGTTAGCTATAACTCTACGAATTTCTGAATCTGTTATATGCAGTGTTTTGCTTAAATCCCCCCATGGGCTTCTCTATAATTTCTTAACCTTTCTGATTAGACTTCCAAGTTTCATGAACTCCTTGTTCTTGATATTCTTATTCAATTTTATTAAATCATTATAAAAATTACTAGCCTTTTCAGTTATATAGTCTCTAAATAAAATGAGTTCTAATTTTTCTTTTTTGATATTAGTTTTATTTTTATAGGCATATTTGAAAGTAAGAAATAACTCCCCACCTTTTCTTTCCAGAATCAGACGATCTGCAGAATCAGTAAAATTGCAAATACCAATACCTTTTGCTATTGCATCACAGTATGATTTCAATAATTCAGAATAAAACCACCACAACCAATCACCTGTAACTTTATTTTTTGTTTTTAATTCTTTTCCATTTATATTAATATAAATATCCGCATAGGCAATAAACCTAGGATCCGCAGCACTAGCAGATACATTAGGGAATCTAATTATGTCATTTAATCCAATAATCTTTTTTGTTTCGATTAAAATTGATGGCATGTGTTCACCTTATTGATAGTGGTACTTGGTCTATTTCTACTGGATGTGAAGTATGTATATAACCATTTGAACCTCTCACCGTTCTCATCCATTTACCTGGCTTAACTTCAAAGAAATATTGTGTTGGATAATCCGGGGTTAAACCATTTCTTACACTTTCAATTACTAAATCTTTCAATTTATCACCATTTACAAATTCTGCACCAATGTTTTTAACAAAATCTAGCTGATGGTCAAATTTAATGTGATCCCACCCGTTTTTTGCTGCACGATCTCCAATCTCTAGCCACCCGGTAACTCCACTCCCGTCTTTAGCTATCCTTAAAGTTTGTGTCAAATCCCCATTATTTTTATAGACGTTTGCTATTAACTCATCATCATATCCTAGTTTTCTGAGCTTTACAACTCCACCATAGAGGTGCTTCTGTATACTTGCTTCAGTATTTGCCCAATTTTTGAGAGAGGCATCATCAAGCTTGTTAAGGAAGTTCACTCTAGTCTTTATTGCCGATTGATCGTTTCTTGCAATAAATTTTAGTACTCCTTCTTGTTCGTCTGGCGTGAGAGCATTCAGCTTGCGAAGATTTTTGCCTTCCCCCATTGTAAGGAATGTTGGTGCAACTCCTAGTTCAAGATAGTATAGATTATCTAACGCATCAATATCTGGGAAGGCTTCTTTCAGCAAGTAGGTGCTGCCGACAGCACTTGCTCCAAGCACAAGCTTGTTCTTTAGTGGCATGCTGGCTGCCGATTTAATTATTTTGCCTGCCTTTGAGAGCTTTGAGGCAATGCCTGCAAGCTTGCCTGAGTTTGCAAGGTTCTTTGCAACGCTTGCTGCCCAACTTGCACCTTTTGAGATTGCAATTCCCTCAACCACTGCTGTACTTATATAGCCGGTGCCAAAGCCAGTATTCCAACCAGTATTGAATGAGCTATAATCAGGGGTGTTTTTTGGATAGGGGTTGTCGGCCTCTCTCAAGGGCTTCATTCGCTGGCCATATGCTTCAAATATTATTCCCAAACCTTCATTTGCAACGGTTTCAATGCCCTTGCCGGCAGCTATCCACGGTTGTGCTCCTTCAGTAACAACACTCCCAACAAAGTCTACTGTATCACCAACCTCCATTGCTACCCCATCTATCAAGCCGTGCCCAAAACCATAATTGTAGGCGCTTGGGGAGGTAATAAATGCTTTTACTTGTTCGTCAAAAAATTTGTATACCCCCGCCACTACGCCTTCAGCATAGATTATCTGTACAATCCTCTCATTTCCAACAAGGTCTTCAGCACGAACCCTAACATCTATTCCAAACAATGCTCCGGAAACAAGCTCTGAGCTAAAGCCATCCAAATACAAGCCCTCAGAATAATGGCTTGTTTGTGGATTGCCATTATTTTCAAGAGATACAACCTTTATTTTTACATTATCCTCAGTAAAGTAGGCAACTTCTGCCCAAATAGTAATACTTGGTGGCAATGGAGGTATGCCTGGCCCAACTTTATAATCTATTATTGTTATCCCCAGCAACTCAATCTTTGGAACTTCTGTTTCAATTACTGTTGGATCATCATCTCTATTATCTCGCAACCAATCTCCATCAGTATCTTTGTTTCTAGGATCAGAGCCAAATGCCATCTCTCTTTCATCATTCACATAATCGTTATCTGTATCATAAAGCATCGGGTTGGAGGTTACATGATAGTTTGTTATGAAGCTGGTGTAATCCTCATCATTCTCCTGCTTTTGCAGAACCTCCTTTAGTGTAGAGAGATTAGAGATTACAGAAACATACCAGCCTTCTGATTCTGAATAATCATCCAGGCCATCAGCGTCAGAATCTGCCTTATCCGGCAAACTTACCGGATTGTAGTATAATTTCCCATTAATTTCTATCTGTGCACCCATCTCTTCGCTATCACTTAAGCCATCAGCATCGCTATCTGGGTTATTTGGATCTGTATAGATTGGTGTGTAAGGAAACAACAATCTCATGCCATTTGTTTCTTCGCTGTCGCTTAATCCATCGCCATCAGAATCTATATATGTTTCAAAAACTCTTGAGGCTTTGTTGTTGGTTTTGTCTGTCTCTGCAATCAAGCCTGCAGGATCAACAACTACATAAACATCCTTGATATTCTCTGGAAGCCATTCAATTGATGCAAATGCATAGTTGTTTCCCGGAACATCAACATAGGTTGTTCCTATTAATATGCCTCCAGAATCTGGATTGCCAGCATAGAAATCAACCCTTACATTTGAGGTAGGAACAGAAGTATTATTTCTAATGCGTGCCTTGACAGTCATAATCTCTTCTGATGAAAACACCAGTTCAGGCCTATTCCAAGAAATTGCAGAATTTGCATACCAATCATTAGGATCAGCCAAGAACCATAGGCTAAAGCTATTTGTTTCTGCCCACACAAGGTTGTTTACAATGTCAATTCCTTGTACACCAGCTTCAACAGGAATTCTTTGCTCAGGATCAAATCTGAAAAGCCTTAATTTGCTTGGATCAGGAATCTCTGAAGGATTGTAATGTACTTTTATTGTTGCTGAATCAAAGTTTTCATCAACTGAAATTGCTATAAATTCGGATGATATTCCACTAAGATTTTTAAGCAATGGGAAGGGGTTTTGATTAACTTCAATGTTTACATCATCAATTATCTTACCTCTTGCCTTTATTTCAATTTCAGCATCGGCTGCTTCATTAGCAAATTCAAATGTAAGTTGGGTGTTTGAATTATTCTCAGAGGGATTCAGCCCATATCTAACTGCATCTCCATCGGTTATGCCATCATTGCTAGTATCTGGATTTAGCGGGTCTGTTCTGTATGTATTAATCTCATTGCTATCACTAATGCCATCTTTGTCTGTATCTTCTCTAAAGGGATGTGTACCATATTGTTGTTCAGAAGCATTTGTTAAACCTTCTTCATCAAAGTCCTGCAAGCCATCAGAAATTCCTGCATCCTTTGTATCAGAATCTGTTGGGCTTGTATTTGTCATTACAACCTCATAGAAATCAGTAAGCGTATCATCATCACTATCAGCATCAAATGGGTTGCTGCCTAATAAAAATTCAGCAAGGTTTGTTAATCCATCTGCATCAAAGTCCTCAATATCATCATTTATGCCATCACTATCAGAATCTGCTTTTAGAGGATCTGTTTTGAGCATCTCTATTTCATAACTATCAGAAATCTTATCCCTATCAACAAGCCTTCTAAACTGTTTTATTGTTGTATTTCCAGCTTCATCCATTGCAGTAAAGATTATTTCATTAATTCCTTCAATAACATCCATTCTATAGATTGCGGAACCATTATGAGCAATACTCTCTGAAGATTGAGTAGCACCAAGATTGCTTCCCGTTGATGTATCTATATTAGTTTGGATTATACTAACACCCAAATCTGCACCATTCTCTGTTTCAACTAAGATTGAATAATTAGCATCTTCAAGCGTTGGATTTTCATTGAGTTCAGTAATGTTTAGTTCTGGTGGAGTTTTATCAATTTTAAAACTAATTGTTTTTGTATCTTCAATATTGCCTGAATTGTCCTCTGCCCTGTAATAAATTGTTGTTAGGCCTTCTGTGGAAATTATTAGCGGAGCAGCATAATCTGCATAAGTGCTTCCATCAGTGCTGTATTGTATTTTTTTAACTCCACTTTTTGCATCAATTGCAGTAAGTATAATTGTAGCATCGCTCACATACCAATTATTATTTCCAGGCGTTCCTGCAAGTTCAGCGTTTGATTCTGGCTTTACATCATCAATTAGATTGAATACAACACTCTTTGTTGCAGAATTGCCTGCATTATCAATTGCACTAATTACAAGTGTGTGCTGACCGAGCGCATAACTATAGAGGTTTATATTCTCTCCAGAATTAACAGCAATTCCATCAAGCTCTGCATTTAGTTCTTTTAATCCTGAATCCGCATCAGTTGCTGAGAAATTGAGGGGCAAAATAGCCGTATAGGAATAATCCCTCTCCTCAGGTGCAATAACTGAAATTTCAGGGGCAATTTTGTCTATCTGCACTTTCGCACTTTGCTTTGCATCCTCAACGTTTCCTGCAATATCTGTTGAATAATATGAAATAATATATTCCCCTGTTTCTGTAAGTGTTATTTGCGTGCCTTCCTGCTCTGCTCCATTATTGATTGAATAATAAGTTTTTGTCACTCCGCTTAGATTGTCTACTGATGTGAGAATTACAACAACATCTGTATTTACCCATCCCGTTATTGCATTATCAGTTGTTATTGGGGCAGTTTTGTCAATCCCAAAGCTTACAGACCTGCTTGCACTATTTCCTGCCTTGTCTGTTGCTGTTGCAGAAAACTCATGCATTCCCTCTTCCGAAATGCTTGAGCCAAGCTCAAATTCAGCATTATCAAGCATTGCTGTAGTTATATCAGGATTAGCTTCAATTACTTCAACCACCGGCACAACATCATAATTATAGAATGCCCCCTCTTCAATACCGCTGATTGTAATTTCCGGAAGAGTGTTATCAATAATTACTGAAATTGTTGTGGATGAAGCATTACCGGCTTTGTCTCTTGCGCTTAATTCAATATTATAAGCCCCATCCGCATATTCTATTGTATTCCATTCAAAGTTAGCTATACTTGAAACCTCATTACCATTAATCTTTAGTGAAATACTGTCCAAATATTTGTCAGTTGCTGTTCCATTAATCTGCACAACCTGCCTTAGGTAAACAAGATCTGCAGGGGCATTTATCACCACTGCTGGCGGAGTCTTGTCTATTACAAAACTTATTGTCCTGCTTGATTCATTTCCTGCCAAATCTTTTCCATAGGCAGTTAATGTATATTCTCCTTCTTCTGCAATGCTTGTTCCCGAAGCAAATGGATTGCCATTTAATGTTATGACTGTTTCTGCCAGGTGCAGATCGGCAATTGAAACTATCGGAATTACATCCGCATTGTAAAATACGCCGTCTTCTACACCTTCAATAGTTATTTCAGGCGCAATTGTATCCAATACCATTTCAATGCCTGCACTCCCTGCATTGTTGAATGCATCAGTTGCATATGCGGTTATGAGGTTGTTCCCTTCGCTCAGGGCAATTGCGCCGTTGTAGTTTCCATTATCCAGGGAAAATTCATATGCCGCATCATTCACATTTACTTTCACATTTGGGATTGTGTGCAGCCTTGCATCCCATACTGTGCCGGAAATTGCCTGGTCTGCCTCAGTGGTGTAAGTATTTGTTGCAGGGAAATCTATAGTTACTATCGGCACTGTTAGTTCATCTAATTTCAGCAGGCCATTGTATGAGCTATTCCATGAATTCTTGAAGTGCTCAATTGAATTCGGATAGTTGCTTGGCTGCTCTATCTGGTGCCATGCCTGCTCATAGCTGCTTCTTGCATCATTGAGGTATGAGCTTATTGCCGCAATTGTTGCCTCATCATTTATCTGCAGGAGCAGATTCTCTGTTTGTTCCATCTGCAATTTGGAAATTTCATCATCGGCCTGGATTAACCTGCTTATTGCAAGCAATAAGGAAGCATTGTCAAGCAAGCTGCTTTCCCTGTTGTAGAGCGTGCGGATGTCATTTGCTGCGGATTTCTCAGAATTAAAGACCTCTTCGTTAGTAACAGACTCATCGGAGAGCCAATAATCCGCATTAAGGCTTTCTGATATATTTGCCTTTATTTCAAGCAGTTTGCTCAGGTCATCGCCTGCTGCTGTTGCAATCATTGGCTCAATGAATGTGAGCGCCCGCCCCTTAAGCTCTTTTGCGCTCAAATCTTCATCAGTAAAAATAAGTTCCGCATCCGCCATATTGTCATGGGCATTCCCGTTGTCATTTCCACTTCCGCCCCTTGCGGCAAGCGCCCCGAATATGAGGCCAACCACAACTAGCAAAACCAAAGCATTTGCAATATGCACCCTTGCTTTTTCATTCATTTCATCACGTCTTTTCAAATATGATGTCCTCTGGCGCTATGGACAGGTCTGAGAGCTGGATGCATGCGCCGCCGCTGCACCCATACTGGCACGTTTCCACACTTTCATATTGCGTGTCCGGATTTGCGTAGCACGCATTGCTTCCGCAGCCCTTGTCGTAGCAAGTCCTGCTCCTTACAACACTCCCGTCCTTGCAGGAATTTCCGCTCCAGGCATCACAATAGCTTGAGCCGCATTCCTGCTTCTTGTCCTCTTTAGTGCCGCAGGAGTTGAACCAATAAACATCATTGTCCGTGCATTGGTAGGATGTATGTGAATCGCATAAAATGCACGAGTTTCCAAGGCAGAAATTAAACTGCCCATCGCATGTTTCCGCAATACGGCTTTCTGTTGTTGTCTGGCTTTTGCACTGGCTGCTTTCGCAATAGGGCCCGTAAACATTGCGAGTCTGCATTACATTATTGCTGGAACAATAGCTGTTTCCCCATGATCCGTATGTAGTGTCTCCGCAATCCGTCTTTATCTCCTGCCTGTTGTTGCAGGAATCATACCAATAAATATCCCCGTTATAGCACGAAGTATAGGCATTGCTTGTGCATTTCGGCTTGCATTGCCCGCTCTCGCATGTTTCATTTGATGAGCAGTAATCCACTACGCGGGTTTCAGTTGTATTGCTTGATGTGCAAGAGCCGCTTGAGCATCCTTTGTTGTAAACAGTCCTTGATTGCGTTACATTATTGCTTGAACAATAGTTGCTGCTCCATGACCCATAGCTGGAATCGCCACAATCCTGGTATAGCTCATATTGCGTGCTTGAATTTGCAAAGCAGCTATCTGATGAGCAGCCCCTGTCTGTAAAGCTCCTGCTCCTATAAACATCATTGCTTGAGCAATAGTAATTATTCCAGCTTCCATATGAATCATCTCCGCAATCATACCTTACCTCTTCCCTGGTGCCGCAGGAATTATACCAATAGCGGTCGTTGCTGTAGCACGCGGAATAATTATGGGTGTAGCAGGTTGTTGCCTTTTTTGTTGCGCCCATAGTCCAATTGCCTGAATCCCAATAGCCATATGCAAGGACCCTCATATGGTAAGTGCCAGAAGAGATAGATTTTGTGCAGCTTTCAGAAGAGCTCCCGCCTGCTGAGCCACAAACCCAACTGCCGCTGCAATTTGAATAAACTTGCAAATCAAAATCTGCATTGCTTGGTCCGGTAAGCCAGAAGTTATACTCGCCGGAACTGCTGATATTAACACTTACCCAATCATCACCATCAACCCAGCCGGCAATCCATCCGCTTGCGCTTCCTCCGGGGTAAATTGTTCCACCGCTCGGGCTGTTGCATTCATCCCATGGCCAGATTGCAGAGGCATTGTTTAATAGGAATAAAGAGAGTACGGCAAACGCCAGCAGGAGCTTGGCATTCATTTATCCGTGCCTCCGCCCTGCGTTTGCCCCGTCAGCGCTTCAATTTGCTCAGCAGTCATATTCTTGAGTTCGTCTTCAGTGTATGTCTTTCCACCAATCACAAAGCTTTCCTCATAGCCTCCAACGGCAGTAGGGCCTGTACGCAATGCTTCCTCTATTATTTTTTGTGTCTCTGCTAATTCTTCTGGCGATCTATGCATACTTCTTACAAGATCCTCAATCTGTTCCTTTGTGAGCTTTTTGTCAGAAATTACATCATAAAGCTTTGTTTTCTCTGCCTGCGTCAGGCTGCTGCCAAGTTCCGGATTTTCCTTAAGCACATCATCCAGCATCGCTTTGTTTGACTGCGCCTGAACATCTAGGAGAGAAAGCACGCTGAATCCGGTAAGGGGCTTGCCAAAAACCGCTATTAAAATCAGGACCGCTGCCGCAATCACTATGATTAACTTAACTCCCGCCAAACCCTCACCCAACCCCTGGATTATTTACTGATGGATATTGCTTTTTATTGCTTTGCTTTTTTTCGTTAATTGCAGAAGCGGAATTCTTTCCCCGCGCCCTGCCTTTTGCTGTTGTGAATTCCCTGCAGCCCTGCAGGAAATCGCAGAATTTGCAGTTGAACTGGTAGCTTGCGTATTCCCCGAAGCAGACCATTGCGGGATTTGAATCCCCGGAGTATCCGGAATCGGAATTTTTCCCGCTTTCAGCTCCGTGTGATTTATTTCCCCCTATGCTAACCCACCCTCTCAGGCAATATATTGCAGCAATCTATTTAAAAGGTTAAAATTATTTCGGATTGGTTGAAAAATATAACATTTAAAAGGAGTTATATATATAAAGTGCATATAAATTTAACCAGTGCAAGGCACTAAGGTTAAAAAAATTCACAAAAATGGGGTTTTTTATGGCGGGAAAAATTGATGAAACCGACAAGCGCATTCTCAATGAGATGATAAAAAACCACACCGCAAGGCATTCAACGCTTGCGAAAAAAATGAAATTAAGCTCAGCCGCAATACACAAGCGCGTGAAGAAATTAAAGCACCTCGGGGTTCTGCACGGCTATGCGCCGAGGATAGACCTGCGCAAACTGGGCTTTGACCTGAGCGTTTTGATATTCATTGCCGTCAACAAGGGAAAATTGGGGGAATTCTGCGCAAAATATTCAGAACATCCAAACATATGCAGCGTATACAATGTGTCCGGAAAGTATGACCTTGCGGTTGTTGGAAAGTTCAAAAACACCGAGAGCCTTGACGAATTCATAAACAAGCTTTCAAGGGAGGAATTTATTGAAAGAACAAGCACAAACCTCATCTTTAAGACAATCAGAGAAAGTTTCTCCCCGCAGCCGCTGCTCTGAACAAAAAGATTTTTAACCTGCATGCAATAATACTCTTAATCTTCAAAAGGGAAAGGGGGTCCAAAATGACAGGAAAAATAAAATTCACAACAAAGTTTGCAACAAGCCATTCAATAAAGAAGTAATTGGTTTTTATGGTTAGAACTTGTTCTTCCGGTGAGCCTGCAGGTGGCTGCAAACTGTGCCTTTCTGCAAAGGTGCTTCCGATTTACATTACATTCAAATGCAACAAATCCTGCTTCTACTGCCCGGTGCTTCCGAAGCTTCAGGGCAGGGACATCATTTTAACGCCATATAAGGAAATCAAAAGCGCAAAAGGGCTTCTGCGGATTGCAAGGCATTTTTCCGCAGCTTCCCTAAGCGGCGGCGACCCCCTGTGCGCGCTGAAAAAAACAACCGAGACAATAAAGGCGCTCAAGGATAATTTCGGGAAGAAGTTTTACATACACCTCTATACCAATGCGGATTTGCTCAATGCAAAAACAGCCAAAAGATTGGCAGATGCGGGGCTTGATGAAATAAGGCTGCACAGCTTTGATTTGGGGAAATTCAGGATTGCAAAAAAATACATTCCGCATGCCGGCGCGGAAGTGGTTGCTGTTCCGGGGAAAAAGGAAAAGCTGCTCAATCTCGTTCTTGCTCTTGATAAATTAGGGATAAAGTTCATAAATCTCAATGAGCTTGAGGTTGCGGAGCTGAATCTTCCTGAAATAAAGAAAAGGGGCTATAAGATTGCGGAAAAATCCATTGCGGGGAGCGATGAGCTGGGCAAATTTTTGGTTAATGAAGCGAAGCGCAGGAAACTGAAGATAAGCGTGCACTACTGCTCCGTAAAGGAAGAGGCCGATGCCGCGGAGCGCAGGGACAGGCGCTATAAGAAATTGGCAAAGAAGTGAGCCGCAAGAGAGGCACTGCGCGCCGGTGCAGAAAACTCTGCTTAAAAGCATTCATATTTTTGCAACAATCTTCTCAAGGTTCTTGTTCATTCTCATCAGAATTTCGGAAACCACCCCGTACTTTGTATCCAATGATTTGAAATTCCCGTCCATCTTATCAAAATTTCCATCTATCTTTTCCCCAAGCACTTTGAAATTCCCGTCCATCTTGCAAAATCCAGTCTTTGTTTCCTCTTTAAGCTCCTTAAAATTCCCATCCATCTTCTCCCCGAGCCTATCAATCCCTTCCTTCTGCTCTTTGAATCCCTTGTTCATAATTACCAGGCCCTCATCCAGCCTCTCGGCAATTTCTTCAGGGCCCCTTATTATTTTAAAATTCTCAAACCTACCGCGGGGAGGAATTGCATTAGTTTGTATATTGGCTATTGCTGCACTTGTTTCTTCCCTATCTTCTTCACTCGGGTTTTCAAGCCTTTTGATGAATTCCCGAACATTGCCCTCTTCCCCCTCGCAGATTATCCTGACCTCCTCGTCATAATTGTCAAGATTTTCAACGCTGCCGAACAGATTGTGCTTTTTCGCAAGCTGCTTGACAAAGCGCCTGAAGGCACTTTTCTGCACATCGCCCCTGACAACAATCTCATACGCCTTTTCCATGCAATATTTTATGCACTAACCACTATTTAAGCATTTCTATTTTTACGTTCTTTGCCGATATATGTGGCTCCATATTTCATCCCCTTTTTATTCCTTTTTGTGCGTTCCTTTCAATATGCTTGGCTTGAGCAGCACTTATTTTGCTTTGCGCAATTCCGGAATTTATGAAAGCGTGCGGAAGATTGCGGAACTCGGCTTTGAATGCGCAGAACTTGGCGCAGCGCACGCATATGAGAAGAATGCCTTTGAAACAATCAAAAAAATAAAGAAGGATTTCCCTGATTTGCAATTCACGGTGCACGGGCTGTTCCCTCCGATGAAAGAAAGATTATGGTTCAATATCGCAGAAGGCCTGACTCCCAAAAACAGGAAAATAATTGACGGGCTGCTTGAGGCGGGGCGCATTGTTGAAGCGCGCGCTGTTGCAGTGCATCCTGGCTATCTTGGAAAGGCCTCATACGGCAAGACTCTTAAAAGCGGATTTAATGAAACAGGCGCAATGGAGGAATGGCCGAAGGAAAAATGCCTCGATAATGCATCCGGGATCCTTGATTATGCGCTGAAAAAATCAGATGCCCTCGGGCTGGATTTTGCCATGGAAAATACTGTTTGGGAATCAAAACTCCGCCCATTATTCTATTCCCTAGAGGATTTTGAAATGCTTTTTGCGCGCTATCCTGATTTGGGCATGCTGTTCGATCTTGGGCATTCGCTCTTTGAAAGCCAGCTTGACATTCTGCTGCCCGAATTCCACAAAAAAATAATTGAGATGCACATTCATTTCAGCAATGCAAAGGGCGCAACCTATAAAACAGACCAGCATGCGCCGCTTCCGGAGGATTTTGACCTGCGCAGGCTGCTGAAAATAAAGCAAATTAAGAAAATCCCGCTGGTGCTTGAGCACGGTCTGGATGTGAGCGAAGCGCAGATACCGGAAGAAAAAGAAATGCTGGAAAAATTCCTCAGAGGCGCCTGAAATATTTCCTTAAGCCGCTAATCCCGTGCCTAAGCAGCTCTCCCTGCGTAACCTTCCTCTTTATTTTTGGTATTTTAGGCCCTGCCATTTCCCATCACACATATATTCTGCATTCCGAAGTTTAAAAGGCTTTCTGATAGTACAAACCTCAAATAACATTCATTTTAATATATGTTAATCCATTATTCTTTTGCGGTTTTTATGGACATTGCAATCATTGGCAGCGGATATGTGGGGCTGGTTACAGGCGCGTGTTTCGCGGAGCTGGGGAACAGCGTTGCCTGCGTTGACATTGATGAGGAAAAAATAAAAAAGCTGAATGCGGGCATAATGCCGATTTACGAGCCGCAGCTTGAAGACCTTGTGAAGAAAAACACCAAGGCAAAGCGCCTTGAATTCACAACAGATTTCGATTATGCCGTTAAAAAGAGCGGAATAATTTTCATTTGCGTTGGAACCCCCCCAAAGGCGAACGGCGATGCTGATCTGAGCCACGTGGAGAATGCATGCAAACGCATTTCTGAAATTTCCACAACCCCAAAAATTGTTGTTGAGAAGAGCACCGTCCCTGTTGAAACCGGGGAAAAGATTGCGGAAGTCCTGCAGCGCCATAACCCGCACAATATAAAATTCGAGGTTGTCAGCAACCCCGAATTCCTGTCCGAGGGAACGGCAGTGAATGATTTCATGAAACCCAATAGGATTGTAATAGGGACAGAGAGCGGGCATGCGCAGGAAATTATGAAAAAATTATATGCCCCGCTGAATGCGCCAATTCTATTTACTGACATTAAGAGCGCGGAAATAATAAAGCACGCGAGCAACGCATTCCTCTCAACAAAAATCTCCTTCATTAATGCAATTGCAAATATCTGCGAGCTTACTGGGGCGGATGTTAAAAAAGTGGCGGAAGGGATGGGCTATGATGAAAGGATAGGAAAGCGCTTCCTTGCCGCGGGCCTTGGCTACGGGGGGTTTTGCTTCCCGAAGGATGCCGAAGCCTTCATAAGGATTGCAGAAAAAAAGGGCTATGATTTCGCATTGCTGAAGGAAGTGCAGAAAATAAATGAAGTGCAGAGGAGAAATTTCATAAAAAAGATTGAAAGCGCCTTGTGGAACCTGAAGGGCAAAACAATTGGAGTTTTAGGGCTTGCGTTCAAGCCTGACACTGATGACATGAGATTTGCCCCAAGCGTTGATGTGATCAATGCACTGCTTGCGGAGGGTGCAAGGATAAAGGCATTTGACCCCAAGGCAGAGGAGAATGCCAAGAAACTCTTCGGGAATAAAATCGAATACTGCGCCGATGCTTATGGCGCCGCAAAGGGGGCGGAAGCATTGCTTATAATTACTGAGTGGAAGGAAGTGAGGGAAATGGACCTGGGAAAAATAAAAAGCGCAATGAAAGCACCATTGATAATTGACGGGCGCAATTTGTTTGAAAAGGAAAAAATGAAGGCGCTCGGCTTCAATTACATCTGCATGGGGCGCTGAAACATTGAGCACGCTTGGCTGGCAAACCTCGTGTGCCAAATGTTTTGGTGTGCTCAATGTTTTACTGAGGAGGAAAAGAAAATGAAAGCAATAATTCCGGTAGCGGGATACGCGACACGCCTTTATCCCCTGACCGAGAACATGCCGAAAGCACTGCTCGATATACAGGGGAAGCCGATGATAGAGCACATAATCGACAAAATTGTTGAGTTGGATTCAGTGGATGAAATCTACATTGTGTCGAATGCAAAGTTCTATCCGAACTTTGAGTCCTGGCTGAAGAATTTTAATTCCAGAATCCCGATAAAGCTCCTGAATGACGACACAACCTCGAATGAGAACAGATTAGGGCAGATCGGGGACATTGCACTTGCCCTGCGGAAAGGAAGCATTGACGATGATTTAATCAGCATTAACGGGGACAATCTCTTCAACTTTTCATTGAGGAGGATATATGAGTTCTTCAAGGAAAAAAGGGTTATTGTAAATGCCTTGCATGATGCAAAATCCCTGAAAGTCGCGCAGGAGCAGGGCAATGCGTCAATAGATGCCTCAAAAAGGGTAATTCTCTTTGAAGAGAAGCCAAAAGAGCCGAAAACAACCTATGTCTCCCCGGGCATATATTTCTTTCCGAGGGAAAAACTAAAACTAATCAGCGAATATCTTAATTCCGGCGGCAATCCTGACAAGATGGGATATTTCATGATCTGGCTTACTGAAAGAAAGGAGCTCTATGGGTTTGTTTACGAGGAGAAATACTTTGACATAGGCTGGCCCGAGGCCCTGGAGCAGGCAAGAAGGGAATTCCATGGCTAGGGAGCAGAAAACAATCTTAGTAACGGGCGGCGCCGGCTTTTTGGGCAGCAATTTGTGCGATTTGCTGATTGCGAAAGGCAACAAAGTAATATGCGTTGACAATTTAATCACAGGGAGAAAGCAGAATGTTCAGCACCTGCTCAAAAACAGGAACTTCACATTCATAAAGCACGACATTACTGCCCCGCTGAAATTAAATTCAAAAATTGATGAAATTTACAATCTTGCTTCGCCCGCTTCCCCTGTTGATTTTGACAGGCTTTCGGAGGAGATTCTGCTAGTAAATTCCCTTGGGACAAAGAACATGCTTGACCTGGCGCTCAAAAATAAGGCGAGATTCTTTGAGGCAAGCACTTCCGAGGTCTATGGGAGCGCACTGAAAATCCCGCAGGACGAGAGCTACTGGGGCAATGTGAATTCAATAGGCCCAAGGTCCTGCTATGACGAGAGCAAAAGATTTTCCGAAGCGCTCGTAATGGCCTATTACCGCAAATACTCCCTGGATACGAGGATTGTGCGCATCTTCAATACCTACGGCCCGAAAATGCGCGCCGATGACGGGAGAGTTGTAACAAACTTCATAAACCAGGCCCTGCACAACAAGCCCATTACAATTTACGGTTCCGGGCAGCAAACCCGCTCCTTCTGCTATGTTTCCGATGAGATTGACGGCATCTGGAGGCTTATGCAGGCAAACTACAATCTCCCCGTGAATATAGGCAATCCGAACGAATTCACAATCCTGGAGCTCGCGCAAAAAATAAAAGAGCTTGCAAATTCAAAATCCGAGATAATTTTCAAGCCCCTTCCCAAGGACGATCCCGAAAGGCGCAAGCCCGACATAGCGCTCGCAAAAAAGCTTTTCAACTGGCATCCTAAAGTGGAGCTGGAAGAAGGTCTGAAAAGAACCATTGAATATTTCAGGGAACAAAAATGAACTCCCTTAACCATCTTGTTGTTACCGCGCTGGCATATATGGTAATTGCCTCATTCATCCCGATGCCAAAGCTTGTCCTTGTTGCGGCGCTTTTCCTTACAATTTTCATTGATGTGCTTGACCATGTGCCCTGCATTCTTTTCCAGAAAACAAGCATGCACGCCCATACGCGCAGGCTCATCAGGCAGTGGAAAATAATAGAGGCATACAAATACTATTACGACAACAGAAACACAACAAACAAGTCCTATTTCCACAACATTTATTTCGTTGCATTGATTACAGCGCTCGGCATTTACCTCTGGAATGCCGCCTTTGCCCTCGGGATTCTGCTTCATTTCTATGCTGACATTGCGGAATGCCTCATAAAGGGCAGGCCCGGCCTCTGGATTCCCGGAATGAAGAAATAGTACAAGCCTCAAATAAATAGCTTTTAATTCAGGTGCAGAACATATTATTTTCATGAGAGCGCTTTTTGTTGTTCCCCCGTGGAGTTTCAGGGATACGCACATGGCCGAGCTGCAGGAGAATGTCGCAGGCCTTACAGCGCCTACAGGAATTCTCTATCTAGCGGCATGCGCTCGCGAGGCAGGCCATGAAGTGAAAGTGATTGACGGCGCTGTTTGCTCGCTTCCGCAGATGCTCCGCGAAATCAAGTCCTATGACCCGGAATTTCTCGGAATTTCAGTTGTAACAATGCTCTGGTTCCATGCAAAGGAGCTCATACAACAGGCGAAAGCCCAAAATCCGAATCTTTTCATTTTAGTCGGGGGGCCGCATCCAACAGCGCTTATGGAAAAAAGCCTGCAGGACTGCGCTGAATTGGATGCGGTTGTTTATGGGGAGGGGGAGCAGACAATTGTTGAGCTGCTTGAAAGGCTTGAGAAACGCAAAAGCCTTGCCGATGTAAAGGGAATAATTTTCAGGGATGGCAAAAGAATAGTTAAAACGCCAATGCGCCCCCTGCTCCAGGATTTGGATTCCCTTCCATACCCGGCATTTGATTTGATAGATTTGCATAACTACAGGCCGAGCATTGGCCATTACCGCAGGCTCCCTTCAGGCGAACTGGTAATGTCAAGGGGCTGCCCAATGAACTGCATCTTCTGCTCGAAAATCTCCGGGCGCACCATCAGAACGCGCAATCCCATAAAAGTCGCGGATGAGCTTGAATTTTACATACAGAAATATGGAATTAAGGAAGTGAAATTCTGGACCGAGCTTTTCACATACGACAAGAAAAATGTAATAGAAACCTGCAATGAATTCAAAAAACGCAATTTCGACATCACATGGAGCGCAACAGCAAGGGTTGATTCAATAGATAAGGAAATGCTGCTTGCAATGAAGCGCGCGGGCTGCTGGTATCTGCAGTTCGGGATAGAAAGCGGAGTGCAGAAAAACCTGAATACTCTCAGGAAGGGCACAACGCTTGAGCGCGTTGAAAAGGCGCTTAAATTGACCCATTCCCTTGGCCTAAAAAGCTTCTGCACCTTTATCCTCGGAATTCCCGGCGAAACTTATGAGGAGGCGCTCCAAACAATTGAATTCGCATGCAAATTGAATCCGTTTTATGCGGAATTCTTCCCACTTACCCCCCTTCCCGGGACAGACCTCTATGACAATATAGGCAAATACGGCAAGCTGATTGGGGATATTGACAGATTAACAATGCACCATGTTTCCTTTGTTCCATATACAATGACAAAGGAGCAGATTGAATATCTGCGCACATATGCCTTCAAGCGCTTCTATTCAAGGCCGCGCTACATACTCAGCAGGATTGCAAGCCTGCGCTCCCCGCAGGACATTTACATTTCCTTCAAGGGCCTGCAAGCTCTGCTTGAAATGATAAGGAGCAAGCCGAGCGAAAGCGCGCAGGAAGATCCGGAGCAAAAGCGCGATTTGCTTACAGACCGGGAAATAGAGCAGGCTTAAGTAACAATATTTATTTCGACTCAATTAGTTCCACATGCCATTCTCCTTCTAGGTTGTGGATTCTTATACTATATAACTTATTTCTTATGTTAATTTGGTGACCATACTTTTTACTAACAAAGAATTCATTAAGAATAGAATTTGTTATTTTGATGGCATCTAAACCTTTTCCATTTTTTTCCTCAATTCTCTTGAGTATAAGCCCTGCAAGATTTCCATTTTTTTCTCTGAAATATTGAAATGATGAAATTTCTTTAAGTGCAGACCTTACAGAACCAAAATTGCCTTTTATAAATTCATTTCTTAGTTGTTTGATTTCCCTATGCGATGCACCCTTAATATAAGATATGTTCTCTAGCCATCCTAATACATTTAGACGTTTTGGGTCTAGTGCATTTCTTTCCATTCCTTGCTTTTTAAGCTCAGAGATCAGCTTACGTGCAAACCTTGGTCTGCCTATGCAGTTTGCAATTCTATATCTGAGTGCTTTGTTCACTGCAAGGCTTGCAAGAGATCCTGCCGAATATATGTTGTAAAGAACAACAGGCATACCAACAACAGGGGGAATTCCATATTGACTAATAACCTCTTTAGCAATAGCACCGGTTATAATGCCAGCAGCCAAAGGTGTCGTTACCTTCGTTTGCTCAAGGTCTGAAAGGGTTATCGCGTATTTTCTTGCAAATGCATTTGGCTTTGGCATTTTCTTCTTGAACAATTTATGTAATTTAGGATTCATCGGCTTCTCACAATGAATTTAGTGCTCTTGCATTTATTATTCTATTTGTTGTAGGTAATTCTCCTGAATTCGGCGCTGAATCCTATTAAGCAACAACCAACTGAAGCCTTTTTCTGTCTTCGAGCCTTAATGCAATCTTGCTGCCAACTTTCAATCCAAGAGCATTTATTGCTTTAGGCAGTGTTATGCCCAGAGAATTCCCTATTTTTACCACTTTCCTTGTTGAATTGACTTCTTTTGCCAATTCCTTCAGTGCAAGAATCTTCCTGAATTGCTCTGGCGTGAATGTCAGTTCCCCGCACTTGCTGCATTTTAATCCCTTTACATCAAAACCCTCAAATTCGACTGTCTGCTCTCTGAATTCGCCGCCGCAATTGCATTTTACTTTTATCATATCAAATCCTCCCCTTTATTTTCCATACGGTTTTCACCTGAAATGAATCTGGAAATAATTCTACTATAACAACATAAGTATAACCTTCCTTGAAGAAATTGCTGAATGCGATTCTGTTCGGATATGTTGACTTCCTTTCATATATCCTGCCTCTTCTTGCAGTGCTGACAATTTTGTCGACATCAACATTTCTTGTCGGAACTTTAATGTCTGCATGCGGATGGAAATGCACAAATACCGTGTTTCTGCTGTATTTTTCCAGTGCTTTTTTAATCCAATCCGTCATTGGGGCACCTTGTGTTGTTATAACATAAGTTATAATATTGGTTAGAAACTTACTTAAATATATGCATTTATTTGTTGTAAGTAATTCTCTTGAATTCCGCGCTGAACTCCACTTTCGGAAGCAGCAGCCCGCGCAGGAATCCCAGCCCATATGCAATATGAGTAAGGAAAATTCCCACAAATATCAGCGGGCTCAGTCCCGCATCCTGGGTAATGCCTGATGCCGCAATTGCAATGAAATAGAGCAGAATCGTCGGAAGATAAAGTACATTAATAATTGGAACAATCCATCCAAATGCAAGCCACAAAACAAACAGGCTCGGCATCATTACTATAATCCTGTCAAATTTCATGCGCTCTTTCATGAGTGAGGCCTCATCCCTTGCGTAATTCCACATCTGCTCCATGTGCGGCAAAAACATTTCGCGCCTGTGATGATAAACAATAGCATCGCTTACATACATGATGCGCTTTCCGAGGTCGCGCAGCTCATAGCAGATTTTCTGGTCCTCATATGCAAGCGCCTTCTCATCCCACAAATGCCCCTTTTCCCTTTTCAGCTTTTCCGCGGAACTCCTGCTTATGAACATGTTGCAGCTCGGCACCATCGGAGCTTCCTGAATTTTGTCAATCCTGTAGCGCACAGCAATATTTCCCGCGGCAATAGTATTTGCAAGCACATATCCGCTTATTGTTTCCATCAAATTTGCATTATGCGGCGTTAAATTGGGTCCGCCAAATGCGCCAATGCCCTCATCATCAGCATATTTTGCGGCATTTTTCAGCCAGCCTTTCTCAGGATAGGCATCCGAATCAATGAATGCAAAAAGTTCTGCACGAGAAGCGCGCATTCCCGCATTGCGCTTTGCGGAGTGGTTCACAACCCCTGTTACGATTATTTTGCAATCAGGGAAATCCTTCCTGTTTACAGGAACATCTGGCAATAGTATAATTTCATATTTGTTTTTGGGATAATCAAGCGCCTTGCAGTATTCCACGCACTCGCGCACCCATGGGTAGTCCTTCTTGAAGGGCACAATTATTGAAATGAAAGGAAAGTTTTGTTTTTGCGCAGGCATAATTCATCAATAGAGCAAAATCATATTAAATAATACTTATTGTTTTTTGTACTGGGCTTCCTGATAGGTTATACTTCCTCATAATCTGCTGCTCTGTGAATAACCTTCTCTTTCCCAATTTTATTTCCCCACTTATTTTTTCCATTTTTCTTGTAGCTAACCAATCTTCAATTTCACTCACTGCCTTTACCAAATCCTCGCTCATTTTCAAATCACCTATTAACTAGTTATCAAAAGGATATATAGATATATTTGTGAGGGTAATATAGAAGATATAAATAGTACAAACTTAGAAAGAAAGCGCACACAGCAGATATTAAAACATTCCCGCAATATATTCCTATAATGCTGGATGTAGAATTCATATTCCCCCCGCTTTCCGTTTCAGAGCGCTATGGCTCGCGCAATATCGGCAGGGGGCACGAGGGGCATTTGCCCCCGCTGGGGCTTGCAAGCCTTGCCGCATATCTGATTGGGAAGAAGTACAAAGTGGACATAATTGACGCGCTTGCGGACGAGCTTACCGATAAGGAAATAATTGAGAAAATCACGCAGGACAACCCGAAGGCAATTGGATTTTCCGCGCTTACAAGCATGTTTCACCGCGCTGCAATAACCGCGGAGAAACTGAAAAAGAAATTTCCCGAAAAGCTCATAATAAATAATGCCTGAGGAAATAATGCGCAGGCACAGGTGCTTTGACATCCTTGTTTACGGGGAGGGTGAAATCACTTTTGCGGAAATAATGCAGAAATTCAGGGAGGCGCATTACAGCACAGAAAAATTCCTCAAGGATTACAGAACGCTTGCAAAAATAAGGGGAATTGTTTTCAGGAATGGCAAAAAGATAATTATGAATGCCCCGCAGGAACCCGTGCAGAACCTTGATGAGCTTCCGTTCCCGGCAAGGCACCTCCTTCCGATGCGCAAGTATATCCCCCTCCCCAACCAGTATTTGAGGCTTCCGGTGGTGCATATGCTTGCAATTCGCGGATGCCCATACAACTGCACATTCTGCAGCAACAATGCTGTTTTTGGCCGTGCTATCAGGGCGAGAAGCCCGGAGAAGGTGCTGGAAGAAATAAGGCATCTGCAGGAGAAATATGGCGCGAAGGAAATCTCCTTCTGGGATGACATGCTCACTGCCAACAGGAAATGGATGGAAAAATTCTGCAGTCTGCTGATTGAAAACAAGATTGACATAACCTGGACATGCTACGCAAGGGTTGATACTGTTGATCTGCCACTGCTGAAATTAATGAAGCGCGCGGGCTGCTGGAATATTTTCTATGGATTTGAATCCGGCAACCAGCAGCTGCTTGACAACATAGGAAAGCGCATTACCTTGCAGCAGATAAGGAATGCCTCAAAATGGACAAAAGAGGCGGGAATTGAAATCCGCGCCTCATTCATGATTGCGCTTCCGGGGGAAACTCCCGAACTTGCGGAGCAGACGCTTGAGTTTGCAAAGGAACTGAACCCTGATTATGTGCAGTTCTGCATCACTACTCCATATCCTGGAACCGCCCTCTACAATGATGCGAAAAAATACGGGAAGCTCACAAAGGATTTTGACAAGTTCCATGGCTGGGATGCGGTTTTCATTCCGAAAGGATATAAAAACAAGGAGGAAATTCTTGCGCTTGAAAAGAAATTCTTCAGGGAGTTTTATCTGCGCCCGGCATATGTCCTTGGGAGATTTGCAAAAATAAAATCCTTCAGGGACCTGATGCGCTATGCGAAGGGCGCGAGGTTTTTGCTGGGATTCACTTCATAAGGGATGGGAAATTAATAAGAAACCGTAGGTGTCTTATATGGCGGAATTGGTAATGGTTTATCCGAGGACGGGATACGACATAAAGAATGTGAGCGTGGATATGCCACTCGCTTCCCTTTCAGTCGCTTCAATGGTTTCTGGGAAAAGGGAAACTAAAATAATTGACATGAGGGTTGATTCCGAATGGGAAAAGCATTTGAGGCAGGAGCTTCGGAAAGAGCCTGTTGCGGTTGGAATTTCCTCAATGACAGGAACGCAGATAAAATTCGGGCTGGATGCCTGCAGGGTTGTGAAAAATGCGGATGCGCAAGTTCCGACAGTGTGGGGCGGAATCCATGCAACTCTTCTTCCAGAGCAGACGCTGCAGAATGAGCTGATTGATGTTGTTGCAATCGGCGAAGGGGAAATCATAATTAAGGATTTGATGGGCGCATTAGAAAAGCCGAATGAAAAAAGAAAAAATGAACTGCTGAAAAAGACAAATAACATAATTTTCAAGCAGAAAAAAGGGAAAGAAGAAAGGCAGGTAAGAACAAAATCCGCAGGATTTGCGGACCTTGACAAGCTTCCCGCGCTCCCCTATGATCTGGTTGACATTGAGAATTACATCCACACAAAGTCCATGGTGGGGAAGGGAACTGAAAAGGCGCTCCCCTTCATTACAAGCCGCGGCTGCCCCTACCGCTGCACATTCTGCTGCAACCCGCGCCTTTCGCTGAGGAGATGGCGCTGCATGAGCGCAGAGCGCTCTTATGCCCTTGTAAATGAAATGGTGGAGCAATTTGATTTGGATGCCGTAATTTTCCATGATGAGAATTTCTTTGCAAATCCCACAAGGGCGGAAAAAATCGCGGAACTGATAAACAACAAATTCAATTTCAGCATACAGGCGCGCATGGATGCGCTTGGAAGGGTTGACCTGCAGAAAATGGAGCGCTATGGCCTCAGCGTTGTGCAGCCGGGGATTGAATCCGGCTCTGAGAGAATTCTGCAGCTGATAAAGAAGGACGAGAGCGTTTCCGAAATCCTGAAAGTGAATAAAAAACTGGCAAAAACAAACATTGTTTCAGTATACAATTTCATGATGGGCTTTCCCACGGAAACAAATCATGAGCTGGCGGAAAGCACTGACCTTGCGCTTAAGCTTATTAGGGAAAATCCGAATGCGGAGCTCTCTGGCTTCTATGTTTTTGCCCCATATCCCGGAACAGAGCTTTTTGATTTTGCGGTTGCAAATGGCTTTTCTGTGCCCAATACTCTTGAAGGCTGGGCAATTTACAGCAGGCAGCATCTCCAGACCCCGTGGATACAGGACAAGCTTGATGTGATAAAGAATATTATGTATACAAGCAAGCTCGTAGATGGGAAGCGCCTGGAAGGGATGCTGAGCTCATTGCACATGCCGCGCTCGCTTCTCAAAAAATTCGGCTCGCATTACAGGAAGCGCTGGGAAAATCACGATTTCTCCAACAAGATTGACACAAAGCTTATGAACTTCATAACCAGAACATATTTCGGATGGGAGTAAAATGCGCATACTTTTATTGAATCCGCCCGGAACAAAAATTTACATAAGGGACTACTACTGCAGCAAGGTCTCGAAAACCAATTACATTTACGAACCTCCAGACCTTCTGATACTTTCAGGAATTCTTTCGGAAAAGCACAGGGTTGCAGTTATTGATGCGATTGCTGAAAAGCTTTCTGAAGAGCAGTGCATTGCGCGCATCCTTCAGTTCAGGCCTGATGCGATTGTTTTCCTGAGCGGGGCGGTTTCCTTCCAGGAGGATTTCCCGTTTATGGAAAAAGTGAAGCAGCTCACAAACGCAAGGCTCATTGGAAGCGCTGACATTTTCATGGAGAACGGGGAGAAAATAATTGAAAAATACAAATTCATTGATGCAGTTCTGCTTGATTTCACAACCCCCGATATACTTGCATATTTGGAAGGCAAGAATGCGCAGAACATAATTTACCGCACAGGCAGCAGGATAATAAAAACAAATGCGTCGCGCATAAAACTCGCCAACTTTGCAATTCCAATTCCCAAGCACGAGCTGTTCCCATTGCACAAATACCGATTCCCTTTTGCTTATGGGAAATTTGCAACAGTGCTTACGGATTATGGCTGCCCCTTCCGCTGCAGATTCTGCATTATGTCCAGCCTTGGCTTCAAGTTCAGAAGCGCAGAAAATGTAATGGCAGAATTAAAATACATCAAAAGCCTCGGAATTAATGAGATTTACTTTGATGACCAGACATTCGGCGTAAACAGGAAGAGAACAATTGATTTGTGCAATGCAATGCTTTCAAATGACTTGCAAATGAAATGGTCCTGCTTCTCCCGCGTGGACCTGATGGATGAAGAAATCCTTACCCTTATGAAAAATGCAGGCTGCCACACGATTATGTTCGGGGTGGAATCCTCAAACGAGGAAATCCTGCGCAAATACGATAAGGGATTTACAATTGCACAGGTAGAAGAAACATTCGCGCTCTGCAGGAAACTGGGAATAAAAACGCTTGCAACCTTCATGCTCGGCTTCCCCGAGGAAACTGAGCAATCAGTTCTCAGCACAATTGAATTCTCAAAGCGCCTTAACCCGGATTATGCAGCATTCAATGTGCCTGTGCCAAGGGCCGCAACGCAATTGAGAAAAGAGGAGATTGCGGGGCATCTTATTGCCGATGAATTGCTTCCCCTTGACCAAACAGGGAGCT
This sequence comes from Candidatus Iainarchaeum sp., assembly GCA_016187745.1. Lineage (GTDB taxonomy): Archaea > Iainarchaeota > Iainarchaeia > Iainarchaeales > JAXPJC01 > JACPJC01. Next base: position 52,492 of record JACPJC010000003.1, on the reverse strand, counting down.
TTGTGGAAATTTCAACAAAGCAGATTCCAGCAGAAAGGCTTGCGGAGCTCAGAAAGCGCGCAGTGAGGGAATTCTACCTGCGCCCTAGCTACATCGCGGGGCGCATTTTAGGCATAAGGAGTTTCGCGGAGCTGAAAAACAATATTGCGGATGCCCTCGGATTGCTGCAGGGGAATTGAAATAGTTTTAATAACTAAATATGCATTCTACTAATGCGGAGCAAACAAAATGAATATCCAGGTTGTAAGGGATGTTGATTATTTGGCGGGAATTCCGATATGCCTAATTCTTTCAATCATCTGTTCCATAAAGCGCGCACTTGGCTTCGGAAAGCTTGACTGGAATGAAGCCCCGAAGAAAGTGCTTTTCATTGAGCTTTCTGAGATGGGCAGCACAGTTATGGCGTATCACGCAATGAAGCGCCTTAAAGCGTTGTATCCGAAAGCCGAACTCTATTTCCTAGTGTTCAAAACCAATGTTGAGAGCGTCAAAATCCTCGGCCTGATTCCGGAAAAAAACATATTCACAATAAGGGACAAGAAATTCGGGGAATTCATTATTGATGCGCTTGCCCTGCTCCCTAAATTATGGAATGCGCGCATTGACACTACAATTGATTTTGAACTGTTCTCCCGCTTCACAGCAATTATAAGCTTCCTTTCAGGCGCAAGGCGCAGAATCGGTTTTTACAGGTTTTATTCAGAAGGGCTTTACAGGGGAAATTTCCACACGCACAAGGTCCAGTACAACCCGCACATGCACATAAGCCAGAATTTCCTTGCGCTTGCGCTTTCGCTGAAAGCCCCGCAAAATGAGATTCCAATGCTGAAGGCGCAGCTCTTCAGAGAAAAAATAGAAAGAAAGCACATTGAGGTAAGCAGGGAGGCAAAGCAGAAAGTTCTTAACAAATTGAAGGCAATAAACCCCTCAATAAATGAAAGGAGCAAATTGATTGTCATTGACCCTAATTACAGCTGGGCGATTCCAATGCGCTCCTGGCCCGCCGGGAATTATGCGAAGCTCGCGAAAATGCTGCTCCGCGCCCCAAATACTTTTGTTCTGCTTACAGGAACGATTGCTTCAGGTGGCGAGAATGCGAAAAAAATATGCGATAATCTGAAAAGCGATAAATGCATTGACCTTACAGGCAAATTCACCCTTGATGAGTTCATTGAAGTTCTGGGCACAGCAGATGTTGTAATAACTCATGACTCAGGGCCTGCCCATTTTGCTTCAATCACTGGCACAAAAGTAATTGTGATGTTCGGGCCTGAAAGCCCAAAGGTATATGCTCCGCTCGGGGATAATGTCAAGGCGGTTTATGCAAATTATGCCTGCGCCCCGTGCGTTTCCGCATTCAATGAAAGGCACAGCGCATGCAACAACAACAAGTGCATGCAGGCGATTAGCGTGCAAGAGGTTTATAATGAAGTGCAGAAGGCGCTGAAATGAGGCAACGATTATGAAAAGATTAACATTGCGAAAGATTTGGCCTAGAAATAAAAAGCCAACTATGAGAGGGATTGAGAAATTCTTTTTCTCAGATATCCAGGATGCAGGAAAGCGCACAGACTTTAGCTCTGTAGTGGCAAGTGAAGGCGATATAATTCTCAAGCATGGGAGAAAATTAAAGAAGAGGAATTAGTATTCTTTTCCCAGAAATTCAATATAATCCCCAATTCCCCTTTCAATATTCCACTGCGCCCTGAATTTCAGTTCCTTTTCTGCCTTTGTTGTATCGGCCTGCGTGAATCCCTGGTATGTTTTCAGGAAGCAATCAATGTATTCAGGCCTGCAGTTTTTGCCCATTTGCCCGTTGAGAATTTCAAGTATCCTGTTGTATGAGGTTCCAATCCCTGTTCCAACATTGAATATATCGCTTCCATTGAATTCAAGCGCCTTTAGGTTCGCGCTTACAATATCCTTCACATAGATATGGTCCCGCGCATGCTCCCCGAATTTGAACATCTTTATTGTTTTTGCCTCGGGATCCTGCATTTTAATTATCCACTGGTAAGTAAGGCTTGAGGATTTTCCCTTGAATTTTTCCCTTGGCCCAAAAACATTGAAATAGCGCAGCCCTATTATTTCCGCATCCGGATATTTTGCAATATATTTTTTCGCAATATTATCCATTTCAACCTTTGAAGCCCCGTAATCAATCAGCGGAGCGGGCTTTTGCGACTCTTCCATAGGCATTTTCCCGCTTCCATAAGTGGCAGCGGAGCTTGCATAAATCACTTTTATATTTTTTTTAATTGCAAATTCAAGCAGCTTTTCAAATGAATGCGCGTTCACATCCATCATAAGCTCCTTGTCAGGGATTGTTGTGTCGGTTATTGCGGCATTGTGGAATATTGCATCCGCATCCCCCGCAATTTCATTCCAGTTGATTTCCCTTATATCCGCATTGACAAAGTCCCCTGAAAATCCCTCAAGGTTTGCCATATTCCCCGAGAACAGATTGTCAATTACAACCACTTCATGCCCCTGCGCCTCCAGCTCAAGCGCAAGATTGCTCCCAATAAAGCCCGCTCCGCCTGTAACAACAGCCTTCATTTTATGCGCTTCCTGAAATTTTATTTATGATGTTTGTTGTTGAGTAATTCCCGATTTTCCTGATTATGTGGATCTTTGCCCCGCTTTTTTCAATCATTCTCCTTTCGTCCTGGTCCAGCGTGTCAATCGTGTAATCCCCGCCCTTCACATAAATCTGGGGCTTCACAGCCTCAAATGCCCTGTTGATTCGCTTTTCATTGAATATTACAACATAATCCACGCATTCAAGCGCGGAAAGAATTTCTGCGCGCTCATTTTCGGGAACAAGCGGGCGCGAAGGCCCTTTAAGCTGCCTCACACTCTCATCGCTGTTCAGCGCAAGAATCAGCACATCCCCGAGCGCCCTGGACTGCTGCAGATATTTCACATGCCCCAAGTGCAGCAAATCAAAGCAGCCGTTTGTAAATACAATTCTTTTGCCCTGCCTTTTGAGCGCATCTGCAATCTGCGCAATTTCTTCAATTGTTTTTATTTTGCCGTTCATGCTTTCCCATCAAGAATGCATTTTGCCGCTTCAAGCAGATCCTTTGCATTAAAGTCCGCATTTGAATTTTTTTCCCTTCTCTCGGTTGTTATGAGTATTGTCCTGCATCCCGCCTTTTTGCCCATCTCAATGTCTTCCGATTTATCACCTATAACAAAACTCTTATTTAGTGCTATGTTGAAATCCTTCTTTGCTGCAAGAAGCATTGCTGTTTTCGGCTTCCTGCATGCGCAGTTCTCCTTTGGTGAATGCGGACAATAGTAAATCGCATCAATCCCCGCATTTTGTTTTTTAAGTGAATCAGCCATGTGTTTGCTCAGCCTCATGAAATCCGCCTCAGGGAAATACCCCCTTCCTATTCCGGACTGGTTTGTTGTTATGATTATTCTGTATCTGCTTTTCGATAATTTCTTCAGCGCATCTATTGCATTTGGGAGAAATCTGAATTTTTTTATCTCGTGCACATACCCGTAATCGTGATTTATTGTTCCGTCCCTGTCAAGGAATACCGCGCAGTTCATCTGCAATTCCCTTCCATGAAGAAATTGTTAAGCTCTTCGGGGCTTGCAACGGAAGTGCCGGGCTTTTTTATCACTATGCCTGCCGCATAATTTGCCAGTTCCACTGCACTAAATACATCAAGGCCGCATGCGGCGCCGAGCGCAAGCGCTGCAATTACAGTGTCCCCTGCGCCTGTGATATCAACTATTTTTTCGGCCCTTGTGCCCATGCTGCTGAATTTCTTCCCATCAAAAACTGAAATTCCCTTTGCCCCGCGCGTCACTATGAGGAATTCCGGCTTCAGCGCGGAATAGAATTTCCTCGCGGCGTTCTCAAATGCTCTTTCCGAATCTATTTTCATTGCAGTTTCATTTGCAAGCTCCTTTTCATTCGGCTTCAGCACAAAAGCGCCCCCGAATTTAAGGGACATGAAGTTCTTTGAATCGACAAGCAGGGGCTTGCCGTGCCTTTTGCAAATTCCTGAAAGGAAATCCGCAACATTCTTTGTTACAACGCCCTTGCTGTAATCGCACACAACAACAGCATCAATCCCGGCAATTTTCTTATTTATTAAGTTAATTAATTTTTTCTCTTCAGCGCCGCCTATTCCGCCTGTTTCTTCAGAGTCAATCCTTGCAATCTGCTGCGCCCCTGCCAGCAGCCTGCTCTTTTTAGTTGTTTTTCTTTCAGCAACAATCAATCCTGAGGAATCAATCCCTGCATTTGCAAGCAGCCTGCGGAGCAATTTCCCTTCCGCATCGTTTCCTATCATTCCCGCAACAACTGCCTTTGCGCCCAATGCAGAAATATTGTTTGCAGTGTTTGCGGCCCCGCCAAGCGCATGCTTTGTTTCTTTTACATTAATTACAGGAACAGGCGCTTCGGGTGACATGCGCTCAACATTTCCAATAACAAACTCATCAAGCATCACATCCCCAACAACAAGAATTTTCTTCCGCCCCATTTCCGCAAGAAGCGGATTTAAGGGGATTGCCCCGCTTCTGGTTTTCCTGTAGGAATCTGAATCGGAATGCGTTGTTGAAAATTCAATTATCCTGCTGTCCTCAAGGCCGGCAAAGCTGTGCAGGGTGTTTTGCAGCACATGCGCGGAATCGCCCGGCTTCAGCAGTATTGTCTTATTGCCGAGCTCAAGCGCAACTTTCCCTTCAAGCAGATAGAAGGTTTCGTCCTTCTCCTTGTGCAGGTGCTTGCTGCACCGGAAGCCCTGCTTCAGGTTAAGGATTTTCCCGCAGTACTTGCTGTTGTTTGCAATCCACTGCTCCGAGCCCCAGGCTTTTTCCACAATCTTCATTGCAATCTCAAAGATTATTCCATTAATCTGCATATAAATTTATCACAAATAGTACAATGCTCAAACTGGAAGCATTATTTAAATTATGCGGCACTGTTATAGCATAATGGCGAAAAAGAAGCTTCTCGTTCTTATAGGGATTGCGCTTTTCGCATTCATACTGCTCAATATCAACATCAGCAAGCTGCTGGGAATCCTTGCAAATGCAAATCCCGCGTTCTTTGCAGCCGCGCTCGGAATTGCGCTGGTTACGGGGATTATGAAAGGCGTTAAGTGGCAGCAGGTGATAAGGGCGCATGATTCCGATTTTCCACTGCTTAAATGCATTAAAGTGTTTTTCATAGGCTATTTCATTTCTGTTTTTACGCCTGCGCGCATTGGGGATTTTGCCCGCGCGTTCTATCTCCAAAAAAACACAAAATCCCTGGGAAAGGCGCTCTCAACAGTTTTTATTGACAGGCTGATTGATGTGAGCCTGCTGTTTGTGCTGGGCCTGCTTGCAATAGCCGGCTTTGCGCTGCTGTTTGACATTGTTGTAATCCCTTTGCACTATCTTGCGCTCATTGTCCTGGCATTCATTGCAGCTGTATTCCTTTTCCTCAGGAGGAATTTCATTGGCAGGATTGCAAGGCCCTTCTACAACATGTTTGTGCCGATGGAGCACAAGGAAAAGCTAAAAACAAGCTTCCATGATTTTTACGATTCCTTCGCGCATGCGATAAAAAAAGGAAAAATTCATATTTCCAAGGCGGTTGCAATTGCGGTTTTCGACTGGCTTCTTGCGATTGTTTTCGCATATATGTTAATTATTGCGCTGAACCTTCATGCCCAAATCCCGATTATATTCCTGTTTTTGCTGGTTCCGATAGCAGCGCTGCTTGACCTGCTTCCGATAAGCATTTCCGGAATAGGCACAAGGGATGCGGCATTCATTTTCCTTTTCGGCTTTTATTCTATTGCTCCGGAAATGGCAATCGCCTATTCGCTCCTCTATCTTTTCGCGGGCTACTGGTTCTCCGCGCTCATAGGCGCGCTCCTCTTTTCAACAGAGCCCGTAAAACTTGGTCTGAGTGAAAGCAATGAATGAGAAATTAATGAAATTCAAGGGATTCGCGAACTCCGCGCTTCTTTTTGCGCTCATTTTCATTTCAGCCTCAATCCTCACCTCCTTGTGGCTCGGCTATTTCTGGAGAAATTCAATATTTATTTTTGTTGTTTCCGCAATTGCAAGCTATTTAATTTACAAAAAATTTCATTTCAGCCTTGATATAAAGCCAAGGGTTTTCGCGCTTTCTGCAATCATGTTTGTTCTCTGCATTTATTCGGTTTTTCTCATTACCCCCTTTTACTCCGCGAGCATTGATGCAGGGCAGATAACAATAACGCGCCTTCTTGCAGAGAAAATTCCATTGACTTATGCGCCCTATTCTGATGTCTCATTCAGCTATTATGTGGCATATCACTCATTTGTGAAGCTGTTCTCGGACTTGTTTCCAATAATTCCGGATTATTTGTGGTATGCATTTATTGGGGCAATAATTGCCGCAATTGAACTGCTTGCAATTTACCTCTTCGCAAGGGAATTTTTCAGGAACGAGCACGCAGGCGAAATTGCTGCAATTCTCTTCATCAGCACGCGCATCGTATTCCAGAACTTCTTCTGGGGAATGCACCCCCTGATTCTGGGAATGGCGTTTGCGCTGCTTGCCGCTTACATGTATCTGAAGCGCAGCAAACTTGCATATTTATTCTTCCCTGTTGCAATAGCGGCGCACATTGCGTCAGCGCTAATTGCAGTAATATTCGTTCTTGTGCTCTTGCTGCGCACAGGCCTTAAAGAGGCAGGAAGAAAGCTTTCGCTGTTTGTTTTCTCCGCACTGCTCGCAATTCCCTCGCTTGCGGTTCCGATTATGGTCTACATAGCAAATTCCCTCGCGCTTCCGAAAACCTCGGGCGCAGCAACGCCGCAGATGCTTTTCGAGGCACTGCGCTTTGTTCCCTTGTGGATAGGAATTGTAGGGAGCGCAGCATTTGTTATTGCACTTGTTTTAATTGTCCATAACAGGAAAAAATTCTTTGATATAAATTCAAAATTCCTGCTGAAATTATTTGTGCTATGCATAATAATTTATTCAATAATGGCTTTGGGCTTTGTGCTGAAGGAAGCGCATTCAAGATTCATCAGTTTGATTGTGATTATTGCAATTGTATTTGCCGCAGGCGTGCTTGCAAAATCAAAAATCGCGCAGAGCAGATACTTCAAAATTGCTTTGCTCATAATATGCCTCGCAAGCTTCTTTTCCTCAAGCCTGATAATGGAATTGCAGAAGGGCGAGGAAAAAATAAGCTATGACGGCTATCAATTTGCGCGCGCCTTCTATGAATTTGATCCATCCCTCCAAAAAACGCTTTTCCTCACAAAGGATTCGCTTGCGCAGGCGATGTATTCCAACAAGATTCCGTTTGATGTCTATGCCTATTTCCCGAGGGATACCTTCGGTGCTTTTAATGATATGCAGGTAATTAGAAATAAAGCTTGGCGCATTATGATGATAAACAAAACTAAGCAGGATTACATAATTGAAAACAAATGCATTGAATGCATCAATGATCTGGCGCGTGAGCAGGGCATAAAATATATTGTAATTGAGAAGGGTTATGCATTTGACTCCCCGTATTATGCTGAACCCGGAATTCAGGGGGAAATCGCATTTACCTATGGAAATTTTGTGGTTTATGAGGCACAGCGATAAAATTAGTACAACCCTCAAAACCATTTGCCGGCATTTGCATTTTAAACCTTTGTTGCCTTAATTTCCTTAACTATAATAGGCATAACAGGCCATGTTGCAAAGTTCATTGTTTTATGAAGGATAGTGTAAGGTATGACGGGCATTGCTGTAATCGGCCTCGGCTATTGGGGGCCTAAAATTGCAAGGAACCTTTCTAAGCTGCAGGAGCTTGGGGAAGTTGAAAGGCTTATTGCATGCGACCTGAATGAGGGGAAATGCGACGCAATAAAGAGCCAGCATCCCAAGGCAGAAACAACAACTGATTTTGATTCAGTGCTTTCAAACAAAAGCATAAAGGGACTGGTCATTGCCACTCCGGTTACAACGCATTACAAGATTGCAAAGCAGGCTCTGGAAGCTGGAAAGCACATAATGATTGAGAAGCCCCTGACGCAGACAGCGGAGCAGGCGAAGGAACTGATTAAAATCGCGCGCGAGAAAAAGCTTGTGCTGATGGCAGGGCACACGTTTGAATACACTTCTGCGGTAAATAAGGCAAAGGAGATTATTGATTCGGGGGAACTGGGAAAAATACTTTTTGTGAATTCCTCGCGCCTGAATTTGGGATTGTTTCAATTGGATCCGATTGATGTCCTGTATGACCTTGCGCCGCATGACATTTCAATAATAAATTTCTGGCTGGGGAAGGAGCCGAAAGCGGTAAGCGCCTCCGGGAAATCGCATTTCATTCCCGGGATTGTTGATGATGCGCACCTGTGCATGGAATACTCCGATGGGGTAATTGCAAATGTGCACGATTCATGGCTCTATCCCATAAAGGACAGGGAAATGGCTGTTGTGGGAACTAAAAAAATGCTAGTGTATGACATCACAAAGGAGAACGAGCTGACAGTCTATGATAAGGGGGTTGATTTGCTGCAGGAAAATGCAAAATCAGCAAAAGACATTGAATACAGGGATAAGGGTGCAGTTCCGATAGCAACTGAAAAAACCGAGGCGCTTCAGGCGGAATTGGCGCACTTCATCGAATGCATTGAGCGGAACAAGGAGCCAAAAACCTCAGGGGAAATCGGATTGCGCGTTGTGAAAGTATTGGAAGCGGCGGAGCAGTCGCTGGCGCACAATGGCGCAAGGGTTGAAATCAGGGAGTGATGAAACATATGGAAAAAATTTCAATAATTGTGCCTGCATACAACGAGCAGAACATAATTGAAAGCACCTACAGCAAGCTTAGCGCCGAGCTGAAAAAAATGCCGTTTGATTATGAAATACTTGTGGGAAATGACGGCAGCAAGGACAACACGCTGAAAATACTTCGGCGCATTGCAAAAAAAGACAGGAGGCTCAGGCCGGTTTCGCACTATCCGAACAAAGGGCTGGGATACACGCTTAAGGAATTATGGAATGCTGCAAAGGGCACTTACATAATATACTGCGATGCAGACCTTTCATTGACCCCGGCAATAATCCCAAAGCTCGTGGAAGAGGCGAAAAATGCGGATGTTGTTGTAAGCTCCAAATATGTGGGAATAAAGCCCAAGGATCTGCCATTTACGCGCATGCTCCCGAGCAGGGTTTATTATGTAATAAACAGGATTCTTTTTGGGATTACGGTAAAGGACTTGGGGAGCGGCTGCGTGCTTTTCAGGAAAAAAATTCTTGAGGGGGTTAACGTAAAGGCAAACCGCTTTGATGTGCATGTTGAGCTGTTTGCAAAGCTGTTCAGGAAAAACGCGAGGATAAGGGAAATTGCCGTTCCCTACAGGCATAGGCGCGAGGAAGGGAAATTCTCGGTTCTTGAAGACGGGCCGAAGACCCTTGCAAACACATTCAGGATATGGTGGAGATTGAACACAAAAGGGGATTGAATTTAGGAGGAGTTAAAATGAACGTACCAATAATTGATTTGAAGGCAAACTATAATTCTGTAAAGCAGGAAGTTGATTCCGCAATACAGAATGTGCTGGATGACGGCGCATTCGTTCTCGGAAAATATGTTGAGGAATTCGAGAGGAATTTCGCGGCGTTCTGCAACTACGAGCACGCGGCAGCAACAAATTCAGGCACTGCTGCTTTGCAGCTTGCGCTCATTGCGGCAGGCGTAAGGCCCGGGGATGAGGTTATAACCACCCCCTTCAGCTTTTTCGCAACTGCTGAGGCAATTTCACTCTGCGGCGCAGTTCCAAAATTCGTTGATGTGGACCCTGAAACCTACAACCTTGATTTCAGGCAGCTTGATGGCGCATTAAGCAAGAGAACAAAGGCAATTGTGCCCGTGCATTTGTACGGCCAGCCCGCGGATGTTGATGAGATTGTTGATTTCGCGGATGAGCACGACCTGCGCGTGATAGAGGACTGCTGCCAGGCGCACAATGCGGTTTACAGGGGCAAAAAAATCCCTGTTGCCGGAACGGGATGCTTTTCCTTCTATCCCACAAAGAATCTGGGTGCATTCGGCGAAGCGGGAATTGTCGTGAGCAGCGATGATGAGCTGATAGACAAGGTAAAATTGCTCCGCGCGCACTATGAAAGGCCCAAGAACGTCCACAATGACATCGGCTACAATTACAGGATGGAGGGCTTCCAGGGCGCAATACTGAATGCAAAGCTCAAGAAGCTCGATGAATGGACCGAGGCAAGGAGAAACAATGCAAAATTATACAACGAGCTTCTGAAAAACCTGGAATCAAAAATAACCCTGCCGAAAGAAAAAAGCTACGTGAAGCACGTTTTCCATCTATATGCAATCCAGGCGGAGAGAAGGGACGAGCTGAAAACATTCCTTGAGGGAAAGGGCATTTCAACAGGAATCCATTATCCGACCCCAATCCATCTGCAGCCCGCATATGAGGACCTTGGCTACAAGGAAGGCTCGTTCCCGAATGCGGAGGCAATTTCAAAGAAAATCCTCTCATTGCCAATGTATCCTGAACTGGCGCGCGAGCAGATTGAACACGTTGCAAATGCAATAAGGGAATTTTGTACCACAACACCTTAATTGCACGCAGAATTAAATGATGAATATGGCCGAAAGCTATCCGAAAATAGTGCTTGTGAATGCGCCGATGAGCAGGCGCATGCTGCAGGCAAGCTTTGAGGAAATTGCAAATATTCTCCCTCCGCTTGGGATAGGGTATGTTGCGGCAGTATTGGAGCAGAACGGCTTCAATGTTAAAATAATTGACTGCCTGCCGACGCAAATGGGCACTGATGCGCTTGTTGCGGAATTGAAAAAGGACGCCCCGGATTTGATTGGATTTACTTCAACAACGCTCTTCATAATGCCCACAATAGAGGCTGCGCAGAACATAAAGAAGGAAATTCCCAATGCAATAATAACCCTTGGGGGCGCGCACGTTACTGCCCTCCCGAAAGAAGCGATGCAGAACAGTTGCTTTGATATCGGGGTTATAGGGGAGGGGGAATACACAACACTTGAGATTGCGCAGGCAATGAGAAAAGCAAAAGGAAAACTCACTCCTGCAATATTGAAGGATATAAAGGGAACCGTCTTCAGGGACAAATCCAGCAAGCTTGTTTTTGCAGCGCCCCGCCCTTACATACAGGACCTTGATTCCGTCCCGTTTCCCGCGCGCCATTTGTTTCCCGGGCCTGAAAAGTATTCCCCTGTTCCCGCGTCCTGCAGGAAGCTCCCTTACATGCATCTGATGTCAAGCCGCGGCTGCCCCTACCGCTGCATATTCTGCGACAAGAGGATTTTCGGCAATACTGTGAGGATGAGAAGCCCGAAAAATGTTGTTGATGAGATAGGGCAGATGGTAAAGGATTATGGGGTTAAGGAAGTCAGGTTTTTTGATGATACCTTTACTTTTGACGAGAAGCGCACGATTGCAATATGCGACGAAATAATAAGGCGCAAGCTGGGAGTGATATGGACGGCGATTACGCGCGTGAACCATGTTTCTCCTGTGCTCCTGAAAAAAATGAAGGAAGCTGGCTGCTGGCAGATTTCCTTTGGATTGGAATCCGGCTCGCAGAAAATCCTCAATATAATGCGCAAGGGCATTACGCTTGAGCAGAGCAGGAACGCGATAAACTGGACAAAAAAGGCGGGAATGGGAACGCGCGCATATTTTGTTTTTGGAATGCCCGGAGAGACAAAGGAAACAATCCATGAAACCGTTGAATTTGCAAAATCCCTCCCGCTTGATGTCGTTACATTCTACAATGTTACCCTTCTTCCCGGAAACGACCTCTATGAGATTGCAAGGCGCGAGGGGAAAATCCTGCACGACGATTACACGAATTACAACCCGAGCATTGACGGGGAAACGAAATTCGCCTATGTTCCGAAGGACATGACCGAGGATGAATTGCGCAACTGCGTTGTAAAAGCGCACAAGGATTTCTATCTGCGCCCCGGCTACATGCTCAGGGAGCTCTTCTCGGCAAGAAGCCTTTTTGATCTGGTGCGCTACTGGAGAGGCTTCAAGGTAATAGTGAAAATGGGGCATTAGGGAATTATGCTTAAGTGAATTTTATGAATGTTGTTCTCTTGAATCTTCCGAGCGCTGAAAGGGTTTTCAGGCGCTACATGTGCTCATACAATTCCCCGAATTCATTATTTCCCCCAATAGAGCTGATGGCGCTTGCGGGAATTGCAAAGCGCGTTAAGAACGCGGAAACTCTCCTTATTGATGCGGTTGCTGAAAATATTGACCTGCAGCAGGTCATTGCGCGCCTGAGGCAGTTCAACCCCGGGCTTCTTGTTTCGCTTACGGGATTTGAAGTATTCCAGCAGGACATGGAGGCGCTGGGCGCGCTCAAAAGCGCATTCCCAAAAGCGAAAATCGGCTGCTTCGGCCATTACCCGACGCTCTTCCCGAAAGAAACGCTGAAAAATTCAGACATTGATTTCATTCTCCTAAATGAGCCTGACATTACATTCTCTGAATTTTATGACTGCCTGCAGAAAAACAAATCTTATTCCGGCATTAAAGGCCTTGCCTTCAGAGCGAAAAACAAAATAACAGTAAATGCGCAGAGGGGGCGCATAAAAAATCTTGACGAGCTTCCACTCCCCGCGCACGAGCTTCTCAAGCTCGAAAAATACAGCGAGGTGCTCATGGATAAGCCATTCACCGTCCTGCAGACCTCGCGCGGCTGCCCGTTCGCATGCAATTACTGCGTCCACACTTACGGAAGGCAGTTCGCGGAAAGAAGCGCGGAAAAGGTACTGGAGGAAATAGAATTCATTTCCGCATTGGGGATAAAAAGCTTCAGGTTCTTTGATGACACTTTCAATGCCAACAAGAAGCGCATAATTGACGTGTGCAGGGGCATTGTTGAGAGAAAAATAAAAATGAAATGGAGCTGCTTTTCGCGCGTTGATACGATTGACAAAGAAGTTTTTGGATGGATGAAAAAGGCAGGCTGCGTGCGCGTCCTTATAGGAATTGAATCCGGATCGCAGCGCATCCTGGATTTTTACAAAAAGGGATACAAAACAGATGAATTAAAAAATAAAATAAGAATTGTAAAGGACTCCGGGATAGAATCAACAGGCTTTTTTATGGTTGCCCCGCAGGAATCCGAAGAGGACTTCAGAAAGAGCATTGAAATTGCAAAATCCCTTGACCTTGATTTTGTGCTTGTCTCAAGCCTTATTCCATACCCCGGAACAGAGCTCTTTGAGGGGATGAAGAATGAAGTTGCCTTTTCCCTTTTCCCATATGAGAACAAATTCCTTGACAGCGCGATTGACGCCAGGCTGATAAGAAGGGAAAAGGAGTTCTACCGCGCCTTCTATTTCAGGCCCTCTTATGCGCTGCATGCAATAAAGTATTTCGCATCAAAGCCGATTGAAAGCATCTCAAACGCCTTCAAGCTTGCGGCATATGTGATGGGCAGGCCCGCGGAAAAAGCAAGGCAGGACTTTTATTAGGGAAAAACATGAGCCTCAAGGAATTAGCTCCAAGCTTCTACAACAGGATGAGCAATCTTGCGGAGGCCGCGGGCTCAGGGAAAAAGCTCCTTGAAATCGGCTGCTCCGACGGCCTGCTGGAGGGGAAATTGCAGAAAAAATTCGCTTCACTCACAGGAATAGACACAAATTCAAGCGACATTGGGATTGCGCGAAAGAGCGGGATTAGAAATGCGGAATTCCTTGTTGCAAATGCCGAAAGGCTTCCCTTCAAAAGCAGCACATTTGACAAAATAATATGCTCGGAAGTCCTGGAGCATGTTGATGACGACGCAAAAGCGATAAGGGAAATGCGCCGCGTGCTTAAGGGAAGCGGGGAGGCAATAATAACGGTCCCGCAGAAAAAATACCCCTTTACTTTCGATCCGATAAATGCGGTTCTTGAAACCCTTTTCAAGAAGCATCTCCCTCTCGGGGTTTATGGCTATGGCGACAAGCGCGCCTATGATTATACTGAGCTTAAAAGATTGTTCGGGAAGAACGGCTTTGAAATAATCGAAATCAGGTTCCTCAGCCATTATCTTCTTGGATTGTGCGAGAACTATTTGAGCCAGATGCTCCAGCCGCTTGTAAAAACTGACTATTCCAACAAGGCAGAATCCGGAAAGGCGCCAATAATAAGAAGGGACAAAAAGCCCCCGAAGGCGCTTGCGAAGATAAGGGATTTCATAATTGAAACTGATGAAAAACTTTTCAAAAACAGCAGGACAAGCATTGACATAATGATAATCGCAAGGAAGAAAAAAGCCGGAGGAAAAAATGAAGATTAATTCTCCCCTGTTGCTTGCGTTCGTTGTTGTGCTGCTTGCCTCAATTTCTGCAGGAATTTTCATAAAAAGTGCGCTCGCAGTTGATGCGCTTATTGCCTTCTCATTCTCAATTCCGGTTTTCCTCATTGCCTGGATTGCCTATTCGCATTTAATTTCAAGATTTACAAATCAGGATTTCAGCGAAGCGCTTGTTAAGGACTCGCTTGCTTTCCTCCCCTTCATTATCCTTCTCTTTGTTCTCATAAACCCATTTTCCTCAGTCCCGAATGACACTACAATGGCGCTAGGGATAAATATTGCCGGGCTCGCATACAACCTCTTCACTAAATTATTGCTCGTAATTGCGCTTTCGCTGTTTGTTTTCCTGAAGGTTCTGGTTTCCCTCGGGAAGATATTCGATTCAGGCAAATTTGCGGGTGCAAGGGAAATGGACTGGAAAATCCCATTAATTGCCGCAATTGCAGTTTATTTTGTTGTGTTCCTGATACTTTCCTACCTGCGCTATTTCACATTCAAGACCCCGGCCCCTGATTTGTGGATTTTCAACCAGGCGATGTGGAATACCCTGCACGGGAATTTCATGGTAACAACGCGCACGCTCGAGCTGGGCAATCAGGTTCTTTTAGGGGACCATTTCTTCCTCATACTGCTTTTCATCCTGCCGGTTTATGCGCTGATGCAGAACGCACTGAGCCTTTACTTCATACAGACCGTCTTCATTTCAATTGCAGCGCTTCCGATTTTCATGCTTGCAAGGAAGGTTCTGAACTGCAGATTTGCCGCATTTGCAATTGCAGTTTCCTACTTGCTGTATCCGGCGCTGCAGTTCATAAATCTCGCTGAATTCCAGGCAATGGCATTTGTGATTCCCCTTATGCTCTTTGCGTTTTATTACCTCTACACTTCGGATTACAGGAAATTCGCGGTTTTCCTCTTCTTCTCGCTTGCGGTAAGGGAAACTGTTGCCGTTGTCGCATTCTTCCTCGGAATTTATGCGATTTTTGCAATGGGAAAAAAGAAAATAGGCATGCTCATTTGCGCAGTTTCGGTAATATGGTTCCTGCTTGCGGTATTTGTTGCAATTCCCGCGCTCGGAAGGCCCTATCAGTACATTGGGGGAACGCAAAACCCCTTCTTCCAGTTCGGAGATTCCCCTGCAGAAGTAATTGGAACAATGATTTCAAATCCATTAATGGTAATTAAGGAGGCGACAACGGCGCAGGACATCGGCTATTTGCTCCTGCTCTTTGTGCCTGTTGCATTCCTCTCGCTTCTGAGCGGCGCAATGCTTGTTCCCGCATCAACCTTTGCCCTGAATCTCCTGAGCGCATTCCCCCAGCACGCAACAATTTATTTCCAGTACAATGCGGAGCTGATTCCCTTCGTTTTCATTGCCGCAATTTTCGGCTACGCGCGCCTGAAAAAATTCCTAAGCGGATATTTCAATGCCGCGCATGCCTCGCGCGCAATCGCGCTTTCCCTGCTTTCATTCAGCATTCTTTCTGCAATATTCTTCGGCCCGAGCCCCCTGGGTTTGCTTGATTTCGCGCCGAATGAAGCGTCATTCAATATTGAGAATTATACAATAACCCCGCACCATGTTCTGCTCCTGGATGCAATCTCGGAAATTCCCCAAGAGGCCGTTGTAAGCACGGATTCATTCCTCGCTGCGCATCTTTCCAGCAGGCGCGAGGTTTATTATTTCCCGGAGAATCTCGAAAAGGCGGATTACGTGCTTGTTGATACCACAATAAAGGCGCATGCGAGCGCCGGAAGCGCGAAGGAAAGGCTGCAGGAATTGCTTAATGATGCGGATTACAAAGTTCTCGTGAATGAGGACGGGGTGATTCTGCTCAGGAAGGCATAAAAAGTGAAATGGAATTCACGGATTTGATGATTGTATTAGATTGTTTTGGTTTAAAAACATTTGTCGGATAAATAACATATTGATGTGGTAAAAATGGTGAAAGTCGCGTTTGTGCAGAAGACATTTTACTCCTATTTCGGCACAATGTCAATTTCCGCCGTACTTAAAAAGAACGGCCACGGGACAGAGCTCTTTATGGAGTTCCATGAGAAGGACATTGTTGATTCGATAAAGAATTCAAGTCCGGATGTTGTTGCTTTTTCCTGCCTTACCGCAACCGGGGAATTTGAATGGGCGATTGAAACCGCAAGGAAGCTCAAGCGCGAGCTTCCAGATGTTCCGATAGTTTTCGGGAGCATTCATCCAACGCTCTTCCCTGAAAAAACGATAAATGAAAATGATGTTGACATAATCTGCGTAGGGGAAGGGGAAATCCCGATGCTTGAGCTCTGCAAAAAACTCGAGAAAAAGCCCGGCATTGCAAATATTCCCACAAACATCCCCGGGCTGTGGGTGAAAAAGAAGGGCAAAATCTACAAGAACGGCGTTGGAGAGCTTGTTGAGGATTTGGACTCGCTTCCATTCGCAGACCGCGCATTGTATGACAAATACCACTATTTTGATAATGCAACCTCAATTGATGCCCTCGCAGGAAGGAACTGCCCCTTCAACTGCAGCTTCTGCTACAGCCATGTCTTCAGGGAGATGTACAAGGGAAAGGGAAAATTCGTAAGGAAGCGTAGCGTTCAGAACGTTATTGAGGAACTTGAGGAGGTAAAGTCAAAATACAGCCCCCAATTCTTCACATTTGTTGATGAGCTTTTCACTCTTGAAAAAACCTGGCTCTATGATTTCCTTGCCCAATATAAAAAGCGCATTGGAATTCCCTTCATATGCAGCGTCAGGCTTGATTTGCTGACTGATGAAATGGTGCTGAACCTGAAAAACGCCGGCTGCTACAGGGTTTGCGTTGGATTAGAAACAGGGAGCGAGGAGCTGCGCAACGGAATTCTGAGAAAGAACATCCCGAATGCAAAGCTGATTGAATCAGCAAAGCTCCTGAAGCAGCACAAGCTCAAATTCCTCACAACAAATATGCTCGGCCTTCCTGGGGAAACGCTTGAGCAGGGATTTGAAACCGTAAAGCTTAACCAGCAGATTGGGACTGATTTTGTCTGGTGCTCTGTGTTCCAGCCCTATCCCCTTCTGGACATTACAAAGGACATGATTGAGAAAAAAATAATTCCGGATGCCGATCCCTCGTGCTTCCCAACAACTTATTTCACAAGAAGCCTTCTCAAGCAGAAGGACATTGGGAAACTGGTTAACCTGCACAAGTTCTTCTATATTGCGGTGAAATTTCCCTTCACAACCCCTATAATAAGGCAGCTCATAAAACTGCCAGGCAATAAACTCTTTGACTGGGTATTCATACTGAGCTTTGGCTATTTCCAGATGTCCTATTACCACAGGTCCCCCCTGCAGGTTTTGAGGATGGGGCTTAGCAACCTTAAAATATTCTCGGAGAAATAAATGGCGAAGCAGACTGTTGCAATAATCGGCCTGGGATATGTCGGCCTGCCACTTGCCTGCCTGTGCGCCAGGCGCAATTTCAAGGTTTATGGATTTGACATAGATGAAGCAATTGTAAAAGCCACAAACTCAGGGAAAAGCCATATTGCGGATGCTTCCCTTGTTAAAAATGTCAAGGCGCTCAAAGGAAAGATCATTGCAACAACAGATGCCCAAAAAGCAATCTCAAATGCAGATGTTGTTGTTGTGTGCGTTCCAACTCCAATTGATGAAAACAAGCTTCCTGATTTGAAGCCCCTGGAAAGCGCATGCAGGTCAATTGCGCAGCATCTCCATAAAGGACAGCTGATAATTATTGAGTCAACAATTTATCCCGGAACAGTCCGCGAAATCGTAAAGCCGATCCTGGAGAAATCTGGCCTAATCTCCGAAAAGGATTTTTATCTTGCGCACTGCCCCGAACGCATTGACCCTGGGAACAAGAAATGGGTTTTGGAGAGCATTCCGCGCGTTCTGGGCGGACTGGGCGGCAAAGGAACAAAAATCGCTGAAAAATTCTATAACTCAATACTCAAATCAGAAATACTTGTCCTAAGCTCAATCGAATGCGCAGAGGCAGTAAAAGTTGTTGAAAACACCTTCCGCGATGTGAATATCGCATTTGTGAATGAGCTTGCAAAATCATTTGACAGGCTGGGGATTGATGTGCTTGAAGTTATAAAGGGCGCAAGCACAAAGCCCTTCGGCTATATGCCCTTTTACCCAGGCCCCGGAGTCGGAGGGCACTGCATAAGCGTTGACCCCTATTATCTTATTGAGCGCGCCAAACAAAAGGGGTTTGAGCACGAGTTCCTGATGCTCGCAAGAAAAATAAACGACTCAATGGCCGGGCACGTTGTTTTGCTTGCCGAAAGCGCATTGCAAAAATCAGATAAAACACTTCAGAATTCAAATATTGCGCTCCTGGGCCTGGCATATAAAGCAAACGTTGATGACATGCGCGAAAGCCCCGCGCTCCACATTCTGCAGCTGCTAAAATCAAAGGGCGCGTCCCCGAAAATATTCGACCCGCACATAATGGAAAAAAGCAATTGCGCTTCAATTGATGCCGCAATTAAAAATGCAGACTGCATAATACTTGCAACGCACCACAAGGAATTTGTTTCTGCGCTTACTGCACAAAAGCTCAAATCAATGGGTGTAAAGGCGGTGATTGACGCGCGCAACTGCCTTGATAAAAGCGCAATAACCGCAAAGGGCATTATTTACAAAGGGATCGGTCATTAAAATGTCCGGCATTGAAAATAAGGGCATAAATGCCCTTATGAACCCCAAGCCCGCAAGCATTGAGAAGGGCACCCTTTATGTTGTGATTTCAAGGCTTTATTTCTTCCTGATAGGCTATATAATTTACATTGCGCTCGCGCGCTTTCTCTTAACGCCTGAGCAGTTCGGGAATTATGCGATTGTAATCGCGCTTGTTTCAATAGTCGTTTCAATCCTTGCCTCAGGAATAGAGCAGAGCATCTCAAAATTCGTTTCCGCAAGGCACGAGCTTGCATACGCAATAAAGAGAAGGGCGCTCGTTGCACTCGGCGCGATTTCCCTTGCCGCATCAGTTGCGTTTTTCCTGCTTGCAAGGCCGATTGCAATCCTGCTTAATGATTTAAGCCTTGCCCCGCTTATTGAAATTTCCGCACTTTCAATCTTCCTGTTTTCCATCTATTCAGTATGCACGGGCTGCCTGAACGGGCTGAAGGATTTTGGGAAGTATTCCCTCATGACAATAATTTACAATACCTTCAAGGCCCTCTTCATCCTTGGATTCGCATTTGTAGGATATGGGCTGTTCGGCGCAATAACAGGCTATGTTGTAGCTGCCTTCTTCGCATTGGTTGCGGCGCTGCTCATTGCAAGATTTGAGAAAAAAGAAATGCCGTTCGCATTTTCAGAACTGCTTAAATTTGCATTGCCAGTCACAATGTTTGCGGCTGTGATAAATTTATGGACAGACATTGATTTGTTTGCTGTGAAGGCGTTCTCCCCCCTTGCAAGCGCGGCGCTTCTTTCGGGCTATTATGCTGCTGCAACCACAATCTCAAAGCTTCCCCAGATGATTGTTGTCGCATTTGCGGCAGTCCTTTTTCCGCTGGTTTCAGGCGCTTCGGCGCAGAATGATTCAAGGAAAACAAAATTCTATATCTCTAGCGCGCTGCGCTATTCCCTTCTTGTTTTAGCGCCGATTGTTTTCCTGTTCTCCTCAACAGCGGAGCAGCTGATTGTGCTTGTTTACTCCGCAAAATATGCGCAAGGCGCAATCGCCCTGCAGATTCTTCCGTTTGCAATCGCCTTTTTCTCACTGTTCCTTGTGCTTGCCACATCAATAATGAGTTCCGGGAAGCCCAAAATCGCAACAGGCATTGCAGCATTCATGCTCGCGCTCGCATTTGCCTTTAATTATACGCTAATTCCAATTTATGGAATTGCGGGCGCAGCCCTCGCAGCATTAGTTTCAATGTTTTTTGGGTTCTGCATTTCTGCAGCTTACATATACAGGAAATTCGGGGTTCTAATGAGTTTAAAATCCGCAATAAGAATTATTTTTTCAGGCGCAGTGATTTATGGAATTTCCGCGATTTGGAGCGCTTCAGGGCCGCTCCTTGTTGTGAAATACCTTGCGCTTGCTGCGCTTTATGCAGCAATCCTCTTTGCAATAAGGGAAATAAATGCGCAGGACAGGGCAGTTTTATTTAATATGCTCCGCAGGAAAGCGCATTAAACAATTCCAATCGCCTTTGCAATTATCCTTGCGCTCAGCGCTATTACAATAATCCCGACAAGAATTCCAAGCGTCTTATGCGGCAGTTTCTTTGTTGCATATGCTGCAATCGGCGCCGCAATTATTCCCGCAGCAAGCAGCAGTGCTGCAATATCCGGCCTGAATTTCTCAAAGCCAAGCAGGATTACAAATGTTATTGTAATTGCCAGGCTCACAAAAAATTCAGCCAAATTCACGCTCCCTATTGCATGCTTAGGCTCCGCGCCTTTGACAACAAGCGTCGGCGTGCATATGGGCCCCCAGCCGCCACCGCCAATCGCATCAACCATTGCCGCAAAAAACCCAAGCACGGAAAGCTTTTTTGCGGAATATTTCCTATTCGGGTCTCTCAGTTTAATCATTCCGAATAAAAACCTGTAAAGAATTACAAGACCCATTGCGAGCAGGATTAACCCAACAACAAGGCTTATGGGCTTGTTCGGAATATTCACCAGAAAGTACGCCCCAATAATGCCGCCAATAATGCCTGAAATTGTCAATGGCACAAAAATATCCTTTCTTGCGTTCCCCAGCCTGAAGTGGGAGGCGCCAGATACAAGGGCTACGAACACCTCCGCGAAATGCACGCTTGCGCTTGCTATTGCAGGCGCCAGTCCGAGGGAGATAAGCAATGTGGAGGAGGTTACACCATAGCCCATTCCAAGAGTTCCATCAACCAATTGCGCAAAAAAACCAACAACAGCAACAACAATTAAAAATTCCAGCGATTTGATTCTTTCACACCCGCTACATGTATCCAAGGGCGCGCAAATCCTCCATCAATTGCTCCTTGTCCAATGCCCTTCCGCCCCTCTCTTCCTGCAGGTCTTTGGGAATCGGCTTTGTGCAGGGCCAGCAGCCAATGCTCCTGTAAACCAAATTCCCGTGCTCAATCCTGTCATAAAGCGGATTGTAGGGAATTTTGTTCTTTTTCAGATATGCCCATATCTCGCGCTCGCTCCAGTTCAGCATCGGATGCACGCGGTAATGCTCGGGGTCATAGCGCTTTGAAAAATATGTCTCCTTCCCCCTTACCCCGTGCTCATCCCATCTTATTCCCAGCATAACCGCATCAAATTTATACTCCCTGATTGCCTTTGCAAGCGCCTCCGTTTTCAGGCGCGTGCAGCAGTAGAAATGGTCCTTTGTGAAAGGGCTTACCCCTTCCTTGAGCGCATCAGTATTCTTGTATTGTATGAAATCAAGCCCCCATTCCTTTGCGTATTTGCGCATGTACCCATAGGTTTCTGTGAATTTATAGCCCGTATCAAGCTGCATCACAGGGAACGGAAGCTTTCCCAGCTTTGCGAACGCATTTCTTGCAACAGCCAGCATTGCTGTTGAGTCCTTCCCCCCCGCCCAGAGCATTACGGGATTCCTGAAGCGCGCCTTTGCCTCCTTGATTATGAATTCGGTCTGGCTTTCCAGGGAGTCCTGCATTATTTTTCCCCCATCTCATGCATTATCGCATTGAAAACATCCTTGTGCTCCCTGATTTCATAATTCACATTTTTTGTTATTAGTATTGCCTCCTCATGATGGTCGCCCTTCAGTTTTTCCCCGTCCGCGCTCATTTCCGGGAGAGTCTGCACCTTTGCCTCCCCGCGCGCGCAGAAGCCGTGGTCTGAAACGACAATTATTTTATCCGCATGCCCCATCAGCATTCCGAGCGCGGTGTCAATTTTCTTGTACCATCCCAGCACAAGCCCTTCGCCCCAGTGGAAGTGCTGCACCTTATCAAGGGCGGAAAAAACAACAATGAAAAGTTCAGGGTTCTGCTTCAGGATTGAAAGCGCCTTTTCTGTAATTGCATCAGTGTCCTGCTCCAGTTCATTAAGGTTCTTACTTGCCCCATATCCTATTGGCATATACTCGCATTTGAAATTGTAAGGGGGCATTATGAAAGGAATTTGCAGCGCCTTCACATCAATCCCCCTCTCCTCCAGCAAATCCCAAATGAATGGGACCTTTATGTCATCTCTTGCCTGCAGTTTCCCATCAATCACGAAATTGCTGTGCTTGTGCTCTTCAAGCGTCTTCCCGGAAAAAATTGTCGCCCAGAGGCTCGGGGAAAGCACCTGCTCCTTTACAATCAGGCTTTTGTGTTTTCCCTCGCGCATCAATTTCGCAAAATACGGCAGCCTGTCCAGGTTCGGCCTTATAACGCCCCATGCCGCTCCATCAACTCCCACAACAAGCAGTTTTGTCATTCCAAAACCTCAGTGCAGATTCCCATCCCGATATTCACATCCCCTTCCACAAGCCTGAAATTTGAAAGATGGGGAATCCTGTTCTGCGCCTCTATATAAATTGGTTTTTCAGTTTTTATTTCAACAATGGCGGATTCATTGTCAAAAATCTCATTCGCATTTTCCTTTGTTTCAGCGCCTGTGCACGAATCAATCTTCCTCACAATCCTGGCAATTTCCGAATTTGCATGCTCCGTGAGCATGTCAAATTCCTGCGCATGCCCCTCTCTCACGGATTCCACGTGGTTCATTACAATAATTTGCGCGAGGAATCTTTTTGCCATTGTGGGCCTCTCTTCCCTCCCGATTATGCCGCCCCTTTCAATTTCATTTTTTCCAAGATTCTTCAGGAACAGATAAACATTGTCATCAGGCCCCGCGCTTTTCACTTTTTCATTATGGATGTAAATTTCATCCGCAATGAATTCCCTTTTCTGCGGCATTGCAGTTATTTTGTCCCCTTCCGCAATTGTTCCGGAGCTTATTCTCCCGATAACAGCACATTTCCCATCAATTTCATATATATCCTGAACAGGCATCCTCAGCGGAAGTTCCGTGGGCAATCTCCTTTCCGGGAGATTCTGCATCAGCTCAAACAGCGTGCTCCCCCCGAACCATTCCAATTTTTCTGATTTGCGCACAACATTGTCGCCCATCAGCGCGCTTACTGGGATAATTGGAACTTCCTCCTTTGCGTATCCCGCCTCCTTCAGCAGCGCCTCAATCTCCATTTTCCTCTTCTCAAATTCCCCCTGCCCGTAATTCACCAAATCCATCTTATTCACGGCAATTATTATGCGCTGCAATCCAAGCATCTTTGAAAGGAACAGATGCTCGCGCGTCTGGCTTTTTATTCCCTCATCCGCGGCCACAACCAGAATCGCGCAATCCGCTTCCGAAGCCCCGATAAGCATGTTCTTTATGAAATCCTTGTGCCCGGGCGCATCAGCGAAAGTGAATGAAATGCTTTCAGTAAGAAGCTTCTTGTGCGCCAGCCCGATTGTAATCCCGCGCATGCGCTCTTCCTTAATCTGGTCCATTACAAAAGCGAATTCATATCCTTCCCTTCCCAATTCCTTCGCGGTATTGCGGATGCGCTCCATTATGGTTTCAGCAACATTTCCCGTATCGAAAAACAGCCTTCCCAGAACGCTTGACTTCCCATGGTCAACATGCCCTATGCATACCAAATGAACAGGCCTTCTTTCAATTACTTCCATGTCCTTCGGATGCAATAATTCCTTTCCCTTCGTTTCTGCCATATTTCCAATTCCTTACAAGTAGCCGAGCGCCCTCAATCTTTCCTTTATCCTTTTTTTATCTTCTTCAGTATATGCCTGCCCCTTTTTGTGCTTTTCTGTCAGTACCTCCCTCAATAAAAATTCAACAAAATCCGGGAGGGAAGTAAAACCAGTGCCTTTTATCAATTCCTGCGCTTTCTCAGCAAGCGGTTTTGGAATCATTACAGACTTATATTCTTTCCTGTTGCTTTTCATGCTTTCTTATAATTACCTGTAATTATGGCTTTAAATAGCTTTTGGTGCAGTTCTGGACTCTGAACCAGTTTAAAAACATTCAGCGGAAATCTGCTCCCGAAACTGATTAAAAAGCCCTGAAAGCCAATTCTTAAATGAGCACGAGGATTTATGTTGATGCTAATGTGTATCTTGACTATTTTGGAGAACGTACTGATGGGATAAGGCCTCTGGGCGAATTTGCATTCCGCATTTTCCAGAGAACTCTAAAATGTGAGTTTGAGATTATTTTGAGCGATCTGCTTCTGCGTGAAATCAAAGCAAGAAATGGTTTCAGGGCAAGAGCCGAATGCCTGTTTGATGATTTGATAAACAAAAACAAACTCATTCAAGTAGATGCTGAAGATAAAGATGAACAGGAAGCAAAATTCCATAAAAACTGGAAGGATGCCCTGCATTGCATTCTAGCGAAGAAGGCAGGATGTGAATTTATAATAACCAGAGATATTGAGCATTTCTCAAGCTTTTCTGATATTCTCAAGGCCAAACTCCCTGAACAAGTCTGAACGCTGCTTTGGAGTCATTTTAAGGAAGTCCCTAAACGCCTTTTCCCTTTCTGCTTCAGTCAGGGGTTTAACTCCTTTTAGGCTGCCCTTTAGTTTCCTAATCCTCTCTATTGCCATTTCAGTTTCCCACTTATCAATAAAGTTGCGCATTGCATTCCTCATGAATTCCTGTATGCTTGCAAACCCTTTTTCCTTTACAATAGTCAGGCTCTGCAAGTAAAGCTCGGCAGGAACGCGCAGATGAACCATCTTGTTAGCCATAATTCTCCAATTCTACTGATATAATTTGATACCTTTTGATATATAAGGCTTTTGTTCGGCTTTTCACATGTATCCCAGCGCCTTCAGCCTCTGCTTGACGGCTTCCTCGTCCTGCGCGCTTAATTTTGCTTCAGCGCCCCCGCCTTCAGTTCCGTATTTCTTCTTTTTAATTTCCCTTTTATTTTCAAAAATCTCCTCAAGCGCCCTTCCATCCATTCCCTCATCAACCGGCATATTGAGCATGTGCAGCACAGTGGGCGCAACATCCTCAATTTTTGCGCCTGAAATTTCATTGTTTGCCTTGATGCCCGCACCGCTTGCTATGAAAATCCCGTCCATTGCGTGCCCTCCGGGAATGCGCCTGCGCAAAAACCATGGCGTTTTGCTTATCAGCCCATCAAGCGCGCTTCCGCCCATGTAGTTCTCATTGTACAGGAACACAATGTCCGGGGTGCGCGATTCAATGTATTTTCCTGAATAAACCTCCTCTTTTTTGTAAATCTCCTTCACAATCGGCTCATTTGTTTTTGGGTTCCTTGCATTTTTAAGCTCTGCAATGATTTTATTCCGCAGTTCCTCATATTCCCCCTTTTCCACAATCCCCAAGGGCTGCCTTCCTTTTAAATTGATTTCAATCCCGTCCGCCAAATACATGGGTACGCGGTATGCCTTTGTATTGGCCCAATTAATTGACGAGGTTGACTGCATTGTTGCTGAAATGCCCTCCTGCATCCCCTTCGGGAGGAAGCGCTTTATCGCATCCTTGAAGCTGCGCGCGAATTCAGTGAACGCAACAACCCCGAGGAAAGTTAAATTCCCCGCAACCTTTGCGATTTTCCCCTTTCCCTTCGCATCAAGCAATCCAATCTGCCTCAAAAAATAATTCGTGTTGAAATTATGCGGGGGAGTGGCTCCAGCGCCATGGTCCGACATTATCACAAAATCGGCATCCGGAAGCGCATCAATGATTCTCCCGATCATCCCGTCTGCGGTTATGTAAGCGTGCTCAATTTCATTATCCTTCTTTCCCCAGTGCCAGTGCTCAATCCAGTCAATTTCGGAAAACACAACGCACAGCAGTTCTGGATTTATTTTTTCAATCGCATGCATCGCTATTTCAAATGTGTATTTTGAATCGTAGTGCGGGTTCCCCTGCAATCTGAAATTTTTATTTATTTCCCCGTTAAGTTCGGGCGGATAGGTCACAATTGCGCCTTTTGTGGGGGCGGGATACCCCGAAACCATTATCCCGTTTATTTTCCACGGCGGATAGGTAAGGGGCACCTTAATTGCGCACACACTTTTATTTTCTGCGCTCAAAAAATCAAATATTGTCGTTCCCCGAAAATCCGCAGAGTTCACAAACTCCTCATCATAGCAGGAGTATTTGTGCAAATTATATGTCCTGAAGTCAAATGCCCCGTGGTTTGCGGGGTTCTTCCCGGTCATGAAGGAAAGCCATGCGCACGCGGTTATGGGCGGGATGGTTGAACGCAGCGCCCCGAAAGAGCCATTGCGCATCAGTTTTGCGATATTGGGCAGCTTGTTCTGCTCAATTAAAGGCTTGATAAACCTGAAACTCGCGCCATCCAGGCCGATTATTGCAAGTTTTCTGCCCTCATTTCCCGGCATATTACAATTAAAGCCACAAATATTTTAATAATCCACCCAAACCGGAATTGCGCTAGTACAAAACTCAAAAATAAACCATTTATAATGCATTTTAGGATACTATTATCTAACATGGATTCTGAAAAGGTGCTTCTTGTTTCCCCTGCGGGCAGGGCCGCCTCGCAGCGCCCGCCTTTTGCGCTGATGTGCATTGCCTCATATCTGGAAAAGAACGGAATTCCAACTGACATAATCGACATAAAGGGCTATGAGCCCAAGGAAAAAATAACGCAGGAAATACTTTCGGAAATAAAAAGGCGCGATTCCGACATTATCGGGACAACATGCCTCACGACAGAACTCAGGGAAATCCTTGATTTCTGCAGGGAGATGAAAACCCTAAAGCCCGATGCAAAAATAATTGCGGGGGGGATTCACCCAAGCCTTATTCCGGAGGAAATGGTTTTCAAGGGCAGCCCCGTGGATTTTGCAGTAATGGGCGAGGGGGAGCAGACCTTCCTTGAATTGGTTCAGGCAATAAGGAAAAATTCAAATGCCGCAGGCGTGAAAGGAATTGCCTGGCACAGGAACGGCCGGCTTGCAAAAACCCCGGCGCGCCCCTACATCAAGGATTTGGATTTGCTCCCATTTCCCGCATTTGACAAGATTGACATGAAGTTCTACACAAAGCCGGATTTTTACTGCATAAGGGGAATTCCGATTGCGGGCTTTTACACCTACACTTCCCGCGGCTGCCCCTACCGCTGCAGGTTCTGCGTAAACAAGAATATTTTCGGCAGGATGCTGCGCTTCAGGAGCCCGAAATTAGTAGGGGAGGAAGTGCAGATTCTCAAGGACAAATACAAAATCGACGGCCTGTATGTTTATGACGACACATTTACAGTAAACAAGGAGCATGTTCTCAGCATCTGCAGGGAATTCAGGGAGCGCAAGCTTGATTTGATATGGGCGTGCGAAACTCGCGTGCACCTGGTTTATGAGGATTTGATGCGCGAAATGAAAAAATCCGGCTGCATACAGATTGATTTCGGGGTGGAATCCGGCTCGCAGGAGGTTCTCAACAGGTTGCAGAAGGACATTACAGTAGAGCAGATAAAAAACGCATTCAGGATATGCAAAAAAACAGGAATAAGGACCTTTGCGAATTTCATGCTCAATACCCCTGAGGAAACGGAAGAGGATGTCCAGAAAACGATTTCCCTTGCGCGCGAGCTTAATGCAACGGTAAGCATTTTCAATATTACCACTCCCTTCCCCGGAACTGACATTTATGATGACATTGGCGGGGTTCCGCAGGAAGATTACGATAAGATGGGGCCCAATCCAAGCGGCTATGAAACCTGGCTTGATGTGATTGAAAAAAAATACCGGTTTGCAAAGCACAAAATCCCATATTCAAAATTAATTGATGACCTTTCAAAGGAATTCCCGAATGTGCACGAGCTTTCCTTCAAGAATCCCAAGCACCTTGCGCATTTGTGGAACAACCTCTCATTCATCCTTTCCCCCCAGTATCTGCGCACAATGCTCAAGAGCAGGCGCAAGATGCAGTATGTGAACTGGATAATTTCGCTGAAGAAAGTCCTCCAGGCCCAGCAGTTCATAAGGACAGAAACAGAAAGGATTGAGGAGGGGGACTCCGAATGATAGCGCGATTGAAGGTTGAATTCGGATTAAGCTCCCTTCCCTTTGTTTTTGCAAATCTCCTGCGCAGCCCAAAGCAAAGATTCGCGCAGAAACTTTCCGAATTTTTCAACATGCCATATGCGCTGCTGGTTCCGAGCGCCCACGGCGGCTTGTATTACCTTCTTAAGCAGCTCCCCCAGAAGGAAATTTTTGTTTCCGCATACTGCTGCAATGCGGTAATTGAAGCCTGCATTCTTGCAGACAAAAAAGTCAATTATATTGATGCTGATTTGGACACGTTAAGCATTTCGGCTTCATCACTCGGGCGCAGCATAAAGCCGAATTCAATTGTGCTTCTTATGCACCAGTTCGGGATTCCCTGCGAAATTGATGAAATAGGCAGGATTGCAAAATCAAATGAGTGCATTCTGATTGAGGACAGCGCCGCATGCTTCGGCTTGGCGCATAAAAGCAGAATGTGCGGCTCTTTCGGAGAGGCCAGCATAATAAGCTTTGATTTCACAAAATCCCTCCCTTGCGCGCGCGGCGGGGCGGTATTATTCAAAAACGAGGAACTTTACAAAAAAACCCTCTCCGCATACAATAAGGAAAAGAGGAAGCAGAAGCTTTCCCGCCTTCTGCAGAGGTTTGCAACACTTCTCTCATTCAATATCTTCGCAAGCTCTTTCATTTATGAGCATATAACCCTCCCACTGTTCCAGAAAAAGGAGGGCTTCACATCCTATACGGGCGAGCTTGACCTGCGCAAGAATCATGATTACAATGAAGATTTTACAAATCTCCAGGCCGCAATCGGGCTGGCGCAATTGCGCAGGATAAATAAAACAATTGCGCGCAGGAAGGAAATCGCAAAATTCTATTTCAATAAGATAAAGTCAAAGGGCCTGCGCCTGATAAAAATACCGAAGGAAAATTCCGCGGTAATGGTGCGCTTCCCGATAATGGTTGAAAATATGGAGAAGGGGGATTTCTACAAGCGCTGCCTTACAAAAGGCCTGGATACCGGCTTCAGCTTTTCCTATTCCTATGGCGGCAATAAGTATAGGGGCGCGCAGTCCATTGCGAAGCAAATACTCAATCTACCAGTGCATTCGCGCCTGAGCGATAGGGAATTAAAAAGAATTGTTGAGATTGTTAATAGCATTGGACCGAACAAAAAAGGAGTGAGAAAATGAGTCTGTTTTCAGCGCTGAGGGATGTTTTCTTCAGGAACTACAATCCGAAGGATTATTGGGAAGAGAGAAGCAGCAGCTATGTGCACGAGTACAGATTAGGGGAGCGCGGGCTTCACGACCAGGACAAGATGAATCCCCTGCTTATTGAGGCGCTTAAAGAAATAAATCCGAATTCATTGCTTGAGATAGGCTGCGGTTTTGGAAGGAACCTGAAACTGATTGCGGGAAACTTCCCCAAAGCAAAATTGCAGGGAACAGACATAAGCGCAGGGATGATTGACAATGCGCGCAGATTCCTCGGGGAAAAGGCGGCATTGAAGGTAATGAAGGCAAATGCGCTTGAGTTTCCGGACAAGTCCTTTGATGCGGTTCTAAGCTCTGTTGTGCTTGTGCACGTTCCGAAGCGCGACATCAAAAAGACGCTTTCGGAAATTGCAAGGGTTGCGAAAAAGCGCATAATTCTGTTAGAACCGGACATCGGAAGGGTAACGCTCGCGGACCAGATGATAAAATCAAAGCACATAACCCTGCACAATTACGAGGAGCTCTTCTCTGAAATTCCGGATTTCAAGCTGGTCTCAAAAACCCCAACTGAGCATGAAAAGGTAAGCAGATACGTATTTGACAGGGTTTCCTGAGGCGCAAAATGGATAAAATCCTAGCAACAGGCGGCGCGGGCTACATAGGGAGCATATTGACAAAGCAATTGCTGGATGCCGGCCATAGTGTAAGGGTTCTCGATTGCCTGTTTTTCGGGGATTCCGGAATAAAACAGTTCCACAAAAATGAAAATTTCGAATTGATTAATGGGAGAATAGAAAATCCCGAAGCTGCAAAAAAAGCAGTAAAAGGCTGTTCCGCAGTACTTCATTTGGCAGGATTGGCAAATGACGCGTCCTGCGACATAAGTGAGGAGAAAACCAGGCTCATAAATTACGAGGGCACAAAACTCCTTCTCAAATACGCAAAATCAGCTGGCGTTCAGCGCTTCATTTATGGAAGTTCCGCAAGCATTTACGGAGCAGGCAAAAATATTTCCCTTACTGAAAGTTCCCCCCTTTCCCCGGTCTCATTGTATGCAAAATACCGCATCAGGTGCGAGGAGGCATTATTTGATGCAGCCTCAAAAGACTTCACAGTATGCGCATTGCGCAAATCCACAGTATTCGGCTATTCCCCGCGCCAAAGGCTTGATTTGGTCATAAATGCAATGTCCGCGCATGCATTCAACAGGCATGAAATAACGCAGATGGGCGGCTCGCAATGGCGCCCTAACCTCCATGTCAGCGATGCGGCAAACGCATACATCACATGCCTTCGCGCTGACAAGGATGCAATCCACAAGCAGGTGTTCAATGTTGGCTCAAATTCCGAGAATTATACAGTAGGGCAGATTGCGCAGATGATTGCAGATGAATTCCCGAATACAAAAATTGTCCATAAGGAAGTTGCAAATTCCGCATCCTATAACCTGAATTTCGACAAGATTGGGCGCACGCTCGGATACAAGGCAAAGGTTTCCGTAAAAGAGGGCATTGCCGAGCTCAAAAACGCATTGAATAATAATTTAATCCCCGCCTATGAGAACAATATTTACTACAATGCAAAGCGCATGCTTGATTTGCAGAAGGAAGGTGCATTTTAATGCCAAAAAATAAAAAAATCAGGAAACAGCCAAAATTCCTTCCCGCCGCCCAGCCGACTCTTGATGGCAATGAGCTTAAGTACATTAAGGAATGCTTCAAATCCAACTGGATTGCCGCAGGAGGCCCTTTCGTAAAGCAGTTTGAATCTGAATTTGCAGAATTATGCAACCGCGCCCACGGGGTTGCAACCTCCTCCGGAACAACAGCATTGCATCTCGCGCTTCTCGCTTATGGGATAAAGCCCGGCGATGAGGTCATAGTGCCTGATTTCACATTTGCTGCAAGCGCAAACTGCGCCTTGCACTCTTGCGCAATCCCAAACTTTGTTGATGCTGATGCAGATTATTTTACAATTGATGTGAATAAAATTGAGGAGGCAATCACTTCAAAAACAAAAGCAATAATTCCCGTTCATGTTTATGGCCATCCCGCGGATATGGACCCAATAATGGAAATTGCCCAGCGCCACAATCTGAAAGTCATAGAGGATGCCTGCCCTGCGCACGGCTCGGAGTATAAAGGCAAGCCGGTTGGCTCATTAGGGGATGCTGCATGTTTCTCATTCCACGCAAGCAAATTGATTGCAACAGGCGAGGGGGGGATGCTAGTAACTGATGATGCAGATTATGCGGAGTGCGCACGCATTATAAGGGACCAGGGCTATGTGCGCGGCAAATACTACTGGCACGAAGTAATAGGCTATAATTACCGCTTGACAAATGTCCAGGCCGCAATAGGGGTTGCACAGCTTGAGACCTACAAGAAAAAAATAAAGGCAAAGCTAGCGCAAATGTCCCTCTACAATAAGCTCCTTTCAAAAATTCCCGGGATTTCAGTTCCGAAAACCGCGCCTTACGCAAAGCGCATTGCAACATTCATAATAATTTCAGTTGAGGATTCCTTCGGATTGACGCGTGATGAAATTGCACTGAAATTGAAGGGGCAGGATATTGAAACCCGCCCGGTTTTCTATCCCTTGCACAGGATGAAGCCCTATGCGCCTTTCGCTTCAGGAAAGGAATTTCCAATTGCGGAGGAAATTTCGCGCAAGGGCCTTCAATTGCCCTCTTCGCTCAATCTCACAAATGAAGACATAAGAAGAATCTGCACTTCCATTGCAGAACTGCGGAGAGGATAAAATATGGCGGGGCTAAAATTCGGCGCAGCGCCTTCGCCAGCGGTCCATCCAGCAGGCAAGGCCCTCCCTTTGGACCTGGCACAGCTCTCAAGCCTTAGAAACGCCGGCTATGATGCATTTGAAATATATACCAATCCGAAGCTGATAAGCAATCCTGAAGCATTTGCAAAACAGGCAAAAATAAACATCGCGGAGAGCGGCCTGAAGCCAATCTCCCTGCATGCGCCCGCGGGCCTGGAATGGACGCCAAACATTGTAAAGGAAAAATTGCACCAGATGGAAAACGCAATGAAAGTTGCGAAGCTGATGAATGTCGGCACAGTGGTTGTGCATCCCCCTTTCGGGGTCATATGGAAGAAAAGGCCAGGAGGCGGCTACACCCCGATTCTTTCAGGGGAGAGCGAAATCCTTGAGCGCATGCGCCAGATTATGAACGTAAAGCGCAAGCTCGGCTACAGGGGAAAAGTGCTTGTTGAGAACATAGACATTGAGCCCCCGGGAACAATGACAAATTTCAGGACATATGCGAAACTTAACAAAATTGCAGACGGCTTTGTCCTTGACATGGAGCATTTTGCCATGATGCGGATAGACCAGGCAATAAGGCACGTTTATAATCCACTGCAGAGATTTATGAGGTCAAAGGGCTTGGGAAAATGGGATGACGCAATGTTAAGGGATTTTTACATTGATTTCGGCAGGTTTATGAAGCCTTCAGAGAAACAGCTTTTCAGCGGGGTATTAAATACGAAGTTAAACGCGCAGGACAGGATAATTGCAGCAAACAAGCTTTCGGCAATTGTAAAGCCGACAACATCAACGCAAAAGATTTTTCCATTTGAGCAGCACAGGCTTGAGGATTTTGCAATAGTCCCGGGCCAGAGGGTTTTTGACTGGTTCTTCAAGGCCTATTCCGGACTTAAGATAGAGCATATGCATATTTCCGGAGCATATGTGGGAATGCCAACTAAAACATTCAGGACAAAATTTGGCGGCATTGACACAACAAAACAGCTTGTTTATGAGGTTGAAAGCGCAAAGGGAAGGAAGGCATTCGGGACTACTTCCGGGTGGTATAATGCGCACCAGCATGGCCATATACACCAGCCCCCCCAGGAGGGGACAATGTATATCGGCGGCTTTATGCAGCTTGTGGGGAAGTTTAATTCTCACTTAATGAAAGCCGGAAGGAAAAAGGAAATCTTCCTTGTAAATGAAATGGACCCCGTGCAGAGGGAATACACCCCCCCTAGAATGATGCGCGAGCACCAGAAATTCTTGGAGCATTTCCCCAAACCATTGATCTCCCGGCCAAGAATTAAAGCAGCCCCAAGGGGAAGATGAATATGAAAATCCTTATAGTAACTTCTTCTTACCAGAAAACCGAGACTGACAAATTCACAGATTTCATGTACAACATGGCGCAGGAGTTCAGGCGCAAGGGCCATGAGGTTCTGGTAGTTGCAGCCCATTATCCCGGCCTGCCAAAGAGGGATATGCTGAAGGAAATTCCCGTTGAGCGCTTCAAATATTTTATCCCGAGCAGATTTGAAAAGCTTGCATACGATTCAGGAATGGCCGCAAATATGCGCAAGTCCCATCTTGCAAAACTGCAGCTGCCGCTCTATATGGTTTCGGGCACTCTTGCAGTAATGCGCGCAGCAGGGAAATTCAGGCCTGATGTTGTCCATTCCCTCTGGGTTTTCCCCCAGGGGCTGATGTGCGCAATTGCAAAAAAATTCTGCAAATTCCCCCTAGTAATAAATGCAATCGGAACAGAGGCATATCTCGCGAAGAAAATGAAAATGGGCTCCATGATTAGGTTTGCCGCAAACACTGCGGATGCTGTTACTGCAACCTCAAGCGCAACAGCGAATGCAGTGAAATCCTGCGGCTATAACAAGGATATCCAAATAATATTCAACGGGGCGGATGATGCGCTTTTCAATCCGAATAATTCCGGAGAAACCATCATAAAAGAGCACTCCCTGCAGAACAAAAAAATTCTCCTCTGCATAGGGCGCTTCAATGAGATGAAGGGCCAGCGCTATCTGATAGAGGCAATGCCTGAAGTGCTTAAGAAATTCCCCGAAACTTCCCTGCTGCTCATTGGCGAAGGCCCATTGAAAGAGGAACTGCAATCCTATGCAAAAGCCCAAAATCTCCAGAGCAGTATAATTTTCCTCGGCAATAAGGCGCACGAGGAGCTTGCAAAATACTATGCCGCATGCGATGTTTTCATAATTCCCTCAATTGTTGATTCGCACGGAGTAGCTGAAGGCGGCCAGGGATTGGTAACAAAGGAAGCGATGCTTACGGGAAAATGCGTAATAGGCGCAGACACCGGAGGCATTCCGGACCTTGTAATAAACAATGAAACAGGCCTCCTTGTTGAGCAGAAAAGCGCGGGGCAGCTTTCAGATGCAATAATAAAACTCCTTGGCGATGATGCGCTGCGCGCAAGGCTTGCGCAAGCCGGCCACAAAATGGCAAAGGAAAAGGCGGCATGGGGCGGCATTTGCGCGGAATATGAGGAGATTTACAAGAGAATAATAAAAAGATGACTTAAACAACAGTAAGGAATTAATTAGGGTATTGTTATATTTCTTTTATGGGGCTGCCAAAGGGACTCAGAAAAAGCAGTCAATGGGGGGCTGTTCCAGTAACCACCAACCTGGAGAGAAGGCAACTTTCGGAATTGCTAAATGTAAAAAGGCCAAGCCCAAGGCTTCTTGCAATAAAAGACCCGAATAAATTCAAGAAGAGAATAGCAGAATATTATGCAAAAAAACTGCCTTCAATTCTTGGCAATAAGACTAAGGCAATCTACCTTATCGGCTCAACAGCATCAGGGATGGCTGCGCATGAAAAAGATATTGATATTGCAATAATCGGCAAAAAGCCGAATTCTGCGCAATTATACAAAATCGATGAAATAAAACATTTATTCGAGAGAAGGTATGGAACCCCGATAGAAGTGTATTTCTTGAATTCCATCAAGGACATTAAAGGCGAAGGCATACTTCTCAAAAGGCTTGCTGCGAAGGGGGCCGAAGAGTTCCCTGCAAAGATTATAAAACCTGAAACAAGGGAAAGATATAAATGGGCAGTATTTCCTGCGTTAAGGGCGCCTGGGCGCGAAGGCATTATGGCAAGAGTTAGATTTGAACAGCTGAAAAAACGAGAAATTGCAGATGTGATAGCAACCCTGAAAAAGATCATTCAGGATCTGCCTGAGCCGTGGAAACCAAAAGGAAGACGGTTTGAGCCTAAGACTCTCAGCCTGCTGCATTTTGTTCAGAATTATCTAATCCTCGGCGGAAAGACAGTAAAACAGTACGGGGGCAGAATGCCCGCATCGGGCTATGAGGATTTTCAGTTTATTCTTGCGCACAACAGGAAATTCAGGG
This sequence comes from Candidatus Iainarchaeum sp., assembly GCA_016187745.1. Lineage (GTDB taxonomy): Archaea > Iainarchaeota > Iainarchaeia > Iainarchaeales > JAXPJC01 > JACPJC01. The sequence goes on along the minus strand of JACPJC010000003.1, from coordinate 16,752 downwards.
AAATGTCCGGGGCTAAGGAAATTCCCGCTACAAGAGATTTGTTCATCGCTTTTAAAAGAATACGCAATAATTTCGAATATAGGCAGGCAATAAAAAAGAAATTGATTGAATCAGGCCGGACTGACCTGATAAGGTTCTTGTCATTGGATGCGCCTGCATTTTAACCATTGCATGAAAATCCTATGCCTTCAAAATAACTCTCATTTAGTCATTTTGCAGTCCGCTTCCGCCCCTGCGCCGTCAAAAAAAGCAGAAGGGGGAATCCTTCCGAAGGGCTTCTGCTGCGCTGCGGGCTGTTGCCGGTTTTGTTCTGCCCGCCTGCCTCATTTGTGGATCGCATAGCCGAGGAGAAAGAACAGCGCTATTTCAAGCGCCGTAATGCGCTGGAAAACTAGGAGATATATTGTTATGAGCGCGGTTGTGAACTGGACTGCTGCGGCGATTCTGGAAGTGAAGCCCCTGGAACTCTGTTGTGGAAATTGCCCCATTGATGTGGGTATAATTTCTTGTCCGGTTCTATAGTTTCCATTGGTAACACCTCCGCTGGTTTCCATAAATATTGTGGATTTTGTTGTTATTATGTTTTTCGTTTTTTGCCTAAACCTGTCTAACTGGCTTTCGTCAGCCGGAATTGCGCGCCCCATGTAACTTAAAAACATTTTGCAATAATACTTATTTTGCTGGGGATTGAGATATGCCAAAATCACAATTCATTTCAGGCCTCAAGGAAGGCGATGCCGTAAACAGCGCCTTTTCTGTCAAATACAGGCATCCCCCCGAGGCTTACAAGAACGGGTTCCGCTTTGAGCTCGGGCTTGCAGACCGCACCGGCGAAATTGAATTGAAGTACTGGGGCGGAACTGATAAGGAAAAGGTTGAGGCGCTCTACAGGGAATTCAGGGAGGGCGATGTAATTGAGGTCGATGGGAAAACAAGCGCCTTCAGGGGAGTTGCCGAAATCCACATAAATGAGGGCGCGGGAAGCATCAGGAAAATTTCTGAATTTGACATTGCTGACTTTGTTGAGAAGAGCGCTGAGGATTCCGAAAAGCTTGCAGGGGAAATGCTTGCTGAAATAAGGGGAATGAAGAATGAATTTCTGCGCAGATTGATGGAAGCCTTTTTCAATGATTCCGAATTCATGGCGCAGTTCAAGAGCGCCCCTGCTGCAATGTACATGCACCATGCAACAATCGGCGGCCTGATTGAGCACACTTCCCATGTCCTCAAATTATGCAGGGAAATATGCAGGATTTACCCCGCGCTTGACAGGGACCTTCTGATTTCAGGCGCAATTCTGCACGATATTGGAAAAATCTCGGAATTCAGCATCGGCACAAACATAAAGCAGACCGAGGAGGGGATGCTGCGCGGCCATATCGCCCTGGGGGAGGAGGCAGTCCTTGCGCGCATAAGGGGCATAAGGGATTTTCCTAACGAATTGAAAATAAAAGTCGCGCACATGCTGCTCAGCCATCACGGCGCAAATGAATACGGAAGCCCGCAGGAACCCAGCTTCCCTGAGGCTGCCGCAGTTTATTATGCGGATGAGATGGACTCAAAGGTTGACCAGTTCGTCAAAATAAAAAAGGAAACCAAAACAGAGGATTTCAGGGTTTATTCAAAGAAGCTGGGAAGGGGCATTTATTTGAAGTGAATTAAAGTTGGCTTCCGCACCTACACCGTGATAAAAATGCTTGATTTCAACGAAATGATTGGGAATTTCCTGAGGCAGGAGCTGCGCCCGAAGGAGATAGGGCGCTATTACCCCTCTGAAGCAGGAAGCTGCATGCGCAAATCATGGTATTCCTACAAATCCCCGAAAGAAGTTGACAAGGAACTGATCAAGGTGTTTGAGGCAGGGAACATGATTCACGATTTTGTTGTTGATGTTATAAAAAGCGAGAGGAACGCGGAAGTTGAGCTTCTTGGGGCAGAAGTGCCATTCCGCTTTACCGAAGGCGAAATAACAATCTCGGGCAGGATTGATGACATAATCCTTGTGAAAATTGCAGGAAAGCAGTACATTGTGGAAGTGAAATCAACCTCGGCGCTGAAATACACAAAAGAGCCCTCCGAAGGGCACGTTATGCAATTGCAAATTTATATGCGCCAGATGGGGGTCCATAATGGCATAATACTCTATGTGGAGAAAAACACCCTCCAGAGCAAGTGGTTTGAGATTGAATATGATGCGCAGAAAGCCGAGCATGCGCTCTCGCGCTTCAGGGATTTGCATAGCCATCTTGCAGAAAACAGGCTTCCGGGGGCGGAGGCAAAGCTTGTTGGCGCAATGGCCTGGCAGTGCAAGAGCTGCCAGTATGCCGGGGAATGCGCAGCAGCAGGGCTTGAAGAGGCTCAATGACTATACGCTAATTGACTAAATAGTTAAAAGGAGTTCGCTATTCTATTATTGCATGGAAAGAAGGTTTTATGTTGATACTTCCGTGCGGAGAGATTACTTTGAGGATAGAAGCGACGGGATAAGGCCATTAGGGGAGTTTGCGTTCAGGTTTCTGAAAAACTGCGAAACGAACAAATGCAAGATCCTGTATTCAGAGCTTATACTATCAGAACTCAGGGAAAAATATTCTGAAGAAAAGATAATGGAAATGCTTAATCCATTTAAGGAATTGCTTGTAATTGCTGAACTTTCTTCTAATCAGCTTTTGGAATCAAAAATGCTTGCATCAAAAATTAAAGAAGCCCCACAGCCCGATATATTGCATGCAATATTTGCAAGAGACAATAGTGCAGTATTGATTACGAGGGACAGGCACTTCGACTATTTAAGGGATATTGCAGAAATCAGAATGCCTGAACAAATCATTTTTGATTGAATTTCTTTTCCATTTTTTTTATAAATTCCATTCCTGCCTTTTCCTTAAGCTTATGCCACTCTTCATCTGTCTGCGCTTTTTCCATCCCTTTGAATGCGCCACGCAGCGCAAATAATTTCTCCCATGCTTCTTTCTTTTCCTTTTCCTCAATTTCCTTCAGCTTGTCGCGCAAGGCTTCCCTTATGAATTCAGTCTTGGTGCTGTAGTGAAATTTGCGCATGCATTTTTCAATTTCCTCAGCAACAGGCTTCTCTACCCTTATGCAAATGCTTTCCATAATACAATGTAATACATTGTAATATTTAAAAGGATATGCCCTGAAAAGCGGAGGCGGCTTGGCTTTATTAGCTGACTTGCCCGAGAATAAATGCCTCTATGAGTTTTTCATCATACTCGCCCATCGTTTCTATATTGCCGAGTTTTGTAAGTGCTATCTTTACACTCATATTGGTGAAAGGGGCGACATAGACATAATCATATCTTTGCGCAAATGCCTCAAGTTTTGCTATCAGGGCGGGCTCGCATGCAAAATTTTCACAATTGTAATTTATCACCACGCCAGGCCTGCCTTCCCCATCCGCATGCTCAAGCATGTGTTTCTGCACTGCAATCGGCATTGGCTCCCTGAGCACATGGCTTGCAGGGCTTTCCTCTACATGGCCTGAAATATCTATTGGCGGCAGAATTTTTATGCCTGAAATTGCATAGAATATGACAAAGCCGATTGCGATTATTGCAATGAGAATAAATGCAATGTTCCTTATTTTCTTCTGCGCATGAGGGGCAAACAATTGTCTCTTTTCGGGCCGATTGTGTTTTGCCTTTGTGTGCATTGCAAGGGCTTCATCACTGTTGAATGCCTTGCCGCATATCCCGCATTCTATTTTTTGGCCAGCATCCATCAGCATCACCCTATCCAATCCCAACATACTTAATTCTTTTTACTTAATATTTCTTCCGGGAGCGCTTAATTCACCTAACACATATCTCCATAGCCTAATTGCCTTTCATTTGTTCAGCGCCCTTTGACTGCTTCCTTTTCAGCAATTCATAAATCACAACAACTGCAATTATCACAACAGCAAGGATTGCCAGCGAGAAGTCCTCGGAAGGCACAATATTCAGCAGCCCAAAGCGCTCAAAGGAGAAAGGAATAAACAGCCTTGCTCCTGCAACAGTGTAAAGCATCAGCCCGTCAAGGAACAAGTGCGTTAAAACCCCCAGATACATCAGCGCAAGGCCCTTTTTGCATGAAATCCCCCCAATGAAAAACGCGCATATGGTTCCTGAAATGAAAAGCGGAAGCAGCAGCCCGTGGAACGGAAGCGCCGCAAAGAATGTTAAATCCCCGAATATGGGCAAAAACTCGAATACCCTCACAATATCGGGAATAAGCGCGCCTATTACTACCAGCTCCTTGCGCCTTATTTTAAGCGCATATGCAAGAAGGAAAGCAAATCCCAGGTGCGCAATCCAGTCAGGCATTTTTCCTGCCCCCTACAACCAATTTGAGCCTGCGCAAATCGAATTTCGCGACCCTTCCCAGATAAACAATCAGTACAATCAGCCCGATAATTGAAATGAATTCGCGCAGCGCCTTGTCCTCATACCTGTAGAGGATTTTTCCCGAGAACGAATCCGATTGCGCATTGTAATTTATTGAAAGGAAAACAAGCCCGCCCTTTTCCGCCTCTTCCGGGTTCTGCAGTTCAGCAGCAATTTTTTCCCCGGCATTATTTTCAAATGCAATTGAATTCCCGTTTATTCCTGCAATTGATGCGGTAATGTAAACTTCCTTTCCCGCATATTCCTGCAAATTCGAAAAATAAACTGATTCGGGGATGTAGGGAAGGGAATACTGCGCATTCGGCCCGAGAACTGCAGAAGAAAGTATTATTGCAATTGCTGCAATAATGCAGATAACGCCCAATGTTTTTCTTCCGAATTTAACGCGCATTCTCCGCCCCCTATGATTTCATGTATTTGAGAAGGTTCAGCGCGCTCCTGAACGATGTTTTCAATAACTCCGGGTTTGTGAGCCTCTGCCTTATTGCCTTCAGGATGTATTCCGGCCTCAGGTAATACGCCTTGTACGCCGCGTGCAGCGCCCTGTCCAGGTCTTCCCTTGTGAGGTTCTCATATTCAAATATCGGGGCGATGCAGCCCTCCTCATCAATGAACTCGCTCCATGAATCGAATTTCAGGAGATTGCGCTTTTTCAAGTAATCATAAAACTCAGTTCCCGGATATGGCTGCGCAACAGAGAACTGCACAAAATCAATATCCAGTTCCTTCGCAAACTCTATTGTTTTTGCAATTGTTTCTTTGGTCTCTCCGGGCATCCCGAAAACAAATGTCCCATGGACCTGAATTCCCGCATCCTCAAATATCCTTGCCGCCCTGCGCGCCTGCGCTGTTGTCGCATTCGGCCCCTTCTTCATGCTTTTCAGCAGTTCATCGCATCCCGATTCAAAGCCAATCTTCACAAGGAAGCAGCCCGCCTCCTTCATTTTGTGCGCAAGCTCCTCATCAATCGTATCAACCCTTGAATAGCAGCCCCAGGGCAGATTTATTTTTTCCTTAATTATTAACTCGCACAGTTTCATCGCATTTGCCTTATTTACAGTAAGGGTATCATCATTGAAAAGCACGCTGCGCAGTTTAGGGAAATCCTTCCTTATGTGCTTCAATTCCGAAACAACCTTCTCCGGGCTTCTCATTCTGTAAGTGCGCCCGAACATAACCTGCGGCATTGCGCAGAAAATGCACTGCATCGGGCATCCACGCCCCGCATCAATGAAAGTGAATGGATTCTTGTAGAGCGCCGAATAGTATTTCTCATTAGGCAGTAAATCGCGCGCAGGGAACGGCAGCTCATCCAAATTCTTGATTAAAGGCCTTGGCTTGTTATGTATAATCCTACCCCCCTTTTTGTAAGAAAGTCCCAGAATTTTGTTCAGCGCAATCCCGTTTGCAAGATCGCGTATTGTATAATCATATTCCCCGCGCGCAACAATGTCAAATCCCTTATGCAATGTATCCTCAGGCACAGAGCTTGCATGCACCCCTACAGCAATGGTTTTCGCGCCTGTTTCTTCCGAAATTTTCCTTGCGATTTTCCCATCGCTTATTACGCTCGCCGTAGAAGTGAGCATTACAGCCAGTTCAGGCCCGAACTTTGCAATCCTTTGGAGTGTTTTCTCCTCATCCAATTCAAGCGCAGGCGCATCTATTAAGTCCACTTTATGCCCGGCCTCCCTGCAAACAGCAGCCGCATATGCAAGTATTATCGGCGGATGAAGCGCCTTCTGCGGGCTTACAGCCTGAAAGCGCACTTCCCTGTTGAATGAGCCGAAAAACGGCGGATTCAGAAACACAATATTCATTTTTCCACTTTCCCCTTATTTCTTCCTCAATTTAACGATCATTTCCTCGCGCAAATTCCTTGGCAGAACAGAATTCAGGATTTTCCTTATGAAATAAAATCCCCCTCCCTCGGGGCTTGCAATTTCATCATATGCCAGATATGAGAATTCCTCAACATTAAAATATTTCGAGGCAAGTGTTTTTAATTCCTCTTCCGTAAAAACATGCCTGTGGTAATCAACTTCCGAAGTGCGCGCGCAGTCAAATTTGTGCAGCAGTCTATTTATCAGCGCATTCCTGTTCGGCGTGCTGATAATTACAATCCCCCCGCTCCGCAGAACCCTTGCGCATTCCCGCATGAACTTCTCCGGATGCGGCAGATGCTCAAGCACCTCCCCCGCAACAACCGTATCAAATGAACTTTCCCTGAAGGGCATTTTTTCCGCGCTTCCCCGCACCATGCGCTTTGAATAATTGCTAACTACAATATCCAGCCCAATCATCTTCCCATCATCAATCATCCTGTGCAGCAGCCCCTGGTTCGCGCCAATGTCAAGGATTTTTCCGAACATATTTTTCCTGATGTAATTAACCCTTTCACTTTTCATGTTTTCACAATCCATTTGTATGCGACCTTTGCGCCGGCAATAAGGCGCTTCGGGTGCTTCAGCGTGCGCAGTATGGTTTTGGGTCTTAGCAATAATTCAAGCCTTGCCTTTTTATAAAGCTCTTCCGTCCTTTGCGCCGAGGCCATTCCCGGCATCATGTACTTTGCCTTGCTCCCGAGGCTGAACAAATCCTCTGGGGTTTTTGTGAGAAGGCTTCCCTTCCCTGAGAGCAGCTCATCATATAGCCTTGTTCCCGGATAGGGGGTAGTCATTGATATTGAATAATAATCCAAATCCAGTGATTTTGCAAATTCAACAGTGTCGCGCATTGTTTCTTCCGTATCCTCGGGCAATCCAAACATGAAGAATCCCACAGTTGTTATTTTGTGCTTTTTCAGCAGCGCGACTCCCTTTCTTACCTGCTCCAGCGTTTGCTGCTTATCAATCCTGTTGAGTATGCGCTGGTTCCCGGATTCAATTCCAAGCCCAGCGTACTGCAGCCCCGAGCGCTTCATCCAGTACGCAAGCTCATCCGTAATGCTGCCTACTCTAATTCCATTCGGCAGGCTCCATGGCATGCTCAATCCGTTTTCAGCAATTTTCCTGCATATCTCAATTGCGCGCCGGGGATTTGTTGCAAACGCGTCATCCGCCACCTGGAATTCCTTTATGTGGAATTTCTCCTTCAAATACTTCAATTCAGCAATCACATTTTCAGGGCTTCTCGCACGGAAGCGCCTTCCGAACAATCCCTTGAAGCAATAAATGCAATTATACGGGCACCCGCGCGATGTTACAATCGGAAGGCTTCTTCCGGAAGTGCGCAATACGCTCCCGTATTTTTCCAATGGGAATCCGCTCCAGTCCGGAAAGGGCAGCTCATCCAGATTCTCAATGAGCGCATTTTTCTTCCTCACAAATTTTCCCTTTTTATCAATATATGCAAGCCCCGCGATTTTCCCGAGCGCCTTTTTATTTCCGCTCTCAAGCGCATCAATCAATTTAGGGAAAGTATATTCCGCTTCCCCGCACACTGCATAATCAGCAAACTCCAGGCATCCTTTGGGGTCAATTGTTGCATGCGCTCCCCCGACAATTATTGGCACATCAGTTTCCTGCTTTATTGCATTTGCTATTGCGCGCACTGTTGCAAAGGTAGGGGTAGTAACTGAAATCCCCACAGCATCAGCCTTCTTCGCCTCCTGCACAATTTTCTCAATCGGCAAATTAAGCACATTATTGTCAAGGATTTTCACATTATGCCTTTCGCGCAGAACAGCCTGCAGGTAAGCCAGCCCAATGGGCGCCTCATGCGTAAAGTAAATCTCAAACTGCGGATGCAGCAGCAAAACATTCATTTTCAATCAGCCAATTCCTGTTTCTTCAGCCTGTACAAGATTTCTTCCATTATTTTGCGCTGCCTGTCGCTCATGTCAGCGAGAAGCGCAAGCGCAACAAGCAATACTCCCAAAATCACAAGCACTATTGCAAGGTTTTTGAGCGCGAGAAGCGCGCTGAGAATTCCAATTAAAAATAATGCTATTCCAGAAGAGCCGAAAAACAGCAGGGGCTTGTAGTCGCGCAGGCTCCTTATGATTATTATCATTGCCTTTATTCCATAAACATACCAGTGCTTCACAATCCTGCTTTTTCCCTCGCGCTGCCCCTTCACTTTGCACGCAACCTCCTCAATCCTGAAGCCCTTATTTATCAAATCCAGCAGAACCTCCTGCGTGTATGTGAAGCGCCCGAAAAGCATTGCGCGCAGCGCAGCCTCCTTAGAATATGCGCGGAATCCGCATTGCGTATCAGTAAATTTCTGCCCCGCAAGAATGCTGACGAGAGAAGTGAAAAATTTATTGCCGATTTTTTTAATAAATGGCATTTCCGGAATTAGCTTTGCGTCTTTAAAGCGGGAGCAGGTAACAACATCCGCCCTGCTTCTGAGAATTGGTTCAATAAGTTTTGGAATGTCCCGGGGATTGAACTGCAAATCCGCATCCATATTTACAATTATGTCAGCGCCCATTTTGAGCGCATTCTCAAGCCCGTTCCTGAATGCAATCCCCAGGCCCCTGTTTATTTCATGCCTGAAAACCGAGTCTGCACCGGCGCCCTTAGCAATTTTTGCAGTTTCATCCCTGCTTCCATCATCAATAACAAGCACTTCCACCTTCCCTATTCCAACAATTCTGCGCGGAATGCGCCTTATCGCTTCAGCAATTGTTCCCGCCTCATTGTATGCGGGAATCATCACCACTAACTTGCCCGGCATAATACAATTAATATTTGATACTATTTAAATATGCGCAATTTCTATATTTGTACCATAGTAAATAGGAATAAAAAGGCTTTTTGGCACTCTATGATAATGCGCCTTGATCTGGGCAAAATCTTCCTTGCCATATTCATAATCGGCCTAATTGCAAGGGTTTTCACGCTTGCTGTTCTCCCTGAAAGCGCGCTTGTTGATTCGCTCTACCATATTTCAGTTGCGGAAAAAATTGCAGCTGGGCAGGCAGTTCCGCTGATTGACAGAGTGGTAATTTCCCCGCTTTACTATGTGTTTTCAGCCTCACTGCACATAATCTCGAATTTCCCGTTTGAAATGCCCTTTGTGAGAATGCTGCCAATAATAATAACAATCCTTTTTTTCATATGTGCGTTTTTGCTGTTCAGGAAATTATTCCCCAAAACTTGCATAATTCCACTTGCCTTCTCCTCAATTTTCCCATGGCTTGTGCGCTACGGGGCAGTAAATTACATTGATGTGCTTTCCGCGGCGCTCCTCTGCTTCATATTGTACCTTTTTATTGACATTAATGAAAAAAACAAGCAGAATGTGAAATATGCGGCTATTTCAGCGCTTGCAGTTTCAGCATTCATACTCCTGAAGCTCAATACAATTGCCCTCTGGCCCATAATTTTCATCGCATTCCTCTGGCTTTTTGCAAAAAACAGGGACAGCAGAATCCATGCGGCGGCATTTGCAGTAATTGCACTTGCGCTTTCAGGCGCATGGCTTGCTTCCGCATCAATGCAGGGCTACGGAACAGAGGTGACATTAAAGCCAGCAGCAGTTGCAGCTTACACTGCGGAAATGGGAATTGCAGGGATTGCAAATTCAGTTTTTGTTTCGCATCTTTCATTTTATGATTTTCCCCCTCCAGAATCCTTCGCATATATTCCACTTCTTGCAAATTTGCCAGTTTCCACGCTGCAGATAATATTCACAATAATTGCGCTTCCAATTACAATTGCAATTCTGCTCGGATTCTGGCGCATGTGGAAGCGCAGGAGCGCAATAAACCTATTCATCCTTCTTTTGATTTTTGCGGCAATTTTGTTCATGCTTGTGATGAGCTATTCCGAGCCTGCCAGGTTGCGCGGGGGCCTGATGTACATAAGATACCTGATTGCCGTAATGCCCCTGTTCGGGATTGCATTCGCATACGGCCTTGATTCCCTGAAAGGAAAGGCAAGAACGATTGCAATAATCTCATTTGTCCTGTTTGCGGTTTATGCGTTTGCATATGCGGGAATTTCCTCGCTCTTTTATGCAAATGTTTATGAGAAGCACTCCGGATTGTTTGAGTTTGCAAAAACATTGCCTGAAGGCGCGAAAATCCACTCAAAGGAGAATGGAAAGGCGCTTGTTTTCTATTCCAATGTGCAGGCAGGGGAAATTGCAGGCATTTATGATATGCCGGCAGATGAAATATATTCAGAATTGCTTGAGAGAAAATTCACGCACATTGCAGTTTCCTGCTACAGGAACGAATGGAAAGAGGAAAAAATAAATGAGCTTGCGCAGCAGGGCTTTGCAAAGCAGGTATATAAGGACGATTGCGCCTCTGTTTATGAATTGGAAAAGTGAATGAAATGGGCATAGCAAGAAGATTTACGAAAAATGCACTGCTGCAGATTGGCGTGAATATAACCACAAAACTCGTTGCGCTGGTCCTTGCAGTCTATCTCACATTCATCCTCGATCCTGAAAATTTCGGGATGTATTCCTGGATAATTGCAATGGCGCTGATGCTTGACACTTTCGCTAACTTTGGAACGGGCAATGCAATTTCGAAGTTTGCAGCGCCCGCAGCAATGGAAAACAGGCAGAAAACATTTGCAGCCTATTTCAAATACCTTTTCAGGATAAGGCTTATTGCGCTTGCGATAATTGTGATTCTGGTAATGCTCTTTGCAGAATTTATAGCAACATTTGCCTTCAATAAGCCCTTCCTTGCGTTTCCCCTGCGCCTTTCAGCGCTTTTCCTAATTGCATACAGCATTTCCGGATATTTGCAGGCGGCATTCGTTACAATGCAGCGCATGGAGTTTGTTTTCGGCGCAATGCTTGCCCAGGCAGCCCTGAAGCTTGCGCTTGTAATAAGCCTTGCGCTCCTCACAAAGTCCTTCATCGGCGGGATTGCAGGATACATTGCGGCAATAGCTGTTGCGGCCTTTGTATTGCTTTTTATAATTGCGCGCAAGTATGGCTTTCTGCTCAGGCTCAGCGGGGCAGTGGACAAGAAAGCCCTGTTTCCATATTTGGGATTTGCAGTGAGCGCGGATTTCATTTTCATTCTGCTCGCAAGCATGGATGTCCTTATGGTTTCTGCGCTGCTTCCGATTGAGAACGTTGGATTCTACTCAATTGCAATGTCCTGGAGCTCAGCGATTGCGGGCATGATTCCTGTTTACATGCTCTTCCCTGTATTTTCAGAGCTTGCAGCAAAGCCCCTTGCGCACTTAAGGGAAGCCTTCAGGCATTTCTTCAAGTACGCGCTCTTTCTGATGGTGCCTGTTGCGTTCTTGCTTGCCTACTTCTCGGATTTTATTGTGAAGTTCCTCTACAGGGGCGCTTATGCGGCAGCAGCCTCGCAGGTTCTGTTTGTGCTTTCCTTCCTGATAATGTTCAGCGCCCTGATGGTATTTCTGATGCTGCTTTACAATGCAATCGGCAGGCCTGACATTCCGACAAAAATCTATGGCGCAGTTCTTGTTTATGACATAATTGCGAATTATTTCCTCATAACAAACTTTGGGCTGATAGGCGCAGCATATGCAACCCTTTCCTCCTACATCCTGCTCTGCATTGCATTCCTGCTCCTGCTTAAGCCAATAGCAAAAATCCCGTTCAGCGCTTCAGCCCTAATAAAGCCCCTGCTCGCCTCTGCGGTTGTATTTTTTGCGCTTTTGCAATTTCCAAAACCAGCAAGCCTTGCAATGGCAATTGCATATTTTGCGCTTGCGGCGCTTGCCTATTTCATAATCCAATTGGCAATAAAAGGAATAAGCATCTCTGAATTGAAATACCTCAAATCAAGAATCCTTAAGCCGGCCTAATTTTACTAAAGAACCTTGGCGCTGAACGCTCCGCTTTTCAAGGCGGAGATGAAAACCATTGTAATTCCACTTTCTTTAAACGCCCTGGCATTTATGCCAAGGTTCTTTACCTGCAGTAGTCAAGGATTTTATCGCATGAGGCAGCTACGCACACCTGGTAATAGCCATTGCATACGCTGTAGCTTGGCCCCCTGTAGGAATAAGTGCTGTAAGGGCCGTCGCAGCCGCTGCAGCTTGCATAGTATGTTGTTGTTCCGCCCCCACCGCCTCCTCCGCCCCCTCCGCCGCCGCCAGAGGTAGTGCAGCTGAGCTCCCCGCAGATATCAGAAAATGAGCAGCTGGACCCTGTCGGGCAGTACCTGCATTTCCCCGCATGCGGATTGTCGCTTAATGCTGCATCTTCACTGCAATAGCCGCAAAGTATGTCTCCGGATTCTTCAGGGCAAATAATATTTCCGCCGCCGCCATTATCATCAAGGCAGCCGCTTAAAAGAATAACAGGCACAACAAGCAATGCAAGGGCAATTAGTTTGCCTTTTCCGCCTATTTGCATTTTATTATATGAACTGAATTTCTATATAAATCCACCGCTAAGGCAGCTAGGGCGCCTTCTCGTGCTTGTGCCAGTAGCTGCTGTTGTGGTTGTGCAGATATGGCCTCCCTTTATCTAGGGAGACCAAAACAAATATCGCATTTCTCTGTCCAAGAAGGAAATTCATAAACTATTTTGCCGCTTGAAACAGATGCTGTGCAACCATTCTGTGGGGGGTTTCTGTGAATACGATCCCCAATCTGAATGTAACTCATGTTATTTACCTCCGTTGTAGTTAACTTTTAAAAGATTGAAGGCACGTTAGTACGTGCCTTCGATACATTTCTCTTTAGCGTAATTCATTGGCCGCTATCAATATTGCCATAGCGATCAATGTTACGGCAAAAGAGGATAATGCGATTGATGCATTACCTGTTAATATTGCGAAACCGACAGCTATTGCTACCGGAATCGCAAGTAATATTTCCATGTTATTTACCTCCTTTCTATTTGAGGTGCAATATCGGTGAGCCTTATTTGTGTTGCATATTTGATAATTAATAAATTAATACTCCCATAATCCTGTCGAAGAAATCAACTTAACATTTTGTTGTTTGTGAATTCTCGGGGTTTCTCGGGGTCAATTTATGTTTTTCATGGCGCACCAAGTGCACCTATATCTAGTTATATAACATACTATTATAAACCAATCACTATTTTATGAGTGTTAGGCATAGTTTTCAGTCAAATTTGCACATAATAATCAATTATTTGATGCCCTTATCTGCTTTTATACGCAGTATGCGGCGGATAAGTTTCAGTCTATTTTTGATATTTGACTTAATTATACAGATTCATTTTTCGTGCTTGTGCCCCTGCTCTTCCTCATTTGCATAAATTGTAATGCCCTTTTTTGTGAGTTTGCGCATTTCCCGCATTAATTTCTGCGAATTCATGATGGAGGCGCTTCCTTTCCCAAGGGGAATTGTTTTCAGCACCCCTGCCTTTTCAAGGAGCGCGCGCATTCTTTTTATTACCGCAGGATTGTCATCAATGCAGTGCTCATGCACATCCAAATCATGCGCATAGGTTTTTATGTTGTGCAATTTCCCATTCTCATCAATCGCTTTGAGAATGCGCGGCTTTTTCTCATATACTTTTATTGGGAATCCCTTCACGCAATCCTCAACCACGTGGAAAAAACTCGCAGTGTCAATGTCCGCGCCAAGCAGCACAATATCCCCGTTCAGCTGCATTAATTTGTGGAATGGCGTATTCTCCTCAAAAAACCTGATGTGCTTCTCATGCCCCCCTGCAATGAATTCCGCCTTCTTTCCATAAGCGCAAACAGAGGAAATCGGATGCAGGCTTCTTTTAACTCCCTTCATTCTCCTGAATGTTTCTGTTATAATTCCGGTTTTTGATTCCGTACTGCGCACATCAAAAACCAGATTCGCCTTGCTTTGTGTGAAACCGGAAAACGCAGGCATCATTATTGTCCCTTCCTTCCCCACAGCTTCCAATAGCGCATCAATTGCTGCCTGCGCGCCGCCTTCCACAAACCCAAGCCTGCTCAGTGAGCTATGAACCGCAATTGCGCTTCCCTCCTTTACGCCCAATTTGCGCAGCGCCTCAACAATATCCCTTTTTGAAATGCGGTTTCCCAGCAGATATGCGCCATAATAAATGCGCATTCTTCTCGGAAGCCCCTTAAAATAGCGGAATATCTTTTTGATTGGAAGCGGGGTAATTGCGGCAATATCCTGAGTTAATTTTGTTTTCTCTTCCATGCGCTCAACCCGTTATTGCTCAAGCAGATATTTCCTTATAATCTCTTCCTGTTTTGCCATGTCCGGCGGGCAGCCCAGGAGTTTTGCGGTTTTTCCGTTTCCCGCAATTTTCCCGCAGGCGCAGTCCCCTATTGCAATTGCGCTCCCGTCAATGAGCTCCCTGCTCAGCATTGAGCCGAATGCAACGCATATGCGCTTTCCGCGCGTGCTTTTGAGCTTGTTCAATACCCCCCAAACACTATTAAGGCATCCCGAGCATGGCTTTCCGTCTGCAAGGTCAACATCCGCATGCGGGCTCAGCCTTCCGGAAGCGGGCTCGAATTTCCTCTTTATCACTTCCAATTCCTCTCCAATAATTTCAATTTCATTTGCATCGGAAATCCCGAACCCCAATTTTGCTGCAAGCATTGTGTGCTTTGAAATTGGAATTCCAATGATTTCAGAAACCGCAGCCTCAAGCGCAACCGCATCCCTGCCTGCAATTACAAGGGACAGATTCGCAGGCTTTCCCATTACCGCAGGGCCCATCCCCTCAAGCGCAATGCTGCCATCCGCAATTGTAAGATATTTCGGAAGCGCGAGCTGCATGTATGCTATTTGCTCATCAATATTTATTTTATGCATGCGCTTCCTTGTTTCAGTATCAACAAGCCCCTTCATGTTCTTGAGCGCAAGGCTCATTTCAGTCTGGAAATGCGTTTTTATCACAGGCACATTTATTACCAGATCATTTTCAAACGCGTCTTCCGCAATCCCAAAAACATATTTTTTTCCCGAAATTTCAACAGCCTTATTCACGAATTTCCCGTTTGTAAGGTCCTTGAATTCAATTCCAAGCTCTTCGCAAAGCGCCCTCATTCCTGATTTCTCATACGCCTCCTGCGTTGAAAATCCTATTACGCTTGATTCCGCAACAATTATGTTATTTTTTTCAATCCCCCTCTCCAGCAAAAATTCTATTACTCCGCGCACAACTTCGGGATTTGTAACAATTCCCGAGCTTGCGGGCTTTGCAAGCGCGAGATTCGGCTTGATGAGGATTTTCATCCCCGGCCTTATTTCTTTTAAATTAAGAATTTGCATTGCGCGCTTTGCTGCATCCTTTGCGCTATATCCTGTCCTGCTTACCGCAACGAGGTTTTTTTTTGGGGCGCCTTCATCGCTCCTGAGCGCGCCCCCTATTTTCACATCTGAAAACGTCTTCCTTATGTGAAGGTTTCCCTTCTCATCCTCAAGCAGCAGGCAAGCATAGGGGACTTTCTCATGCTCCGCGGATGCGGCAAAAACATCAGTCCTTCCAATTACTTTCAAATTCTTCTCATGCTCGGCTTTTACCGCGCCCCTGCAGTAAATGCATTTCTCCACAGGATATGCCCACTTTGCCCCGCACTTGTCACAGATCCAGAGCATATTTATTTTCCCCTCAATATATGGACTGCGCAGCTTCCCCCGATTCCCCCGACATTGTGCGCCAGCCCTATGTTATTTGCGCCCTTAATTTGCCTTTTTTGCGCCTCCCCCCTCAACTGGATTGCAATTTCGCATATCTGCGAAACCCCTGTTGCCCCAATCGGATGCCCGCTTGCTTTCAGTCCCCCTGATGCATTGATTGGAAGCTCGGCATTCAATTTTGTAGCGCCATTTCTTATTAGTTCCTTGCTCTCTCCTTTTTTGCAGAATCCCAAATCTTCCATTGCGACCATTTCCGCAATGGTAAAGCAATCATGCACCTCAGCAAAATCCACATCCTGTGCGCCAATTCCCGCCTGCTTGTAGGCGGATTCCGCAGCGCGCCTTGCGGCATCAAATGCTGTCGCATCATTCCTCTGCGCAAGCGAAATAGTATCTGCAGTAAATGCGCTTGCAATTATCTCCAGATCCCTCGCGCCTTTCCTTTCCTTCGAAATTACCAATGCGGCAGCGCCATCGGTTATTGGCGAGCAATCATACAGGCGCAGGGGCGAACAAACCATCGGCGAATTCTCAATCATCTCAAGATTCACTTTCTTGCCGTAAAAATGCGCATTCTCATTTAAGTTTGCATTCTCATGGTTCTTCAATGCAACAAGCGCAAGGTCATTTGAGGTTGTGCCATATTTCAGCATGTGCTGCTGGGCAATTAGCGCATATTTTGCTGGGAAAATAAGCCCTTCCGCCTGGTCCAGTATCCTGTCGCCTGCAGCGCCAATGTATTTTGTCGCATTTGAAGTGCTTGCATCGCTCATCTTTTCAATCCCCAGAACCAGAACATTCTCGAATTTGTGCAT
>JACPJC010000005.1:182667-298436 GCA_016187745.1 Candidatus Iainarchaeum sp. | reverse complement strand
AAAAAAATCGCTGGCGCTGTTGCAAATGAAATAAAGCAGGGGACCAGGGGGATAATAATAGGCCATGGCACAGATACGCTCGCATACACTTCTGCGGCGCTTTCCTTTATGCTTGAGAATCTGAACGTGCCTGTAATTCTTGTAGGGGCGCAGAGAAGCAGCGACAGGGGCAGTTCGGATGCGGCAATGAATCTCCTTTGCGCTGCAGAGTTTATTGCAAAAACTGATTTTGTCGGGGTAGCGATATGCATGCATGATGCTTCTGATGATGGCTGCTGCGCAATTTTGCCGGCAACAAAAACGCGCAAGATGCACACAAGCAGGAGGGATGCATTCCGCGCAATCAATGATACCGCAATCGCGCGCATAAATTACAAGACAAAGGAAATTGGATTTCTGAAGAAGGATTATGCAAAAAGAAATGCAAATGCGAAATTGGCATTGCGGGATGGATTTGAAGATAAGGTTGGATTGATTAAAACGCATCCGAACATGCATGCCGCTGAATTTGAATTCTACAAGAAGCAGAAATACAGCGGGCTTGTGATTGAAGGGACCGGATTGGGGCACATGCCTGTTGGCATAAGTGAAGAAAACCTAAAAATCAGGAAAGCGCTTCAATCATTGATAAAATCAGGGTGTGTTGTCGCTATGGCTCCCCAATGCCTCTACGGAAGGGTGCATCCGACTGTTTATACAAACCTGCGCATTCTCTCCGGGATGGGAGTCATTTTCTGCGAGGACATGCTGCCTGAAACCGCATTCATAAAGCTCGCATGGCTCCTGGGGAATTACGGGAAGGAAAAGGCGAAGAAACTGCTTGCGCAGAATTTGCGCGGGGAAATTACCCCAAGGACTGAATTCGAGACATTTGATCTGGAGGGGGCCTGATTTGCATGAAAGCTGTTAGGCCTGAAGAGGGGACATGGGAAGAGAATCCGCAATATGCAAAGAAGGTTCTGCTTGATTCCAAAGAGCTTGGCACAGAGGGGTGTGTGCTGCAGGTTGTTAGGTTTGCCCCTGGAAGTGTTTCCAAAGCCCACTTCCACAAGCACACAAAGGAAATCTTCTACTCTCTGAAGGGAACTGGCGTTGTAAAGATAAATGGGGAGGAGATTGAGCTTGCTGAAGGAACAACAGTTCTCTGCAGCCCGAATGAGGTGCATTCAATTGAGAACAATTCTGATTCCGAGTTTTTGTTTCTTGTTTTCAAGCTGAATGCAATGCAGAATGATTTCTTTGAGCCATAGAAGATATAGAATAAGGTTTGGGATTAAAATGGGGAGGAAAACAGGGAAGCCTTTCAAAGGAATAAAACGAACGCAGGGAAATATAATTAAAAAATTATTTGGCTCAACCCTGAGAAAGAGATTTGTGGCCAGGTCTCTTAGAAGACGCATAATTAGGGGTGAAAATGAAGATCCTCGCAATCTGTGGAAGCCCAAGAAGGGGAAATACTGAGGCAATGCTCCGCAGGATACTTGATGGGGCTAAAGAAGCGGGCGCTGAAGTTGAACTGGTCCTTCTGAAGGACAGGAACATAAAGCACTGCGACGGCTGCATGGCCTGCGAGGCTTCGGGAACATGCCATGTTGATGATGACATGCCCGGAATCTTGAGAAAGGTGATTTATGCCGATGCGCTTGTTCTTGGGACCCCGAATTACTTCAACAATGTTTCGGGGCTCATGAAGGATTTCATTGACAGGATAAATCCCTATTGGGAAAGTGAGAAAATAAGGGGAAAAAAGGCGGCAATCGTCTGCGTTGGCTCTGAGGAAGAGAGCAGCCTTGGGCACTGCAGGGATGCGCTTATTGAGTTTGCTGAAATTTGCGGAATTAGGGTTGTCGGGACAATTCTGGCGCAGGCAAAAACGCCCGGAGAAGCCGCACAGGATGAAAAGACAATGAAGGAATGCTTTGAGCTTGGAAAAAAACTGGCTGGTGGATGAATGGCTTTGCAAAAAAGAAGATTTGAGTATATACCAATAAGGCACATTAAGCCTGAGCATTCAGGCTCTGATGCGCTGAAATATTTTAAGTTTGAGCGGCTGATAGCGGGAAACCCCATCAATATTAAGCATGAATATAATACACGAAAACCAAAACACACTAAGCTCTACGAGGGAGATATGGTAATACGGGAAGGGAAAATGGGCGGTTTGGGCACCGCGGATTTCAGGGAATTGGCCCGGGGGAGGTAAGCAACTATTTAAGTGCATTCAGAGAAAATGCAAAAACAGATGAAATAAAAAACAGGCTAGCGGGAATAAGAAGGATTATTATGTTTTCGGGAGTTGAAAGCAATGTTGAAAAGATTGGTGTTGCCACTCAGCTAGTAAGAAGGCACGAAAAAATTGCAAGAATGCGCGGGGTTGATGCAATTTTTTGTGTAATACATAATGAAAAAATGGAATCCATACTCCGCAAGGAAAAGTGGATTTGCCTGTTTTCAAACAAGTGGATAAAGTTCTTGAAATAGTTATATAAACTATTTTGCATTATTACTTCTGTGGTTTGAATGGCAGATTATGATTATCGCGCGCTTGGGCTGAAGGCAGGGCTGGAGTGCCATCAGCAGCTTGATACCGGCAAATTATTCTGCAGGTGCCAAAGCGCATTGCGCGAGGAAAAGCCGGACTTCACAATAAGGCGCTATTTGCGTGCTGTAGCTTCAGAACTCGGGGAATATGATGCGGCAGCGCTTGAGGCGCAGAGGAAAGGCCTTGCTTACATTTATGAGGGGTATAACGATACCACCTGCCTTATAGAAGCGGATGAGGAGCCCCCGAAAAATATTGAGCCGGAGGCGCTCAATACGATTCTGAAAATCGCGCTCATGGTTGGCGCGAAAGTTCCTGATGCCCTGCAGGTCATGCGCAAAACCGTAATTGACGGGAGCAACACTTCCGGATTCCAAAGGACAATGCTCTGCGCGCTCGGGGGAAAAATAAAACTGGAAAATAAGGCTGTTGATGTCCAGACAATTGTCCTGGAGGAGGATGCCGCAAGGCCGATGCAGAAGGGCGAAAAGGAGATAACATACAGGCTTGACAGGCTCGGGATTCCGCTTATTGAGCTGGCAACCGCGCCGCAGCTGGAGAGCCCTGAAGAGGTAAAGGAATGCGCGCTTGCAATAGGGAATATTTTCAGGCTTACAGGGAAGGCAAAAAGGGGATTGGGCACAATAAGGCAGGATTTGAATGTTTCAATTGCGCGGGGCGCAAGGGTTGAGATAAAGGGGGTTCAGGAGCTTGGGAAGATTGATGAGTATGTGAAGCGCGAAATACAAAGGCAGATGAAATTGCTTGAACTGAGGGAGGAAATGAAGCGCAGGAACATATTTGAGGAAGATTTCTGGGGGGGGAATGCAAAGCTTGCTGAACTTACTGAAATTTTCAGCAGAACCGAAAGCAAAATAATTGCAAATGCGCTGCAGAAGGGCCTTGCTGTTGTGGGGGTTAAGCTGGGAAAAATGCGCGGCCTGCTTGGATTTGAGCTGCAGCCGGACAGGAGATTTGCAACCGAAATTGCAAATTACCTTAATGCGAGAATTGGGGTCAGGGGGCTGATACACAGCGACGAGCTGCCAAATTACGGAATTTCAAATGATGAAGTTGAAAAAATAAGGCTTGTATTGGACATTGGGAAAGACGATGCGTTTGCGTTTGTTTGCTGCAATAAGGAAATTGCTGATGATGCAATAAATGTTATTCTTGGGCGCTGCAGGCAGGCGTTCAATGGAATTCCGGAAGAAACAAGGAATGCGCTTGAGGACGGAAACACCGAGTATTCAAGGCCATTGCCGGGCGCGGCGCGCATGTACCCCGAAACTGATTTGCAGGCAATAAGGATTGATGGGAAAATGCTTAATGCACTAAAAAAGGGACTTCCCCTTACTGCGGAGCAGCGTTTGGCGCTATACACAAAAAAAGGACTGGGCAGGCAGTTGGCAGAGAAAATGGTTCTGGACAATTACGCGCAGTTCTATGAGTCGCTTCTGGGAAAGGGGATTGATGCGACTTCAGCTGCTGCGCTTTTATTGGAAGGGATTGTGCAGCTGCGCAGGAACGGGATTGATACTGCAAAAATTACAGAGGAAATGATTGGGGGGGCATTGCTTGCGCTGAAGGGCAAAAAAATAACAAAGGAGCTGCTGCTTGATTTGCTTGCGGAGTGGAGCAAGGAGCCCGGGAAGAGTTTGGACGGGATTATTTCAGGGATGAGGGTTGAAAAGCTCGCTGAAGGCGGAATTGAGGGTGCAATAAAGGAAATTCTGGGAAGCAACGGAAAACTCATCGAGGAAAAGAAGGAGAATTCTTTTTCAGCGCTCATGGGCGAGGCAATGCAGAAATTGAAGGGCAAGGCTTCGGGCGCGGAGATAAGCGCAATTCTCAAGAGAGAACTGCAAAAGGTATTGAAAAGGGAGGTATCGGAACCGTAGGTTCTGATACAGCAAGTTATTTATTGTAGTTTGCCGCATTATTAGTCCGTGGGAACATGGACATCTACAAAATAAATGAGGATCTGATTGACGAGATACACTTGGTGCTTGAGCAGATAAACAAGCTTGAAACAAAGGCGCTTGCTTCCCACATACTCAAGGCGAAGCGGATTTTTGCCTGCGGAGCAGGGGAATCAGGAGTAGTGGCGCAGGGATTTGCGCTGCGCCTGCTGCATCTGGGCCTGAATGCGGGCTTTGCAGGGAAGAAATTCCCGAAAATGAATGCAAAGGACCTGCTGATTGCTGTTTCAGGCTCTGGGGAAACTAAGCCAACTCTGGATGCCGCTGAAAAAGCCAAAAAGAGCGGGGCATTTGTTATCGCAGTTACGGAGAGCAGGCATTCAAGCTTGCGCAAGCACTCAAATGCGATTGTTGAAATGAAAATAAAGCCGAGAATAAAAACCCTTGCAGGGCATCTGATTGTTCCTGAGCATGTGCTTTTTGAGCAATCCGCTTTCGTATTCCTGGATGCTGTTTGCATTTACTTGAGGCAGAAACTGAGGATTGCGCCTGAAAGGCTCATAAAGAAAAAGAAAAAGTTTGACTAATTGCTTTAAATCATCCCCTTCGCGATTTTCTTTGATTTGCGCATGCACTTCTTGTGCCAGTACTGGCCCGCCCATTTCTTTTCAGTTCCTGCTGCGCCGCAGAGCGCGCATGGCTCGTTGAATTTCCCTTCGGAAGAATCCGCGCCTGCCTGCTCCGCTGATTCTGCATTGGATTCGCTTTTTTTATCTTCCCCGAAAATGAATTTCTTCAATCCCATCTTCAAACCTTTTTTTTATTTGGGTAACGCCTAGACTTTCTTTTTTCCTGAAAAAGAAAGGCCTGGTTTTTCTTTTGGGGTAAAACCTAGACCTTTTCTTTTCCCAAAAGAAAAGGGATTGGTAGCCCCAGGGAGATTTGAACTCCCGTCTCAGGGTTTCTTCTTTCTTTTTCCAGGGTTTTTCTTTTACAAAGAAAAAGCCTATCCAAAGCCCTGCATACTTGGCCACTATACTATGGGGCTCTCACAATATAAGGATGCGCCCACTGATTTAAAAATAATTCTAATGCTTAAATATTATGTTGCGGGAGGGTAGCTCAGTCTGGTTAGAGCACCTGTCTGATAAGCAGGCGGTCGAGCGTTCAAATCGCTCCCTTCCCACAAAATTGCGCGTAAATTTTATTTTTTGGGTTTGTCTGCTGATTTTAATAAAATTTTTGTGATTTTCCTGTTTTTGGATTTGTTTTTTTTAATTTTTTCTGATTTTTCCGGAAAAAAACGTAAAAAACCGGAAAATTTTATTTTTTCCGCGGTTTTTGCGCAAAAAAGGCAAAAAGTATTTAAATAAGTTCAAATATTTATTTGAATGTTCGGGATTTTTTTTTGGGTTTTTTTGTTTTTGGAGTGAAAAAAATTTCCGGATTGGGATTGATTCTGAAATGCGTCAGGGTTTGGAAGGAAATCTGAAAATTTTATTGCCAATTTTTGCCTGCACTTTTAATCTGAATAGCCGTAATTGCGCTTCCGGGGGCGCTGCTTCATGAAAAGGGAAAATGCGAAGAAGCAGCTTTGCGTTGCGCTTGTTTTCAATCTTCAGAGGGCTCATGCAACCCATGGGCGCAATTACCTTGAGACCGAATATGATTCCGAAGATGTGATTCTGGGGATAAAGGATGCGCTGGAGCTTTCAGGGCACAAGGTAATACTCATTGAAGCGAACAGGAATGCCGTTGAGAATATAAAAACAAACAGCAAGAACATAGACATTGTTTTCAATATTGCTGAAGGGCTCAGGGGCGAGGCGCGCGAAAGCCATGTCCCCTGCATGCTTGAGATGCTTGGAATCCCCTACACCGGCTCGGGGCCCATAACGATGGCAATAACCCTTGACAAGGCGAGGACAAAGGAAATCCTGCTGCAGCACGGGGTTAAAACCCCAGAATACCAGGTTTTCAATTCGGCAAATGACAGGATCAGGCAGGACCTGCGCTTCCCGCTTATTGTAAAGCCGATTGCGGAAGGCTCGAGCATAGGCATAAGCGCTGAATCGGTTGTGCAGAATGAAACCGCGCTAAGGCAGCAGGCGGATTCCATCATAAGGACCTACAGGCAGCCGGCGCTTGTTGAGCGCTTTTTAACCGGAAGGGAATTCACGGTAGGAATCCTTGGAAATGAAAACCCGCGCATACTCCCCATAATTGAAATATGCCTTGACAAATACGAGCACTCAAAGCTTGCGTTCACGCTTGAGAACAAGTTCATTGTCGACAAGGATGAGAATTCCTGCGTGCCGAAAAACCTGTCCCTGAAATTGCGCAACAGGATAAGGGAGGCCGCGCTTCAGACCTATAAGGCTTTGAACTGCAGGGATTTTTCGCGCATTGACATAAGGTGCGACGAGAACAACATCCCGAATGTGCTTGAGGTAAATCCGCTCCCCGGGCTGAATCCGAAAATTGAATACATTTCATATTTTGTGAAGGCGGCAAGGCTCGGGGGCCTGGGATACAATGAAATGGTAAATGAGGTGCTTAATGCCGCGCTGAAGCGCCATGGGATTGATGCCGGAATGCGCGCCCATGAATTCGCGAAAGAGGTGCAGGCTGAATGAAAATCAATTCGGAAATAACAGGGAACGGCATAAGGCTTGAGCTTAAGGGAAAGAGATACTGCCTGAAATACCCGGAGGGGGTATGGGAAAATTATCCGGATTCGGCGAAAAGGGCGCTTGCAAACGAGCTGACATATGTAATGACCATGCATCTCCCGGTTATGCTCAATGCGAACAAGATTTCATACAATACCGCAATTCCCGCATTTGAGCCATTCTATTTCAAGATGATGCTGAACCATCTCCCCTTCTGCGCCGACATTGACAAGGTTGAGGCGGGCGAATACTTAAGGAGGCTCATGAACGCGGAATTCAGGTTCTCAAGCTATGAGCCGGATCCTGTGAATTACGAGCCTTATGATTGGAATCCCGAGGAAAAGGCGGTTATAAATTTCTCATTCGGGAAGGACAGCCTGCTGAGCCATGCCCTCCTTGAGGAAATAGGAATTAAAACCAGCCTTGTTTATGTTTCGGAGCCGAATTGCCCAATTGAAAACAATTACAAGGATGCGCACATGGAAAAGTTCTCAAGGGAGTTCGGAACAGAAGTGAACAAGCTTTACAATGAAACCGGATTGCTCCACGATTACGAGTACTGGAATATTGGAAAGACTGAATTCGGCTATGGGCACCTGATTACCGAATATGGCATGGATGCCCTGCCATTTGCGCATGCGCAGAGGGCGAAATACATTGTTTTCGGGAATGAGAAGAGCTGCGAGGATTACTATGTTGGAAAGGACGGGTTCAAGTGCTTCCCGGTATATGACCAGAGCCACGGGTGGCTTGTTCATTTGAACCAGATGACAAGGCAGTTCAGCGGGGGGATTGTAAATACGATAAGCGTTGTTGAGCCCATAAACGAGCTTGCGATAATAAAAATACTGCATTCACGCTACAAGGAAATTGCAAAATACCAGATGTCCTGCTTCCCTGACGAAACTGAATTCGGGAAGCACAATGCGTGGTGCGAGCACTGCTCGAAATGCGCAAGGATGTTTGTTTTCATGAAAGCCTGCGGGCTGGACACAAGAAGGGTGGGATTCAAATCAAACATGTTCAACAGCGAGTTCAGGAATGTTTACAGCATCTTCGGGAATGCCACAGGGGAAATGATAGGATGGGATGCATCCGGAGCGAATAAGGATGAGCTTCTCTTCGCGTTTTACCTTGCATACAAGAACGGCGCTTCCGGCGCGCTGATTGATGAATTCAGGAAATTGTATCTTGAGGATGTGAAGAAGAACGAGGATGTGCTCTACAAGCGCTTTTTCGGCACTTATGACTCAATTACAATGCCAAAGCACATAAAAAAGAAAATGACGGGCATTTTTGACAATGAGCTTTCAATGGGAAAATTGCCCGGAAGATTCTCAAGCGGGATTGCGGAAAGCGTGAATGAGGGAATCGCCGCAAGAAGGATGCACAGGCAGATCGCAGGAATAGCAAAAGAGGCATTGCAGCAATGATAGCAAACAAGACAATGGAAGCAGAGCTCCTTAAGGAAAGGCCTGAGGAATGGCGCGCGCTTGCGAAGGAAAGCATAACCAGGGCGGAAGAGCTTGCAAAGCACCTCAACATAAGTGTTGAGGAAATTAAGGAAGTTGCAGGGGTCTATCCGATGCGCATAAGCAGATATTACCTGAGCCTTATTGAGAATGAAAATGACGCGATATGGAAGCAGTGCGTTCCGGATGCAAGGGAGCTCAAGGATGATGTCGGGGTTGCAGACCCGCTCTTCGAGGAGAAGGATTCCCCTGTTGAGGGCCTAACCCACAGATATCCTGACAGGGTATTGCTTTTGGTTAGCAATGACTGCGCCAATTACTGCAGGTTCTGCACGCGCAAGCGCAGAATAGGAAAGCCATTCAGGAAAATAACAAGGGAGCAGATTGCCGAATGCATTTCTTACATAAGGGAGCATTCCGAAATAAGGGACGTCCTTGTTTCAGGGGGAGACCCATTAATGCTTGAGGATTCGGAGATTGAGCACATACTGAAGGAATTGCGCAGCATAGAGCATGTTGAAATCATACGCATTGGAACGCGCGTTCCCTGCACCCTCCCCCAGAGGATTACCCCTGAACTTTGCGCAATGCTCAGGCGCTACCATCCGCTTTACATCAATGTGCATTTCAACCATCCGAAGGAGCTGACTCCCCAGAGCAAGCGCGCGCTTGAGCTGCTTGCCAATGCGGGCATTCCTCTCGGCAATCAAAGTGTCCTGCTGCGCGGGGTAAATGACAATCCTGAAGTGATGATGGACCTTAACCGAAAGCTGCTCAAAATGCGCGTAAAGCCCTATTACATTTACCAGTGCGACCTGGTCCGGGGAACAGAGCACTTCCGCACAAAGGTTGAGAATGGCATAAAAATAATTGAATCGCTGCGCGGCTTTACCTCGGGGCTTGCAGTCCCGCAGTTTGTCATTGATGCGCCCTGCGGCGGGGGAAAAATTCCCATAAGCCCGAATTACATTGTAAAGCGCACCAAGAAGGGCATAATAATGCGCAATTACGAGAACAAGGTATTCAGCTATCCCGAGCCTGAAATGGAAACATAGACTTTCTGTTGCGGACCTCAGCCGATCTTCTGCTTTATTATTTTCTCAATAATTCGCGGCTCAGCCTTTCCCTTTGCGCTTCTTGCAACAAGCCCGAGCAAAAAGTGGAACGCCTTCTCATTCCCGTTTTTATAATCCTCAACTGCCTTTTTGTTCTGCGTAATTATTTCATCAGCCAATTCACCAATCTCCTTCTCGCCCATTGATTTTGTCCAGCCCATTTTTTCAATATACTGCAGCGGAGCAACCTTCTCATGCACCATTTTTATTGCTGTTTCCTTTGCGCTCTTCTCGGTTATTTTGCCTTCCTGAAGGAGCTTCAGCAGTTGCACCAAATGCTGCACACTCAGCCCGGCATCGCGCAGATTCAGATTGTCATGGTTCAGTATTGCAAGCAGCTCCCTTGTGAGGAAAGGCGCCGCAATTTTCGCATCAGCGGTTTTTGCGGCTTCCTCAAAAATATTCGCGAGAAGCGGGTCGGAAGCAAGCACTTTCGCAGTGTATTCGTCAATTTCATATTGCTTTGCGAAGCGCAATGCCTTTGCCTCGTGCAGTTCGGGAAGCGCCTTCCTTGCATCTTCTATTGCCTTTTCGCCCAATTCAATCTTTGTCAAATCAGGCTCGAAAATATATCCATAGTCCTCCTCGGTTTCCTTTAAGCGCAGGGATTTTGTTGTGCTTGTGCCCTCATCAAACCCGCGCGTTTCCCTGACAATTTTCTCCCCGTGCTTGATCATGTTCTTCTGGCGCAATACCTCAAACGCAAGCGCTTTCTCAACCCCCTTGAAGGAGGTTATGTTCTTCACTTCAACCCTTTCGCTTCCCTCAATTGAAATATTGCTGTCTGCCTTCATCGCGTTTTTCCCGGAAACGAATATTTCCAGATACTCCAGAATTGTAATGAGCTCATCCAAAAATGCGCGCGCCTCCTCGGGGCTTGCCATGTCCGGCTCCGTTACAACTTCCACAAGCGGGATTCCGCTCCTGTTGTAATCCACAAGCGCTGCCTCTGAAGTTCCCAATCCCTCCGCATGGACAAGCGCCGCGGGATCTTCCTCCATGTGAATTCTCCTGATTCTTATTTTCTTTCCGCTGCGCAGATTTACATAGCCGTCAACCGCAAGCGGAATCTCGTACTGCGAGATTTGGAAGTTTTTCGCCATGTCCGGATAGAAATATGTTTTGCGGGAAAAGAAGAATTCATTATTTATCCTGCAGTTGAGCGCTAATGCTAATTTAAGCGCATAGTCAACTGCCTTGCGGTTCAGCATGGGCTTGCTCCCCGGCATTCCCAAACAGATTTCGCAGCATGCGGAATTCGGCTCCGCGCTTTCTGTCGGGCAGGAGCAGAACATTTTGCTTTGGGTATTCAGCTGCACATGCGCTTCCAGCCCGATGATTGTTTTCCCGAATGAGATTTCCGCCTGTTTGCAATTGTCCAAAACTTTCAACAATTCTTTCACTCCAATAATTATTCCTGCTGTCGCAATTCCCGCATTGAATGAAACAAATTCGTTTTCCAATAATTTTTTATCAATCACTTTGGGGATTTTTTCAATTACCGGAGGAACCAATCCAACCTCGCACCCCGTGTGCGCCTTGACCTCCGCGCTTCCTGCAAACCTTATTTTCTCAGCATCCAGCGCAAGCCTCAGTTTATTCTCATCCACTTCCCTGTCCCCGGACAGAATTGCAAGCGCTGCCTTCCCATCGGCCATATACACAAGCGCCTTTGCAATCTGCTTGAGCGCAACTCCCCTTACGCGCGCGCTATCAACTGGCTTTGTAACGGCCTCGTGCTCAAGGAACTTGAAGCGCGCCTTCCTTTTGTGCAGATATTCCTTCACCCATGCGCCGGTTTTTGCTTCTTGCATTATATTTTCACTCTCATCAAATCCTTTGCAATAATTATTTTCCCTTTGTATTTTTTCCTCGCCTGCGCCCTTGTGCTTGGCTTATCCGCTTCGGGATAGAAATGCGTGAGCATCAGCGCCTTTGCATTTGCCCTTGTCGCGATTTCCCCGCATTCTTTCGGTATGAGATGGCCAGAATATTTAAGCTCATCAGGGTTTGAGCACTCCAGAACAAGCAAATCCGCATCCTTTGCCAGTTTTATCAATTTATCGGTATATCCGGTATCGCCGGAATAAACAATTGCTTTCCCCTTGTGCTCTATGCGATATGCAACGCAATTCTGCGCATGCAAATGGGGCACTGGAGCTGATTTTATTGATATGCCGTCAATTTTTATTGTATTATTTTTGACTTCCATAACATTTATTTTAGGCACTATGTCTTTGAATTTCAACATTTTTAATAACAGCCTGAAATATTCCTTTAATCCCCTTGGCCCAATAAAATTTAATTTTCTACTGCGCGGGGAGCCGAAATAACTGTATGACCATATTATTGCCGGCAAGTCATTTATGTGGTCGTTGTGGGAGTGTGAGAGAAATATGTAATCAATCTTTCTGTAATCAATTTTCGCATCAGCCAGCCTTCTTTTTGTGCCTGCCCCGCAGTCAAACAGGAGCTGGTGTTTTCCTGCATTTATTACATATGCGCTCTCGCTTCTGTTCAAATTCGGAACGCATGTGCCTGAGCCCAGAACAACCAATTCCATTATCCGCACGCCCCTTCAATTGCATTTGCCGCCCGGATTAATCTTGCTTCCTGCAGGTGGGAAGCGGTAAGCATCAATCCAACTGGCATATTTCTGCTCTTTCCAACAGGAATGCTTGCATGAGGCAATCCTGCCAAATTTGCGGGCATAGTGCAAATGTCCATCATGTAATTTTCCAGCGGAGTGAGCTTTTCTATATCATCAAACTTCGGAGCAACAACAGGCATTGTGGGATGCACAATCAAATCAAATTTTTTGAAGAGTTTTGCATATTCCTCAATGAGGAGTGTGCGCAATTTCATTGCGCGCAGATAATAAGCATCCCTGAAGCCCGCCATCCTTGTGAATGTTCCGAGAATTATCCTGCGCTTTGCCTCCTCCCCGAAGAATTTTGAGCGCACCGAAGTGAAGTATTCATCAAAATTTCCTTTCAATTCCTCTTCCATTCCATAGCGCATTCCGCAGTATTTCGCAAGGTTTGTGGAAGCCTCAGCCATTGCAATTAGATAGTAGGCGGGAATTGCGTATTTTGCATTCAGGGGGAGGGAAACCTCCTCGTATTTTACTCCAAGAGTTTTTTCAGCAGCCTTAAGCGCGCTCCAGCAGGCCTTGCTTGCCCCTGAATCTATTCCCTTTCCGAAAAATTCCCTTATTACGGCAATCTTCATTCCTTTAAGCGGGCTGCTTAAATTCTCAATGTAATTCTCAGCGGGATTTTTAAGGGAAGTGGCATCTTTTTCATCATTCCCGGAGATAATCTGCAATAATAATGCGGCTTCTTTTGTGGATTTTGCTATTGTTCCTATCTTATCCAGGCTATTGGCATAATCTATCAGCCCATAGCGCGAAACCCTGCCATAAGTGGGGGTCAATCCAACTACGCCGCAAAAACTTGCGGGGCAGGCAATGCTGCCGCCTGTGCTTTCGCCAAGCGCAATATGGGAAAATTCAGTCAATGCTGTAAAACCCCCGGCGCCTGCGGAGGAGCCGCCGCACGCCCTTGAAACATCATGGGGATTCTTTGGCTTCTTGAAATCAATTCCTGTGTTTGTGCCAAAAGAGCCAAAGCCGAATTCATCCTGCGAGGTTTTCCCAAGAATTATTGCGCCCTGCTCCTTTGCCTTTGCAACAACTGTCGCATCAAACACAGGCTTGTATCCTGAAAGGATTTTGCTCCCGGAGCGGGATTCAATTCCTTTAACGCATATGCAGTCCTTTACGGAAACTGGCAATCCGAGAAGCTTCAGGCTTTTTGCTTTTTCCGGGTTCTGCCTTATCTGCTTTTCCAACTCTTCTGCCTGCTTAATCGCAAAATCCTCTGCAATTAAATTGAAATGGTTGTATGCGGGGTTCTTCTTTTTAATTTCTTCCAGAATTTTATGGGTGTGCTCAACAACTGAAATTTCTGCATTTTGCGCTTTTTGCACAAACTCAATTGCATTCATTGCTCTCACACAACCCTCGGGCCCCTGAAATAGCCCTTTTCCCTGTGCTTAGTGTTGGAAAGCGCCTCTTCCTGAGTGAGGCATTTTTTGGCAGCGTCATCGCGCATGACATTTTTCAGCTCAACCGGCTGGAAAGAGGGCCTTGTTTTTTCCACATTCACTTCATCAATTTTGGAAAAGGCATCCAGTATTTCCTGCATTTCCTTCAGGAATTTCCTGCTCTCGCCCTCTGTGAGGGAAATCCTTGAATTCCTTGCAACACTCTCAAGAAGTTTTGCATCAATTTTCGGCTTTGGCATTTTGCTCAGTATAATAGAATAAAATACTTAATTAAAAGAATTTGGTTTAATGGCTGATTCAGCCTTTTAATACTGCTTTTAGTTCCGCTGCCATGCGCTTTGGGAGTGAATCAAGTTTTGAGTCTATGGAATCAAATTTGCCACTGAGCTCGTTTGCTATGCGCCTGGGAAGGGAGTCAAATTTGCTGTTGAGCTCGTTTGCTATGCGCCTGGGAAGGGAGTCAAATTTGCTGTCGAGCTCGTTTGCTATCTGCTTTGGAAGTCCATCAAACTTATTGGAAAGGTTATCAAATTTCTCATCAAGCTTTTTATCAATCCCCTCCAAATGCCCTTCCATGCTTTTCATCACCCCTATTCCCTTGTCAAATTGGGTAAGAAGGTGCGCCTGGGAAGTTTTCATCAAATCATGCAATCCCAAATCAGGGCTGTATTCTGTTTCTGAAACCCTAACAACAGGGTTGCCATACTTGGCAATCATTTTTATCTCTAATTCTTCAACAAAGCTCTTTATTTTATTCTCTTCCCCTTCAATTCTCACTTCAACTCTTCCATCGGAAAGGTTTATGGCATTGCCATTTTCAAACCCTGCAAACATCATTTCAGAGATTATAAATCCCCTGCAGCCAACATCCTGAACATGGTTGCTTACAAAAAACCTTGCTCTCTTTATTGCCATGCAATAATTGTGCGCAAACCAGTATTTAAATATATCTATTTTTACGGCAATAAGCGATATTAAGGAGTGAGCCTTTCAGGGTCTCTAGGAAGCAGGATTGCCTCCCTCACATTGTCAAGCTTCAGGAGCTGCTCAACCATCCTGTCAAGCCCTAACCCAACCCCGCCGTGCGGAGGTGCCCCGTATTTGAAAATATCCGCATAGCTCTTCATCGCATCCAAATCAACGCCCTTTTCTTTTGCCTGCTGCTTTAGGATTTCATAGCGGTGCTCCCTCTGCGCCCCGGTTGCTATTTCAACGCCATTCCAAATAAGGTCAAATGATTTTGTCAAATCTGCCTTTCCCTCCGGGCGCATGTGGTAGAAGGGCCTTTTCTTCCAGGGATATGCTGTAACAAAAACAAATTCCTCGTTGTATTTTTCCTTTATGTATTTTCCGACAAATTCCTCTCCTTCTGCATCCAGATCCTCGTCCTCCGGAATCTTCTTCCCGTATTTCTCGGCAAGGATTTTTTTAATCTCGCTCATTTCAATGCGCGGGATTTTTTTTGGAATTGTGGGATTGACTCCGAACATCTCAAACTCTGGGGCGCATTCCTTCTTAAGGCCCTCCAGAATATATCTGCACATCCCCTCAATAACGTCCATAACGTCATTCTCGCCCCTTATGAAGCCCATTTCAAAGTCCACTCCGGTAAATTCAGTGAGGTGCCTTGTTGTATGGCTTTTTTCCGCGCGGAAAACCGGGGCTATCTCATAGACCCTTTCAAAGCCCGCGCATACCATCATCTGCTTGTAAATCTGCGGGCTCTGGGAAAGGAATGCCTCCTTATCGAAATAAACCACAGGGAACAGTTCAGCGCCTGATTCTACCCCCGCGCTTGTTATTTTCGGGGTCTGTATTGCTGTAAATCCCTGCGAATCATAAAAATCGGTTATCAGCTTGAACATCTTGCTCCTTATTTTGAATATCGCAAGGCTCTTCGGATTCCTCAAATCAAGGAACCTGTAATCAAGCCTCACGCTCAAATCCGATTTTATTTTCCCGCTCAAATCAAGCGGAATCGGCGCTTGCGCCTTCGAAATCAGCTGCAGCTTTTCGGGAATTATTTCAACCCCCCTCGGCGCCTGCTTTGCGCCCTGGACCTTCCCTTCGGCGGAAATGACGCTTTCCTTCGTTATCTGCTCCGCTGTTTCCATAATTTCCTTTGTCATTTCCTTCTTGGGCATTGTTATCTGTATCGTTCCGCTCCTGTCCTTGAGGAT
Source organism: Candidatus Iainarchaeum sp. (assembly GCA_016187745.1). Taxonomy (GTDB): domain Archaea; phylum Iainarchaeota; class Iainarchaeia; order Iainarchaeales; family JAXPJC01; genus JACPJC01. The sequence goes on along the minus strand of JACPJC010000005.1, from coordinate 282,465 downwards.
AAGGAATTTCAGCCCGCCAAGGTCGCGGATGTCGGAAACCCATCCGCTGACCAGAACGCTTTTTCCCGCGTGCCTTTCGCCTATGTCATTTGCAAGGATTCTTTCCATAAAAACCACACATAAAACAAGTATGGATGGATTTAAAAAGAATAATCAGGATTGCAGCCCGAACAATTTCGCTTCGCGCCTTGCATTTTTCCCCGAGTCCGCGGCATGGACAACAGTTATCCACAAATCCGTTTTCCTGTCGATGTAGCCGAATTTCCTGCGGATTGTCCCTTCAGCGGCCTTTTCAGGATTTTTGTTTCCTACAACTTCCCTTGCCTTCCTCACTGCATTTTTCCCTTCAAGAACTGCGGCAATGACTTTCCCCGAGGAAACATATTTCACATGCTCCTTTGCGAATTTCTCCCTTGGATTGAGGTCTGGATACATTTTCCAGATGAGTGAAGCGCTTGGCTCAAGGGATTTCTGCTTAATTGCGTGCAATCCGCTGCGCTCAAAGATATTGAATATTTCTCTCACAAGCCCCCGCTTTATTGCATCAGGCTTAAGCAGCACAAAGGTATATGACATATTTCTACCCTGAACTTGAATAATAATTGCATTTCCCATTTAAAAAGCATTCCCCGCACTCCGGCTTCTTTTTGCAGAATTCCTTTCCGAACTGCACAAGCAGCGCGTGGAATTCATTGAACAACTGCGCATTTTTTTCCAGGCGGGACTCAAAAAAGCCCTGCAGCTTTTCATAATTTTGCTCAGAACTAATGCCCAGGCGCCCCGCAATCCTTTTTGTATAGGCATCAATAACAAAAGCCGGCTTGTGCGCCGCGTACAGGATAATTGAGTCCGCGGTTTCATTCCCAATCCCGTGCAAAGCGAGAAGCTCCGCGCGCAGCTCAGGAATCGACCTGCTTAGCATTCCGCCAAGATTTCCATTGCAATTTTTGAGCAGATGGCTGCAGAAAGCCTTCAGCGTTTTTGCCTTCTGGTTGTGGTAGCCGGAAGAGCGGATCAGCGCTGCGAGCTTTTTGCTGTTGCATTTTGAAATTTTTCCAATATCAATCATTTTATGCCTGTGCAGCTCCGCAAGCGCCTTTTCAACATTTTTCCACGAAGTGTTCTGGGTCAAAATCGCGCCGATGCAGATTTCAAGCGCCCTGTTTTTCCCATTAGCAGCAGGCCACCAGTGCTGCGCGCCAAAATTCTCGAAAAGGGAATTGTAAAGCTGAATGGGCCGCATAAACTATACGGATTGCAAAATATTTTAATGGGTTTGGAAGGAAATGCCAAACCACTGAATTTATATAAAAGGAAAAATAAGGTTTAATTATGCCGGCAAGAAGCAGAAGTGAGCGCAGAAGGGAAGCCCTGGCTAAAAGAAAGTTAATGGAAAAAACAAAAAGGGAATCACTAAGACAGGGCAGGAATTGGCTTGCCAGGCTTTTTAGAAAAACCGGGCAGGCATTCAGGCAGGAATTCCACCACAAGCCAATCAATGCCATGGGCAGAAGGGAATTTATAAAAAGAAGCGCCATTGCCGCAGGGCTTGGCATCGCTGCATTGTATGGCAGCAAGTGGGCAATGCGCAGGCTTCCATACTGGCTTGGGGCAAAGAAAAAATACAAGATTGTTTTTGTGTTTGCGCCCCATGCATACAAGCGGGATGTAAGGCTTTTTGAATCAGTCATTGAAAGTTATGAAAAGAACAAGCAGCCCTTCCATGTGTTTGGGGTAGAAACAGCCGGCTTTTCAGCAAAGGACAGGATTGAGCATGAAAAGAGATATGCCGGCATGCTGAATGACCTCAGAAATATAATAGAATCAGGAAAAAGCGCCCAGGAAATCAGGGCATTCATAAATGCATATGTTGAGGCGCCCTTTCCAGAGTTCACTCATGGCATAACCCCTTTAATTGCGAAAAAGGGCTTTAAACTGAAATCAATAGAGGCTGCAGGCGAGAAAGATCTTGGCTATTTCAAATCAGCCGCCGAAAGGTTTGGAGACTTGTCCTACAAGATACAGAATGCAAAAAGCCTGGAAGAGCACAAAAGGATCTATTCTGAATCATTAGCTATGCATGCGAAGAATAATGCCCTCAGGAACAGGCACATCAGCGAACACATACCGAAGGTAATTGCCGAGATTGAGAGGGATTTTCCTGATTTGGCCAAGAATGAGCAGATAAGAATTCTCTATCAGGTGGGCAGCACGCATTCGGATGTTTATCTGGAGCAGTTGGCAAGGCGCCTGAAATCAGTTGAGTTTGAGGTTATAGAGCCTATTCGGGCATCAAGCCAGACTAAAATCATCAGGATGCTAGGCAAGAATGAGCATGCAAAAATAAACGATCTGCTGATGAACAGGGCTTTGTTGGCTGATGCTGTTGAAAAATATGGAATTCCTGCCAGGATTGATTCAAATAGGGTGCTTGAAGTCATGGATGCAGCGGAAAATGCAAGCCAGAGGGATTTTGAGAATCTCAAAATGCTTACGGAGGGCATGAGCCTTCCCGAAAGGGGCAGGCGGATATTCGATTATTTCTCAAGCAAAGCAAGATAATTCAGCTCTGGTTGGTGCAAAATAGCCGATGTTAAATGTTCTATCGCTTAATGTCTCTGCCTAATCCCTGCAGAGAATCTCATTCACTTCATCGGAATAGGGCTTCAGCGCCTCGGAGATGAATTCCGGGTTCCAGTAGAAGTCAATATTTCCTGCGGAGCTTGCAATGCATAATTTGTCTTCATTTGCAAGATCGAAGACATCCTCAATAGAGCTTATTATTGGCTCTCCGCTATTGAGGACTGCTGATGTGTAATTCAGCCTTATTGGCTTTGTTGTTTCTGTTATTTGCTCCACAGGCGAAACGAACAGCGGGTTATCAGAATATGCAGGGAATAAGTCAATTGTGTTCCCTATCGGCGCATATAAAATTGAGCGCAGGTATATGTCCGCATCAGTATCAGCGCTTTCCCATGAGAATCCGAATGCGCTATCCCCAATATCGCTTGGCTCCATAGTTGCATGATGCGTTATGTTGTTTGCAAGGTAATCGCGCCTGTTGCTGTAAAGCGCATTTCCCGCAAAGTCCCTGCAGTCATTGCTGCTTGCTATCCCAGTCCATGAGGCCATGTAATCGGCATTTGTGCCGAACCTTGCATCCCCGTCGCGCAGGCTGTAGAAGGCATCAGCGTATCCTGAATGCTCCTTTACGCGCATCAATACCGGGGTTGCATCGCTGGGCAGCAAACTTACCGAATCCGGGGTTGCCATCAGCACGCTTCCTGAGTAGGTTATATTCACCGTGTCAAAGTCAGTGTATTTTTCTGTTGCAATTGTGTTGTTTGATGAGGACGTTGCGGTTTTTATGCTCCCCGTATCGTCGTTCTGGGAAATAAGAAGCTCTGCGCCCTCATATCCAAGCCCGTAGCCCGCCCTTGCATATACTCCTTCCTCCATTCCGATGCTGCCGTTGAAAGGCAGATAATAGAACGGATTGTCGTTTTCAGGAACCTCAACAAGCGTGAGATATACGCTTACAGTTACATTAGGGTTCGCGCCAGCGGAGAAGAAATCATTCACATCAGCATTGTCATACACAAGCCCTATGTCCGCATTATACAGCCCGGGGGATGCAAGCGGCTTTACATTTTCCCTCGGATTAGCGCCGGTTGAATTAAAGTCTGTAAATACAAATCTCACAGGGTCCTTAAATATATTCGCAAATGCCGTGCCGCCTTCAGCAAACCAGGAGCCTGCGCCGAAGAATGTATTTGCATAATAATTTGCGAAATCCTCCTGGAAGTCTTCGGAGTAGCCATCCTTCATGAGATATGCGCTGAAATGCTTGTATTGCTCCGCGCCATTATAGTTGTTGTCAACGTTCATCAGATTGTCAATCATTTCAATGCGCTTCATCAGTGAAACGCTGAATTGAGTGGCATCGCAGTAAACCGCATTTATGCTGCTTGGGTCGCAGGCATCAATTGCAATATTGCTCCAGTCCCAGTCAAACTTCACTTTAGGAACCTTCTCGCTTCCGAAATTCCCGGGAACATCATCGCGCCCGTAGCACAAGTTTGCGTAGCCGCTCTGCAATTTGACGTGGAATTTCTCCTCTCTTAAAGTTGTTGGCGCGGGGGTTCCAAGAACCTTCGCATAAACCTTCTTGGAGCTCGGGTCAATGAACACTTCAACCAGGTCGGAGTCATCGCTTACTGAATATTCCGCAGGCAGATAGCTCTTGTATTTTATGCCCGCGAAGAATACTGCCCTGCCATCATCGCCGCTATCAAAAAAATGAATATTGAATTCTTCATCAGTGTAATTCATGATTTGATAGGACCCGAAACTGCGTATGTTTATGTTGCCGCCGCAATTATCCCCTGAAGTCCCTATGCAATTTGGCAGGCTGCCGGGCAGGCCCAGGGCTTCAACTGCAATTTCAGCTGTTTGCGACGGCAGAGGATAGGGGTTTTCAAATGTGAATGTGCCTGAGTTTGATACGGGCGCATTTTCCGCAGGCAGGCCTGTTACTATCCCATATGGCCAGTTGCCTGAACTGCTTAAGTGGACCCATGCGCCATCTGGATTTACTATGAAAGTGTCAGTGGCATCAACAACAAAGGCTTCATCGCCCTCAATGCGCAAAAGCCACTTCCAGTCTGATACCTCAGGCGCTGCCTCCAGGGCGTATGTTCCGACCTCATAAACCCTCCCGACTTCCGGGTTTTGGATTGTGAATGCGCCTGTTTCTGTTACCGGAACTTGCTGCTCTGAGGTTTCATTAACCATTCCACTGACCGCCCAATTCAAGGCGATGTCCTGCATTTCCGGCTGCGGCGCATCTGTTGTGTAATCCCTTACCGTAATGACCGCATACTGCGTCCCGTCAAGCGAAACATTCTCAACATCAAATGTTATTTCCGGCGCATTCGGCTTTGTCCTTATGTAGGTCCATTTTGCAAGATCCAGCTTTGGATTTGAATTAGCATCAGGCACATCAACCTCAATCCTCATTTTATCCGCCTTTGCATCCGCGCCCAATCCTGCATATGCATCGCATGCTTCCTGCGCCTGTGCTATTTCCTCAGGGGATAGTTTAGTTGATTCTGTTGCTGTAGTTGTTGCGCATGTTGAGGAAACCTGCTCATCGCCGGAATTGCAGCTCGCATCACAGGATGTAGTGTATGTTTTTGCGCAGGTACGAACGCATATATATTGCTCATCCGATGTGATTTCGCCCGCATAACCTTCATATGTATATCCTTCAGAACATTGGCCATCATTTCCGAACACATTAGCCATGCCGCAAGAATAACCACCCGCAATAGCCCAAGCGAGTGGTGATACTGGCCCAGCTACAGTTGTTTTTTGTGTTGACTTGCATGTCGTTTCCCCGGATATTGTTTGCTGGGAACTGGTTTCCGTAGGCTGAACTCCGCAAATCTGCGACAAAGCCTGCCATGCCGCTTCTGATAGTGCGTCTCCAAATGCGCTTGCGCTGCCGTAATCTATCCCTTCCTTGCAGCGCTCAACTGTTGTTACCTCTTCATCCGAGCCAAAAGTCATGCCCGTTATCTGGCCTTCCGAATCCCATGACATTGTACCGAACTCGTCTCTGGTGTCTGCGTAGTTAATTACATCACAGAGCTCATCTACAGTATTGTATGCGGTAAAGTTTGTTTCCTGTGAAACATGCTCCACATCAAAGAATTTGCCTTCTCCCTCCGCAGTAACGTGCAGTATTTTCATATGCCCATGGTCCGGGGCGCTCCATACTGTGCAGTATAAATTATCCCCTTCTATAATTTCACTCTCAACATAATATGCCCCTTCCCCGGGGCTAATATTATATTCTGAATTTGTCGGGCAGAAGAGTGTTTGGTTTCTGCCTGCTGTGCCATAATTCTCAACCCAGCCGTTCGCATCAACTGTCGGGTAATAATCAGGATAGTACTGCGCGGTAATTGAGTTCCAGATATTCTGGGAGGTCTGGACTGAAAGGGCATGTTTGCCTGCCACAGTAACTTCATCCCGCCCCCGGGTTTCTTCATAAGCATCCGCATTTTCGCTGTAATGCAAAGCATCGAGGCAGCCCTGCTGTGTTCCTGAAACATCATCTGGGCTTGTCAGAGAGGTAATTATTCCTGTTTCCGTATCCCATTCCGCGGTTCCTGATTGAGGCATGGTGCTTGTTGCTGCAATGGCTTCGCAGAGCTGCCCAACAATTGGATAATTGTCAAATGTGTATTCGGGCTCCCCCCCATATTGGGGATCAAAAATATAGGCAAAGCCCGGCTCCATAACATGCAGCAAGGTCGGGCTTGTGCTGTCTTCATTATCCCATATCAGGCAATATAAATTGTTGTTTTCAACCAGCTCGTCTTTAACCAAATAATCCTGGTCGCCCCACTCAGTGGAATGCCCTGATTCCGGGCAGAACAATATTTGAGTCTTTTGTATAGCGCCAGGAATCTCTTGTATAGCGCCTGACTGCATGTAAATATCCGCCTGCTTCAGTTCAACGCTTGCTTTCCCTGTAACGCTTATATTAAAGTCTACACTGTTTGCATCTTTTGTAAGCTCCAGTCCCTTGAAGTTCTCAAGCATCAGGATTTCCTCATTTATTGGTTCTGTTGTAAGCGGGAATGCAACTGCTTCAGTATCTGAAATCAGATAGGGGTAATTGGAATCTTCAACATAGGAATAGCACTTGTTGCTTATTGTTCCTGAATCTACATTATTGAAAACATCAAATGCGGTCTTGTCAATCCAGAAGCAGGAGCTTGTGTCATAGGCATAAACTGTAAGCTCTGCAATGCGCGAGGATTCAGTGCTGCTTGCGAACTGCGCATTGACATAAACAGGATATTCCCCCTGGTATTTGTTGGCAAGGACGCACAGGGTCTTTGAATCCGTTGTTTGCAGGTCAACGCTCAGGGAGGTTGAGGGGTTTGAGCAGCTGGAAGCGTCGCTTGAAAGCGAGAGCTCGGAGGAAAGCGTTATTGAGGAATCTTCCGAACATTCCAATGAGTTTATTTTGAATGTTGAGTGCCAGCCCTTCAGTATGTTCACATCAGGCAGCCCGTCATTGCCTATGTCAGTTCCATCAACATCCTCAATTTCAAGGCAGGAGAAATCCGCGCCTGCGGGGGGGTAATAAGCATCCTTCACTTCCACTTCCGCATATTCCGCAATGTAATTCGGCTTTTCGGCGCTTATGTAAATTATTGTATCTGGCTCCAGCGCGTCGATATTGAAGCGCTTTGTGCCATCAGCCGCAGTGTCCCCGGAGGCAAGTATGCCAGTGAAATCCGAATCAAGGCTTAATTTCAAAAGCGCGCCCTCAATCGCATGCCCTGAACCATCAGAAACCGCAAGCTTGAGGATATTGCGGATCCTCGGATACAAATACTGCGGGGATGCGGAAATCACCATGGGATTCTTTGCAAGCACCTTGAAATTTGCTGTAGCATTGTTGTCTTTTGCATTAGGGCTTAACTGCAGGAGCAGTTGCGTAAGCGCAACTTCCGCCCTTGCTTCCATTGAAAGTGAATCGGAAACTGTTGCCTTGGAATCAATGCTGCCGAGTGATGAGCTTGTTGGGTCGAGGATGAGCGCATTTGCGCTGTCGGAAAATCCTGCCGTTACATTATTATAATCAACATCGCCTGCATTGTAGATTTCGTAGCCCAGTTCATAATCAATATCCTGCAGCAGCTCTGTAGTTGCATTCGGGTCAATTGAGCTTCCGTCAAGGGAAAACGCATATGCGAATGTGCAGCCGGTGCAGAACGGGTCTCCAATGTGATATTGCTCAGTAAATGAGTTTGTTGAAAATTCATCTGATTTTGCGGAATAGTGCAGCTCAATGAGCGTGCCGTCGGGAAGGCCTGATTTTATGTAGGCCTGCGCATAGAGCTCATAAACCCCTGCATCCAAATCCCCGAAGGAGATGTTTGCCTGCTTTGCGTCAGTTTCAACTTCGTTCTGGTTTGAGTACGGGTCATTCGGGTCAAATGTTGCGGATTTTATTGCACTTGCGCCGCTGACTGAAATTGCCTTGATCCAGAATTTCATGTCCGCAGAACTTGCATTGAGTATGCTGTCCAAATCTGTGCGCAAATGCGCAATTACATCACCGTATGCCGCATTGTTCGGAACAATCACATTGAACCTGAAGTAATATCCCCTCCCGGAAGCCAGCTGATTGACTTCCCTTCCATTCACCAAAGCATCATACACTCCCGCAATTTCAATGTCAAGCTCATTTTCAACATCAACATTTTCATAGAGCGTCACATAAATTTTTGCAATATTGTCCTTCACAAGCGCAATTGATGTTGTTGTATATTGCAAATAACCGGTGGCGGAAACAACAATGTAGGGGTTGAGGTCTACCCTCAGGCTTTTTTCCGCCTTTCCTGAAGCGTCTGTTGTTGTGCTCCCTATCTGCCTTCCGTCGCTCTCCTCATAAAAATTAACCTGCGCGCCGCCTATTGCGGTTCCTTCTGAATCCGAAACATAAACCTCAATTGCAGATTCTCCAAGCGTGAGAGCAACAGGCAGCTCAATTGTTTGGTTCAGGATAAGGTCCTTTTCCGGGGAAGTTCCGCTCCCGGTATTGTTTGAGGCTGTTGCAAAGTATTCTCCCGCACCAAGATTTTCATATTCTGCTGTTTTTCCATCCGAGCCGGTGAATTTTCTGCCAAGATCAAGCCCGGGGCTGGTTGTTTTGTATAAGTGCGCTTCCGCGCCTTCCACAGGCTCTGCGCTTTCATCAGAAACGCTTATTATTGCAGAACCGACATTTGGGCATTCCCCGGGGACTGTGCAGGGGCATGAGCTCGTATCAATTGTGCATGTGTCAGTGCAGCTTAATGTGCCAGGATCGAAGGAATCTATATCCCCGCATGTGAGGTTTGCGAGATTGCTCCCGTCGCAGCTTTCTCCGGGGTCTATCAGCCCGTTGCCGCATGTCGGGGGCGCAACGCATCCTGAGGTATCTATAGTGCAGCTGCTCCTGCATTGCAGTGCGCCTTCGTCCTCAAGGAAATCATCAAAGTCATTGCAGGCCTTTCCGTCAAGGTTCGGCCCCAATATGTCGCAGGTTTCTCCGGTTCCTACAGCGCCATCGCCGCAGAAGCCGTTTTCATAGCCGCAGTTGGTTGAGTCGAGATTGCAGCCTGATGTGCAGCCTAAGGTGCCTGAAGTGAAGGAATCTATGCTCAGGCATGTGAGGTTCGCAAGGTTTGTTCCATCGCAGCTTTCCCCGGGATTTATTACAGAGTCATTGCAGATTCCCGCAGGGCCTGTGCAGCCTGATGTGTCAAAGTAGCCCGGTGCTACGCAGCTTAGCCCGTCGCCTGACAATCCGAATGTGCTGCATGTTTTTCCATCAAGATTGTCTGAATCGCATACCTCGCCGGGGCCTATTACCCCGTCGCCATATACTACAGGGGTATGGGTGCAGTTCGCTGTGCTTACCTGGCAGGAGGATGAGCATGATAGTGTTCCGCCGGAAAAATCATCAAAGCTGCTGCAGGTCTTGTTGTCAAAGTTAGGGCCTTTGGTGTCGCAGGTTTCGCCCAGGTCAATTATCCCGTTTCCGCAGGAGGGCTGGGCAACGCATTCTGAAGTGTCCAGTTGACAGGTGGATGAGCATTTGAGATTTCCGGAGGGGAAGCCGAATGTTTGGCAGGTCATGTCATTCAATTCCCCGGAATCGCAGCTCTCCCCGAGTTCAATAATCCCATTGCCGCACGCGGGCCTGTAAGCGCGCTCTAATTGAATTACTGTTGCATTGTTCTCAGTTTCCTTTATGGGGTCTATTGACTCGGCAATCTGCGTAACATAATCCGGATGGGTTATTACTGCAGAGAATTCATGGCCCTCTTCAATCCCGCGCACAACAACAAATCCGTTTGCGTCTGAGGTATAGGATTTGATTTCGGCATTGTCAACGAAAAGCTTGAATTCCGCATCGCTTACCGCCTCATTTGTGCCGGAATCAACAAGCCTTGCAAGCAGCTTTATCCTGTTCGCATCCGCGACAGGAATCATAATGAGATTAATCTGCACGACATCGTTCGAGTTCACCTGCTTTATTGCGCTTTCAGCAGGCGCATACGCCCCTGTTGAGTCCATGGCGCTCGCATGATATTTTCCCGGATTTACCTCAAACACATAGCTGCCTGACTCGTCGGAAATCCCGACGTTCTTCTGCGTGCCATCCGCGCCGTAAAGGTAAATGCCCATTTCCGGGAGCGGGCTTTCATCTTCAGCTGACTTCACATAAACAACGATTGTCCCCTTTTCATCGTCCCTATCGCCTGTCGGATTGAGGAGGAAATTCGTCTTTTCGCCCACAAGGTCCTTTTCCTGGAACTCATAGCCCGGAACTGAAACTCCCGCGCGCATTGTGCCGCAGTTTATTGGAACAGCCTCTTCATACTCAGGCGTGCCCGCACTCTTGGTCCATTTTGAAATTCCGGCCAATGAGCAGGAGAATTCAATGCTCATTTTTTTATTCTGTATCGGAAGGTTTGTTGTCCTGTCCTTCACAACGATTGTTTTTACAATCTTGAAAGTTGCGCCCCCGCCCATCAATGCAAGGTAATAGGGCCCTGAATCGCTAACAACAATTGTCTTCTCAAGCTCCCCATATATCTTTGTCCTCCCTACTTTTACATTCACGCTTACTGTTCCCATGAGGTTTTCCAGTTTTATTTCTCCGAACTTGCCGGTTTTCGCGCTTGCGTTCTTGTCCAGATAGCTGAAAAACACATCAAGCCCGGGGAGGGTATCCTTGGAGTCCGCGTCAATAACAACAAGCGTTGCGTTATAGGATTGCAGTGAAGGCGGGAACAGGAACATCATCAGTATTCCTGCAACCAGGCCTATCATTATGATAATGAATAAAATGAAGCTCGGGAAATGCCTGTCTATGGGGTCAATGACCTTGTAAACAGGGATGTACTGGTTCAGCCAGTCAAGAGCCGCATAGTACCTGTCTTCCAGCGCGAAATAGCCTTTTTTCAATAGCGCGATGAAGGCAGCCCAGTATGAAAGCAACTTTTCCTTTATGTCCACTTGCACACCCAATATACTACTATATTCTCCTGCTATATATAATAATTAGTCATTTATAAATGTTTTTGTGGGGGGGGCTAAACAAATTCCTGCAGGAAGCTCTGATTCTGCTCCGAAAGCGCCCTTGCGCTTATGCGCAATTTCCTTCTTACATAGTTTGCGAATTCCCTCTCAAAGCCGTGGGTTGTAAGCACTGTCTTCGGCTCTGCCTGCCTTATGTAGTGCATGAGCTGGGGGAAATCCGCATGGTCGCTCAGGGGAAAAACCTTTGAGTGCGGATAGTTCCTGAAAAGCCAGCCGCTCGCAACGCAGCTTGCAACAGGCCTTTTTGAATACTCCGCAACTATCTGCAGCAAATCAGCGCTGAGCATGTGTGTAGGCATTATCAGCATGCTTGAATTGGAAAGATTGTGGTCCAGCATTGAATACTCCCCGAGCTTTACCCCAAATTTCTCATAGATCTTGTTGTTTTCATAAATTTTCTCGTGCACTATCGGGGAAATTCCGCAGAATTCATTTGCGAATTTTGTGAGCTCCTGCGCCTTTCCCAATGCGTATCCGAAAAGCACTATGAATTTTTTGTTGCGGAGATTCTGCTTCACCCATGAGGCCATCTGCGCATAAACATCATTGCGCTCCGGAAATGCGTATTCCGGCATCCCGAAGGTGCTTTCAATCACAAGCGTGTCAGCCTTCAGGACTTCCGCGCCCTTCTGGATTATGCTGCCCTGCAATTTGAAGTCATTCGTGAATGCGGTTGTGCTTTCCGCATTTTCAATAAGGAACTGCGCGCTCCCGAGGATGTGCCCGGAATCGTGCAGTGAAATTTTCGAATCTTCAAATTCAATTTTTTCATTGAATTCCGGCGTTAAAATTTTTGCCCCTGGCTTTATCTTCCCATGCAGGAACGCCTTTGTTGGGGCGCTCATCATGTGCCTGCCGGCATTCCCCATCTTCCCATGGTCGGAATGCGCATGGCTTATGAGGGAGAGCCTTGCGCCTGCGCTGGAATCAATGGAAATTCCTTCCGGAAAACAAAAGGGCATATGCTAACTATTAAAAGCAACCTTAAATATAAATTTGCTGTTGGGGCGTGAGCATGAAAGAAACTGCAAAATGGCTGAATGGGATAATTTCTGAAATTGATGAATTCAATGCCGCAATAAAAAGGAAAAAGTGGAAGGAGCACAGCAACAAGGTATTATGGAAGGTGCTTAGGGAAGAGATTGCGCGCATGGACAGAATTTATTTTAATCTGCAGAGGATTGCAAGCAAGCGCGATTTCTTCATTGCAATTGACAGGGTTGAGATCCGCTCCTATTTGAAGCGCATGCGCGAACTTGCGAAAGTTCTGGGGCGCAACCTTAATTATGAGATGGCAAAATCAAAATTGAGGGAGCGGAAACAGAGGCTTGATGAGGAGAGCGAGGCTGAAGTGCCTGAGCTGTATGCCGAGCTTCAGCACAGGCTGCAGGAAGTGCTTTCACAGCTGCATTTTGACATGCAGAGGCTCCTGGTGCATTTGAAAAAAGAAGCAAAATAATATATACTAATTGCTGATTAATAGATGAGTGATGCAGATGTATGAATCTTCCCCAGAAATAAAATTCCAGAGGATTGAGGGCACTTTCGGCGAGGCGCCTGAATCTGAAGGAATGGGATTTGATTTTGGAATTGTAAAGAGCCTGCTGCCGAAAATAATAGCGCTGATTATAATCGCTGGCGCTGCATATTTCGCCTACTCCTATTTCATAGGGAACATTAAGGAAGTCCAGTTCAGCGTAATGAACACTGAGAATGAAACATTGGAAGATGCGGGGATAAGGGTTTACGAATCTTCGGGGAATGAGCCCATTGCTGAGCTTTCCGATGGGGGCGCGGCGAAACTGAGATATGGGAATTACAGGTATGAGGCCGTTGCGCCGGAGTACAAGGCCTCTTCGGGCTCTTTTGAGGTTTCCGCGGAAAGTTCCGGCTCCATAGAGATAAAGCTCAGGAAGGATATGAGAGTGGACCTGCAGATTGCTGATTTCCCCGGGCAATTGGTCCAGGGGCAGCGCAATGTCGAGGCGCTTGTAACCCTGAAGAATTCCGCGGAAATGCCTGCTGATGTTGAGCTGGTGCTTGAAGGCGCGCTCAAGGACCTTGGCGCAGAACTTAGCGCTGAAAGTATCCGTGTTCCTGCTTCGGGAACAAACAGCAGCATCCTGAGCTTTGATGTTCCGAAGGATATTGCGGTAAAGGATGCGAAGAAGGGCGATCTGAAAAAGGGCAGCATAAGGGTGAAATACACAAACACAAAGGAGGAGGTTTCATTTACCCTGTTCAGGAAGCCTGAACTGAAAGTAAGCCCGGCATCAATAAATTTCGGCACGCTCAAGGCCGGGGTAATAGGCCAAGGCGCGGCAGTAAAAACAATAAAAATAACAAACTCAAGCCCGGCATTCAATGTGGGGGAGGTAAAGGCGCAGATTGAGATTGTGAGCACGCAGTACACTGCAAATTCCGAAGAAGAGGTGTTGGATTGGTTTTTATGGAGCACTGAGATTGATTCTATAGAGGCGGGGAAAAGCGCTTCCGCCAACTTAATTGTCAATGTTCCTGTTGAAGCGCTTAGCGATTTGATTTCAGGAAACATACTGCTCAGCACGGATTACTGGGATGCGGAAATCCCGTTTGAGCTGGAAGTTTCCGGGGCTGAAATTGCCCTTTCAATTTCCGCAACAAATTCAGGGAAGGTAAGCCTTGACATGCTTGATGCGGGATATTATGAATCAAAGGATGTTGCCCTTACAATCACAAACAACAGCTCGGTTGAATTGGAGCTCTTTACAATCGTAAATCCTTCAGACGGCTGCAGCGTGATATGGATTGCGAGGATAAGCAAGAACACGATTGCCTCATTGGCGCCGAAGGGAGGAAAGGACAAGACAATAATTACAGTCAGCGCGCCGACCAATGCAACAGTTGATGAGGCGCAGAAATGCATAATAAAAATAGGCTATTCCACCCCCACTGGCGAAAGGAAATCGCAGGATTTTGAGCTGAGCATAACGCCGCAGGGCTGAATCTTTCAGAAAGCCCCGAGAGGGAGTTGAACCCTCGACCTATGGTTTACGAAACCATTGCTCTGCCACTAAGCTACCGGGGCGTGTATAAAGATACTGCCCAGAAGTTTAAAAATCAAATATCCTTGTACCAGAGGGTTGTGTTTTTGATATTCCTGAACCCGCTTTTCTCAATCACCCTTATGCTTGCCTTGTTTGAATTATTTATGTTTGCAATCAGCCTTTCATAGCCAAGCTGTTTTGCCGCGTCAATCAGCAGATGCGCAAGCCTTGTTGCTATGCCCCTGTTTTCATATGGCCTTTTGCGGAATTCTTCTTTTATCTCATATTCTATGGAGGCCGTCTTCCTGAAATCAGGCTCATTGAGCTCGAGCTTCAGCAGCTTAAGCGAATCCGGAGAGGGCCTTACGAGAAGCCCTCTTGCAAGCGGGTTTGAGGAATTAATCATATAAAGCGCTGCGGGCTTTTTAAGCCCAAGGACTTTCTTTCCGAGCCTGAAGAAGCCGGAAAATTTATCGCTTTTCCCGATCAAAGGCCTTATCTGCTTCTTTGTTCCTATGCCCTCAACAAAACGAAATACTTTATGCGAAGCCAGAGCCCTTTTGCCTGTGCGCATTTTTATTGCCTCAGAATTCTGATTTCCCTGTCTGCAGCTTCCAGAGCGCTTCGGGCAGCTCTGCAATCTTAACGCGCCTCTGCTTCATGCTGCTCCTTTCGCGCAGAGTTGCGCTTGCATCCTTGAGCGTTTCAAAATCAAGCGTTATTGCATAGGGAATTCCAATTTCATCAGCGCGCGCATATCTCTTCCCTATGCTGCCCCTGTCGTCATGCAGGACATCAATGCCGCATTGCGAAAGTTCATTGGCAAGCGCCTTTGCCCTTTCATCAATCCCCTCCTTATTCACAAGCGGGAATACTGCGGAAAAATACGGCGCAATTTTCGGATTCAGGTCCAGGTACGCGCGCTCCTCGGGGCCGCGCTTTTCCTTCTTGTATGCCAGATCCAGCAGAACATAGAGCGTCCTGTCAATCCCTGCGGATAATTCAAAAATGTGCGGAATGAATGCTTCGGAATCCCCTTCCTCTTTTACCTTGATTTCCTTCTTGCTTTCCTTTGCGTGCCCCTTCAGATCATAGTCTGCGCGGTTATTGCACGCAATCAGCTCAACCCAGCCCTCCGAGCATTCAACCTCAAAATCCCAGGCTTCCTTTGCATAGAAAGCGCGCTCATTGTCCGCAAGCTCGCGCAGGCGCATTTTTGGCAGGGGAACCCCGTACTTCTCATACAGCTGCTGAACGCGCGCGAGATAATATGCAACCAGCTGCCCGGAAAGGATTTTTTTTGCAACGGCATCTGCGCATGAAACCGCCCTCACGTCTTTTCCCAGCTGCATTAAATTCAGTTTATATTCGGCAACCTCGCCCCAGCGCTCAATTGAATTTATTTTTTTCGGGTTGAAGAATATTTCCACTTCCATCTGGCCGAACTCGCGCGCCCTCAGAAGAGTGTTTCTCGGGGCAATCTCATTCCTGAAGGAAGCCCCGGCCTGCGCAATCCCCAGGGGAAGCTTTGCCCTGCAGGTTTTGAATATGCGGTCAAAATCAAGGAAGATGCTCTGGCAGGTTTCCGGGCGCAGGTAGCACTGCACATCGCCTGTTGCGCCTATGCTTACGGGCATCATCATGTTGAATTTCCTTGCTGTTGCAAAATCCTTTGATTTGCACTTGGGGCATTTTACCTCGTGCTTTTTTATAAGCGCATCCAGTTCCGCGGTTGAAATGCTTTCGGGAACCAGTTCCTTAGAGGAGTCCATTATCAGTTTGTCCGCGCGGTAAAGCGAGGCGCATTTTCTGCATTGAACTATGGGGTCATTGAAGTTTTCCAGATGCCCTGAGGCCCTGAAAACAGATTCAGGGAGAATCTGCGCGCCGAAAATCTCCAAAAAACTTTCCTTCTGCAATAATTCCCTGCGCCAGAAATCAATTGCCTTCCTGCGCATTGCCTCCCCTATTGGCCCGAATTCCCAAAAACCACTTGGGGAATTGCTGTATATTTCAGCAGAAGGGTAGAAAATGCTCCTGCGCAATGCCAGATTTACCAAATCTTCAGAGCCCATAAAACCACTTATATACTAATTCAAATATCCTTTGTGAATTACCACCTAACAAGTTAAGTGGCTTCCGATAGCCATTGCTGAACTATCTTCCTGCTTCCTTGACAATTCTTGCAAACCAATTTTTCTATGAGTGGTTTGCAGAGGAATCATCTCTGCAGGCTTGACATCCTGCCATTCCGGCAGTAGCCCTTTATTGAGTATAAGTTTTGCAGAGTTTATATCCCTATCTATTTCTATTCCGCAAGTGCATTTGTGCGTTCTGTTCCATAATTCCTTCTTTACTATTGCTCCGCAGTTGTGGCACTCCTGGCTTGTATTTCTCGGGTTGATTTTGACTAATTTTCTTCCGGCACTTTCAGCCTTGTAAGAGAGTTTTCCTACAAAATCCCCCCAGGAAACATCAGTTATTGCTTTCGCAAGATGGTGGTTCTGCATCATGTTTTTTATCTGCAAATCCTCAATGCAAATGCCATCATAATTATTTACAAGATAGTTGGCAACCTTCCAATTATAGTTTTCCCTTATGTTTGATATCTTCTCATCAATTCTTGCAAGTTTTATCCTTGCATTGTTCTTGTTGCTTGAGCCTCTCTTCTTTTTTGAGAAGCGCTTATTAAGCATCTTTCTGCGTTTTTCAAGCCTTGCCAATGGCTTTGGATGCTCAAACATTTCATTATCGCTTGTTGCAATGAAATTGTTCAAGCCCAAATCTATGCCAACAACTTTCCCTGTTTTTGGCAAAACATCATATTTGCCATCACAATTCTGGACAAAACAGGCAAACCATTTGCCTGTTGGCATTTTCTTTATTGTAAGCATTTTCGTTTTTCCAAGCAGTTTTCTGTGTTGCCGTATTTCTACCAATCCGACTTTCGGCACAATCAGTTTGTTATCCTTGAATAGTGATTGGGGCTGCGGGTAAGTTATTGACTTGTAATTCTCCATTTTTTTGAATCTTGGCAGGCCAGCTTTTTTTATTCCCTGTTTTCTCAATGCAAAAAATAGTTTGTAGCCTTCTGAAATGCGCTTTGAAAGGTTTTGCAGGCTCTGGGAATGCACATCTTTTGTGTTGGTAATCTGCCTTATGAGCTTGTTCATATCATATTCTGAAAGTGATTTTTTGTTCTGCTTGTATTGCTCCCTTTTCATTTCAAGCAGTTTGTTATACACATAACAAAGAAGATTCATCTGCTTTTCAATCATCTGCCTTTGCTCATTGCTTGGGTAGAGCCTGAACTTGAAAATCTTTTGATGAACCATAGTTATTCCACCACTCTTTCCTTTTATATTATCCATTATTATTAGTGATTTATAATGGTTTTGGGAGTAGATTTCCGCTGAAGTTAAATTACCGGCGAGAGTGGCAATTTATCCGCCCAATAAATTAGGCTGTCTTCTTGCGAGAAGATTATAAAACAATTCCTGCAGTATTAGGTCATGCCAAAGCTGTTCGGGGCGCCTTCCCGCAGGATAAGAAGGGAGTTTGAGCACCTCAGCGGCAGCAAGCAGGAAAAAAGCAGGACAAAGCCGCGGTTTGGCGAAAGGAACAGGCATGCGCTAGGCCGGCTGCTTAATCTGCGGAGAAGAAACGAGGGGATGCTTGGGCGGGCGGAAAGCTGGAATGTCCAGGAATTAAGGACACATGGGAAAGGCAGCCTGGCGCAGTCGCTGATTGAATCGCTGAGGCATTTTAAAAAAAGGCTGAAAAGGATTAACCGCGGAATTAAAAGGTCTGCAATCAGGTATAACCGCGTTGAATGGAAATGATGCGGGGTTTGATTTGTTTTATTAATTTATTGAATGACAATATTTGCTGAGAACATGCCCAAAACTAAAATAGAGCAGTTGCGCTCGCGCCTGATTAAAAAGGTTAGGGAAGAGGTTGTTGAGAAGTTTTCAGGAATTGACAACCACATAATCAAGGCTGTGAATGTGCTTGATGATTTGGACAATGTTGGCAACCTCCTTGCGGAGCACGCGCGCGAGTGGTATGGGTTCTATTTCCCGGAGCTTGAGAAAATCGCAAATGAGAATGAGCTTTTCCTGAGGCTGGTGAGCGAGCTTGGAGAAAGGGAGAAATTGACAAAGGCCGAAGTTTCAAAAATTCATGAGAATGGGCTGACCGCGGAGAAAATTGAGAGCGCTGCAAAAAAAACAATTGGAAGTGAGGTAAAAAAAGAGGACCTTGCCGAAATCAAATTGCTCGCGCTCAATGCGCTGAATTTAATCGGGGAGCGCAAGTACCTTGAAAAATACATTGATATGCGCATGAGGGAATTCTGCCCGAATATTTCCGAGATTGCGGGAAGCGTGCTTGGCGCAAAACTGCTCGCAAAGGCCGGAAGCCTTAAGCGCATTGCGCTCATGCCCTCTTCAACAATACAGGTTTTGGGGGCCGAAAAGGCGCTTTTCATGAGCAGGAAAAAGCACGCAAAGGGCCCTAAGTACGGCCTGCTGTTTTCGCATGCGCTTGTGAAGCAGATGAAAAGGGAGCACAAGGGGAAGCTTGCAAGGACTCTTGCGGGCAAGATTGCAACCGCTGCAAAGGCCGATTATTTCACTAAGCGCAATATTGCTGCTGAACTGAAGCGCGGACTGGAAGCGAGAGTAAAGGAAATTTCAAAGAGGTAAACTACCAACACCTAAAGGCGTTGGCTTTCGCTTGGAGAATGCTCAAGATGCACGGCACCATTAGAAACAATCTCATCATTGCGACGCATAAGTTCGTTTACAGGAACTTGCCTATTGGAAATCTGGAAGAAATCAGGTTGGTTGAAAACTTGATTGCTCCGCTCCAAGAGGGATTTTATGGCAATGGCCAAACTTGCCTTCCTATCACTATTGACTATCTGCCCGCATTTGCATTTGAACAGGGAATAGTTGGAACTGCTATGCCCATTAGCCAAAGCACCGCAATGGCTGCACCATTTGCTTGTGTGCCAACTATCAACAATGTTCAGTGTAATTCCTTTATCAAAACATCTGCCTGCGAGCAGGATTCTGAATTTATAGAAGGGAATACGCATAACTTCTTTGTTGAACCTCTTCCCTTTTGGATTAAATCTCTTGAGGTCTTCAATAGCAATGTCTGCATCATACCCCAAAGCCATATTGGTTATTTCTCTGACAACTTCCCCAAGCCGATTCTTGACAAAGTTCCGCTCACTTCTTTTGAGATACTTGATGCTTTTGATTGCTCTACCACTTCCTTTATCAGCCAAACTTTGCAGTTTGCTTTTCCGTTCAAATATCTTCCTGCGCTTGTGCCAGATGTCTTTTCCAAAATAACTTTGCTTGAGGATTTTGCCTTCAGGAGTAATGACAGAAACAGCGAAGCTTTTGCTATTACAATCAATGCCCAAAATATTTTTTCTCTGTGGCAGTGCAACTTCCTCTTCGGAGAGATAGGCAACAATTTGTTTGCTGAAAGTCAATCCAAAGGTCTTGCATTGCCAGCCATTGATAAACAGGGATTGGAAGCGTTGGAAGTTCCTATTTTTAAGGATTGGGATTGGAATTTGCTTTCTTGGGGCAATTGTGAATTTAACAAAAAAGGTTTTTGCAGCATTGAAAGTTCCGCAGTTTCTTGGAACATTGAATTTTGGAGTAATTGCCTTGCTTCCATTCTTTGCCCTGAAAACAAATCTTTCAATATCGCAAATTGTTTGAGAGCCAAGAGAGGTGTTAGCCTTGCTGGCTAAATATACTTTGCGGTGGAACTGCATAAAGGTTCTACAATCCTTCTTTTGCTCAAATAGGGAATTAGCCAACTGCAGGCAGGAATTCAAAAAACTATCTAATGCAGTTTCCTTGCTTTTTGTTAGATTCAAAGTCTGGAGTAAAATTGCCCTTTTCATGTTTCCACGCATTTTGAATAGTGTAAAAATAGGCTATTTTTCAGGTTATAATGCTTTGGAGAGTAGATTTCCGCTGAAATTAAATTACAGGAGGGAGTGGCAATTCCTCCAACGAATAATTCCATTGGTTTCCTTGTCACGATGGAGATGAAAATGCAGGCGCAATTGAAGTTGCAGGAAATATTCCCCGGAATCTATTCCTACGGGAACAGGATTCTCACAAGGAATCTCGCCCCGGGAAAAAAAGTTTATGGGGAGGGGCTTTTCAGCATTTCCGGCACTGAATACCGCAATTGGGACCCTTTTCGGAGCAAGCTCTGCGGAGCAATGAAAAAGGGGCTTAAAAAAATTCCAATAAACAGCGGGGCAAACATTCTTTATTTGGGCTCTGCCGAAGGCACAACCATAAGCCATATTTCCGACATTATCGGGGAGAATGGAATTGCTTTTGGCGTTGATGTGAGCGCAAGGGTAATGAAAAAGTTCCTTTACCTGTGCGAAACGCGCAAGAACCTTGTCCCGATACTTGCGGATGCGAATTCCCCGGAAGGCTATGCGGAATATCTGGAAGGGACCAAAATTGACCTGTTGTACCAGGACATTTCGCAGAAGAACCAGACGGAAATATTCATAAAAAACGCAGTTGCCTATCTTCCAAGGAACAATTATGCGCTGATTGCAATAAAGGCAAGGAGCATCAGCTCAGAGGGGGACACAAAAATAATCTTCGAGAACGCGAGGCGCGAGCTTGAGAGGGAATTTGAGATTGAGCAGTCCCTGAATCTTGCGCCCTTTGACAGGGAGCACGAGATGGTATTATGCAGAAGAAAGTAAGAATGAAAAAAACAGGAATGAATTATGCTTCCGAATTTAAAAGGCAGATAATCCACCTGCTTTTCGGGCTTATTGCAATTGCAATAGTTCTGCTCATCGGGGCGCTTAATTCGCTTTTTGTTTTTGCGGGGATTTTCTTCATCGGGCTTGTGATTTCAGATTTGGTAAAGCGCGGAGTGAATGTTCCATTCCTGCATGAGATTGTTAAGCATGTGCAGAGGGAGCATGAGAGGCATCTCCCAGGAAAAGCAGCGCTGGTGCTTGCGCTCGCGATTGTTGTCCTGCTTGCGCTTAATGTTATTTACTTCCAGAATGAGAAGATTGTCCTGGGCGCGCTGATCGTCCTTGCAATAGGGGATTCTGTTGCGCCGATTGTTGGAATAAGATTTGGAAAACTGAAGATAGGGAAAAGGAGCGTTGAGGGCACAATCGCAGGCATAATTGCCTCATTTTTGGTTCTGTCGCTTTTGTTCGCCCCGCAGACCGCATTTATTGCAGCAACGTTCGGGATGCTTGCGGAGTTTCTCCCGGCTGATGATAATTTCGCAATTCCACTAATAAGCGCCGTTGCATTAAAATTATTAATATAACCAAACACTAATTCTTCTGGACAATAACGAGCCGGTAGCCTAGTTTGGATAGGGCAACTGCCTCCTAAACAGCCCCTTTTCTTTAAGAAAGAAAAGGCCCTGGGGTTCAAAAGAAAACAACATGGAGAAAGCAGTAGGTCGGGAGTTCGAATCTCCCCCGGCTCGTTACAGGCGGGAAAATGTCAGAGAGATACTATAAACACATTCCATTGAGCCAAAAGGTCAGAAGAGCTAAGAGCAGCCAAAGCTTTTTAAAGACTCTAAATGGAAAATATATAATTCATGGCAATAAAAAGATCTTTGCACAAACATTTATTGATAAAGAAAGGTCCAGGATTAATCTTGTTGTACACAATGCCGATAAGCAATTATTTCAGAGACTCTGTAATTTTGAAGCGATAAAAACTAAGGAAGGGTGGAATGTATATCACAGATATTTGCATGATGATTATCACGGATTAAACCTAGGGAGACTTGGTTTCAGGCTTATAGAAATTGCAATAAAGAAGCATGGCGGCAAAGAGATTTTCTTGGAAGCAGATAGAAAAGACGTTATCAATACTGTTCTTGGCTTAGGTTGGAACATAGCTCCGAAATTTGAAGTTAGATTTAAGAATGCAATTGGGCTTGAAAAATCCGATAGCTTGCCATCACTGCAAGAAATAAGAACAAAATTAAGGCAAAAATCTGGTGAATCGCTAGGAACAACAATACGATTAATGAAAGAATGCAAGTAATTAGCTAAAACTATTGGAAAATATTATATAGTTGAAAGAATATTAATGTGTTGGTAAAAATGGCTTTATTTGACCCGCAGACTGAATTGAGGCTTATTTTCATATTCGGCCTTTTGAATATTGCAGGAATCGCGCTTGTGCTGCTCTCGTGCAGATGCTTATTCGGAAGGGTAATAAATCCAAAAAGCAGAATTATGATGAAATTCTACAACATGCACTGCTATTACTGGCTTCTGTTCATAATTTCAGTGCTGGCGCATGCGCTCCTTGCATTTGATTTGCTTGGAGTTCCCAAATAATTGCCACGTGGCAATTGACGTAATGCTTTTAAATACTAGTGCACTAATCTATAATACGGTATTCTTATGGACCAACTTTCAGTAGCCATCGCGGGGGAAATTGCGCTCAGCAAGGATCCCGGCGGCAGCATGAAGAAATGGCGCGAGATTTTCGGGATTAATCAATTGGAGCTTGCAAAGCATTTGAAGATAAGCTCAAGCACTATTTCGGATTATGAGGGCGGAAGAAGAAAGAGCCCGGGCATTGGAGTGGTAAGCAGGCTGGTTGAAACGCTGCTTGAGATTGACAGGAAAAAGGGCGGGCAGATAACAAAGCAGCTTGAAAGGGAATTCAAGCCCAAGGAAAGCGCGTTTGATGTGCATGAGTTCTCAGCTTCGCTGAAGGGCACTGATTTTGCAGAGAGGATAAATGCGCAGGCGGTTGCAAATCCCGCAAAGCTCAAGGATGTTCAGATTTACGGCTACAGCATGATTGATTCAATAAAGGCAATTATAGATGTGCCTGTCAATGAATATGTGCAGATGTACGGGAAAACCCCCCAGCGCGCTCTCATATTCAGCGGCGTTGAAACCGGAAGAAGCCCGATGATTGCTGTTAAAGTCGGAAGGTTCTCAACAGAAATGAGGCCTTCAATTGTTGTATTGCACGGCCTTGCCGACGATAAGGTGGATGCGGTTGCAATAAAAATCGCGGAAGCTGAGAAAATCCCGCTGTTAGTAACAAAAATGCCGCTGGACGAAATCTCAAAAGCGCTGAAGAAGTTCGAGTCTTGATTTTTATAACCGGGCGCCTACATCCTATTTATTTGTGGCCACCTAAATTTTTTTAAAAACTGCTACATTGCCGTTTTAAACTCTAGCGCAATATGTAAATCTCTTGTTTGCCTTCCCTGTGTTTGAGTCCACTCCCATAAGTTTTGAGGAGCTTACGACCCTTGTGTGCGCCCTTTTTGCGAGCGCCTCCGCAATCCTCCTTGCGGCCTTTGCCGAGCCGATATAAACATCAAAGCCGTTTGTCGCCTCTGTTGTTTTTATCGCCTGCGCGAGCGAATCCGCCTTTTTTTCATATTCAAGCATCTTGCTTATCCTTGCCATTTCGCTTTCAACCTGCTCATTGCTTGGCTTTTTTCCGAATCTTACCTGCAGAATGGCCTCGTGGTAGTCAGAAACAAGGCGCATGCACGGGTCGCACAGCACTATTGCGGGCTTAAGCAGGATTTCCTTTTCAAATTCAATCTTGTCTTCATTTATTTTTCCCGAAACGCCGATTTGCACGGAAACGCTCCCATCGCTGTTCGGGGACATGCCGATATTCAGTTTCTCGCCAGTTATTTCCTTGAGCTTAATTTTCGACCTGATGAAGTCCTCAAGGTTTTTTAGGGAGTCGGAAAACCATGCGCCCCTTATCCTTATTTTCCCGCAGCTCTTGCATCTCGGGAATTTAAGCTCCTCATCCACAAAAAGAATCTCATGGCCCTTGAGAAAACATTCCCTGCAGAATCCCCTTATGAGCTCGGAGGTTTCCTTTCCGCAGCGCGGGCAAAAACGCTTGATCAGCATAAATTTATTGTCTCCCCGCGCTTTGGCGCCACTGCCTCAAAGCCCTGCTCCTCTATGTTCATAATGAAAAGGTCAATTATTTCCGCATCCCCGTGCACGCATATCACTTTCTCAGGGTTCAGTTTCTTTATGGTGTTTAGCATTTCGGTTTTTCCCGGATGCCCTGAAAAATCGAATTTCTTCAGGTTCATTTCCATTTTCACATTTGCCCCGTTCAAATTTATTTTTCCCGTGTCCATCAGAATCCTTCCCGGAGTTCCTGCAACCTGGAATCCTGTGAGGAAAAGCGAGGATTTCTTGTCATTGTAGAGTTTTTTCAGGTAGTAGTGTATTGGCCCCCCCTGGAGCATTCCGGAAGTTGTAATTACAATGCCCGGCCTTTTAAGCGCCATTTCCCTTACCTTCGGCTTGTCAACCCAATGAACATTATGGAGCGCCTTTTTCAGGAATTCCGAATTCTTGAGGTATTTGGGATACTGCATGAAGATTCTTGCAGCGGCTTGCGCCATTCCATCCAGGTAAATCGGCGCATCAATCTTGTATTCGTGCAATACTTCAGCAATCTCCTGGCTTCTTGCAACAGCGAATGCTGGAACCAGCACGTGCCCGTCATGCTCTATTGTGTCCTGAACTGCTTCCACAAATTCCTTTTCAACTTCCTTCCTTGGCTTGTGGTCCGAATCCCCGTAAGTGCTTTCTGTTACAAGGAAATCCGCCCTTCCCATGTTCAAGTCCGCGGGCTTGAAGAGCCTTGTCTCCTCGGGCTTGTAATCGCCCGTGTATACCAAAGTTTTGTCATGGAGATTCAATTTTGTTATTGCGCTCCCTATTATGTGCCCGGCATCATAGAATTCAATTGAGGACTTTTTTGTAATTTCTATGTGCCTGTTGTATGTTAAGGGAAAAGTAAAGCGCTCGGTTTTTGCAATCTCCTCCTTTGTGAAGTGCGCCTCCATCCCTTCAAGCCCTGCAATCTTCAGCGTGTCATGCCACAGGAGCTTTGCAATCTCAAGCGTCGGGGGGGTCATGTAAACAAGCGGCTGCGAAACATCAAATAATGCTGGCAAATGCCCCGAGTGGTCAAGATGCGCGTGGCTGATTATTGCAGCGGTAAGGTTGGTATTTACCGGAAGCGGGTATTCCGTTCCTTCCGGGCCCAGTTTTACCCCGTAATCAAGGAGTATCTTGTCCCCCGAATCCACAATGAAGCCGCTCCTTCCGACTTCCTGCGCGGCGCCGAGCGCCGTCAATTTAATTCCCATTTTAAAAACCTCTGATGATTTTATTTGCAATATGCATCCAGCACTTTAAAAGTACTTAATTAAGAGCTTGAACATATAAAAGCTTAATTATTGACTCACAAATGAATCAAGCTAAAGCGTTTAAGGCGTTCAACACTCCTAAAATTAGCATACAAATGTATAATAATTATATAGAACATAGTAATTAAAACACTATGCAAAAGCTCGCATTTCGGTGATTATTATGGTTTTGCTTGATTTGCTGGAGAGCAGGGGGCTGCTTGAGAAATATGGAATAAAGTTCGCAAAGGGCGCGCTCGCCAAGAATGAGATTGCCCTTGCAAATGCCTGCAGAAAGCTCGGCTTCCCCCTCGCTATGAAAATTTATGCCCCAAAAATCTCCCATAAAACCGACATCGGCGGAATAAAATTGAATATACAAACCCCTGAGGAAGCAAAGCGCGCCTTTGCACAGCTTTCCCGCATTTCCGGCTTCAGGGGCGCATACCTCCAGAAAATGCTTTCGGGAACTGAAATAATAATTGGGGGGAAGCGCGATGCGCAATTTGGCCCGGTTGTTCTTTTTGGATTGGGTGGAATTTATGTTGAGCTCCTTAAGGACGTTTCAATGCGCGTCTGCCCATTAAGCGCAAAAGACGCGGAGGAAATGATAGGGGAAATAAAAGGATATGCGCTTCTTAGCGGAGCGCGGGGGAAGCAGAAGGCAAATCTCCAAAAAATAAAATCCTATTTATTGAAGGTTTCAAAATTGATGCAAAAGGAAAAAATCGCTGAGCTTGACATCAACCCCTTGTTCGCTTTTGGGAATGAAGTGCTTGCAGTTGATGCGAGGGTTGTGAAGCAATAATAACAACTAACAGCTTATGCTGACCAGCAGATGCTTTTTATCGGGGACGCAAACATAAACTTCCTCCCCGCCCCTCAGATTCAGGCTCCTTGCGATATCCTTGCTTAAATACATCCCCAATCGCCCGTGGGACAATTTTATTATTTTTTGCTTTATGCTCAGCGGGGCTTCCATTATTTTGATTTCCCTGATGGCATTATTTATTGACTTTTCCTCAAAATCAAAATAGCCGCATTTGGCGCACTGATGGCTGATTACAGGGCTTTTCGCGTCCTGAATCCTTACCCTGGCCTCTTTCATTCCTGAATTGCATTTCGGGCACTTCATTTCTGACCATCTATTTCCTTTTCACATTTATGACATAGAGGATGCCTTTTTTAAGCTCGCACAGGATATAAAATCTCCTGTCCTCAATTTCTATCCTGTTCCCTTTTTTCCTCTTGCTCTTGATTTTGTAAATCAGGCGCAGGATGTCGCTCCATGCCAAAGCTCCTTTATGGCATTCCTCGAAATGGGCGCTCTTCCTGACTTCCCTGAACATTGCATCCGCCAAGTCATAAAGTATATTATAGTCATAAAGACTATAAATGTTTTGTTTTTGCCCGCCCGCGCCTTGCGGTTGTAAATTCCCTGCATTCCTGCAGGGAATCGCAGAACTTGCAGTTGAAGTAATAGCTCGCGTACTGCCCGAAGCAGACCATTTCCGGCACTTTTGATTTTTCATCAGGCATATTCTTCCAGCAGTTCAGTCTCCTTCTGCATTTGCACTATTGGCTGCTTTATTTGCTTTGCTTCCGCGAGGTCAATCAGCATATTTACTGCCTGCAGGGCATCTTCAGCAAAATACCTGTTGCCATCGTAGCTGAGCGCCTTGTTCGCAACCAGCGCATCAAGCGCCCCAAATGCCTCGTCCCTTGAAATTCCTGCATTTTCTGCAATTTCCTCAGGGCCCTGCTTCCTACCATTGCACAAGCCTGATAAGACTTTTGCATGGGGCAATTCAAACCACCTGATTCCCTGCTCCTTTGCAATCCTGAAGCAGGCAAGCTCCAGAATATTCAAAACAATTTTTCCCATAGCACACCCCCATTATAACCCGCGCCCTGAGGATTAATATATGTGAGGTTGAACAGAAATCAACCAAATAGTTTAGTCCCCTGATTCGTAAAGAACCTTGGCATAAATGCCAGGGCGTTTAGGAATGACAACAATCAGAATAGTTTTCATCTCAGTTCTGAAGAACGAAGCGTTCAGCGCCAGGGTTCTTTAGTAAATACAGAAGATAGTTATCCTTATCGATACTAGCGTTTCTGTAGAAGATATCTTTCGAGAATTAGGCCAATTAAGCAGGAGAACAAATATAGATAGACTATTGCAATAGGAAAAATCAGCAGCCCCAAACCCACTTGCGATAGTGGAACGGTTATTATCATTATCGGGGCGAGGAGATATGCCAACGCCGCCCAGAAAGGAATCTGTCTGATTGCATCATATAAAAATGGCTTTGGACCCTGCTGATCTGCAAATCCCCATGCTTGTATTGTTGCAAGTGCAACCAAAAGCATAAAAATTAAAAAGACTGCAATCTTTATCTTGGTTGGAAAGAGGAATTTCTGTAATTTTTCTTTCATATTTAGTTCTCCTGATTTACAATAATTCAGTTGCAAGATAAGTGCCACCATGAAACATAAGTTCCCCACCAGTATACTGGCCATGAATAGCTGAAAATCTCCGGATTCGGCTCAGGGGATTGTGTTCTGTAAGTCCATTTTGTTCCGCTTTGAAAGATATTTGCCTGGGTTCTGAAAGAGCCCCAAGTGCAATTATATGCACTTATCCACTTTGTAAAGTCTGTTGAGCAGGTATATCCCTGCGGCCCGCAGCCTGGCCAATAAGTATTGTGGAATCCCATGCCCTTTAAATAATTTGATATTTCTGTCTGGCTTTTCTTGGATATCCCTGAATTTACCCTTGCAGGGCATTGATGCGGCTGCTGCTGGCTTCCCCCGCAAACCAGGCTGCTTGCAGAGATTGTGGCTTGAGCTGTCATTGTGCTTTTAGACTCGAAGAAATTGCTGAAGAATTGATTGTCCGGCAATTCTTTTATTTTGTTCGAGTAAACTCCATTGGCCTTTGCAGCCTGAATAAAGTTGTTATGATATTCTTCATAAAGCTTTCCCAATTTTACATACTTCTCCGGCAGCTCTGCTTTTGCCACGACAGAATCAAATTTTACAGAATAATCCTTATTCAGAGCCATATACGGCAGTAGTTTGTTCAACTCTGCAAGATTATAATTGTAGTTTTCACTGCCATTCAATTCAGAGCCTATTGCAGAAACAAATGGGCTTAACAGCAGCATTGAAAGGCACAACAAAACATTTCTCTTCAGCATCATTCTACCTCACTTTTTATACATAGAATTTTGGCATTAATATACCTGCGGTTGAACAGAAATCAACTAAATGGTTTAATGCTAAGAAGCATTATTTTGGAATTGTTTTTAGCTTATTTCGGGTTTTCCAATATTATCTTTTTTGAAAAGTCGCCGTTCTCTTCAGCTTTTTTTATTCTTATCTTTTCAAGGTCTTGCGGTGTCAGCCAAATTAATTTGCCCAAAGAATATATAACTTCAAGCAGATCTGCCAATTCCTCAGCATTTAACTCTTTTTTTATTTCTAATACTTCTTCATTAAGCTTTTCAATCAGATTCCTCTTAAACTCATCAGCACTGGCGGTATGAATTATTGGCTTCTTTCCTTTTGCGTCCATTATTTCTGGAATTTTATCCCTTACTAGTTTCATTTAATCCCTCTAAATAAGTGGTTTTGGTCTTTTTCTGCTTATGTTGAAATAATTTTTTTTAAGGGTTCTTTCTTTCTCCATAAACCGCTTTATGTTAGGTAGTGGTGTTTGGGAATGGGGGTTTTGGCCTATGCGGCAGACATCTGCATAAGCTATATTGGCCTTAACGGCGGAAGCCATTTTAGTTTGTGCTAGTTCAATTGCTTTTTTGAGTAGTTCTTTTGGTGCGTTGCTTGGGTGGTATATTAGCATTAGTACTTTTGTTGTTCGTGGTGTGATGGAGGTTCTTTTTGAGTCTGCTACTGGCCCACCGAAAACAGAATGGCTGTCCTCTGTGAGAATTCTGCCTTCGCCATTTATCGGTCTTCCTCCGATGCCCTCAAAGATTAAACCTTTTCCGCCAATAGAAACTTTAATCTCATTTCCGGCAATTTTTTCAGCATCATAGACCCCGCAGGGATAGCCTGATAGAATAGATACAACATTGTTTATGTCTACGACCGGGTTTATTCGGTATATTCCTTTGCCACTTGTGACTCTTCTGATGAGTGCTTCTCCGGACGGTCTTTCTTTCGTTGGGTCAATCCCTATTTTTGAGAACAGTGAGCGTATTCCTTTTATTGCGGGGTTTTCTGCAATAGTGTTTGTGTCTTTGTATCTTTCGATTACTTCTTTGCAAGCAGTCCTTATTGCATCGTCAACGATTGGATTGTTGGCAGTATTATTCACTCCATAGAAGTATATGTAACCTATTTCCAGCCCGGAGAGTCTTTCTTCAAAATTCTCTTTTACATTTATTTTTATTCTGTTATCCATTTGGCATCCTCCTTTTTTTGCAAAAATATAAGGCTCCAATTGCACCAAACTTGATTAATTTGTATTCATAGTCTCTTTTGGACAACAATTTTTTTATGTATGACTCCTTATAGGCGTAAGACATTAAACCATCTTCCGACTGAAATAATATCCCTTTATCTTCTTTTAACTCTTTTGTATTCTTGTAGTCGCAGTTGAAATAATATTTTTTTCTGATTTTTGTTGTTTGAGGATCTGTTTTGTAGGTAAATACTGCCATGTTCATTCCAAGTTTGCATATTTCATTAACTGCTTTTTCTGGGTCTGTGATATTGCCAAAACTGTTGAATGGAAAGACAGCTAATGTTTCTCCAGCAGTCAATTTACTTTTTTTGATAATTTTCGACAGTTCTTCCACCCCCTGATTATAGGCTATTGCTGTGTTTATGCCTTTATCAAAAGCAGAATTGGATATTGTTGTATTTAGTTTTTCAACCAATTCCTTAACCACATCTATTCCAATATAGGAAAGTCCAGCTTCTATGGTTTCTTGAAGAATGAACCCAGTATCCATGCAACCAACTTCAACAATAATTTTGCAGTTTTCTTTTTTAACCAAGTCTTTAAACAACTTTTTTTCTAGTTCAAGAAATTCATTGATTTCGGGGGGATAATTTTTTTGTTCTACAAGCCTATTTCCAATAGTGGAATAAAAACTCACCAGTCTTTCTTTTGTGATATCCATCGGAAGTCTGGGGATCTTCATTAAATTCATGTTGCGGTGTTTTTTCCATTTTAATTTTGTTTGATTATGAATGTGCCAAATCATTTCCTCGGTTAGCCTTATTGAAACAAGGCATCTGAATGCTTCTTCAAAATAAGAATAGGGTGGACTGATATCCTCTATTTGGTTAAAATAATCTATTTTCTCCTTCGCAGAATCCATTTCAGTTATTAGTGTTCCTGGATGATATGAAAGGATGTTTGGGCTGACTATTAAAAGAAGGTTTTTTCGCACCAGTTTTGCGACCTCATTGATGGTGAAGTCTATTGTTTGCATTGTTTCTCCAGGCAACCCAAATAAAACGGAAGCACCTGCACGGATATTTGCCTCTTTAACTAGTTCCAGCGCTTTTATTGTTTTTTCCAGCCAATCAGCATCCTTGTTGGGCAAGTTCTTGTGGACATTTCTTATTACTTTTTCAGCAAGGCTCTCAATGCCAAAATACAAGTATCTGCAACCAGTTTCATTCATTTTTTTCAGAATGTTTCTCGCTTCTTCCTTTGGCAAGACTGTTGTAATTGAATCAAATGTTAGCTGAGCCCCCCATTCAAAATTTGCTGTCCTGTACACTTTCTCAAGACAGGGATCCAAATAGGAGAATGTTTTCATTTTCTTTTTCGCTTCTTCCCTTAATTCTGAAAGCGCTTCTAGCAAAATTCCAATTCTTGCAATGTTCCCACCGCAAAGGACTGAATCATCAAAAAAGAATGCCAATGCCCCATAATCCAAATAGTCTTTGATTGTTTTTTTAAAGTATCTTTTTTCGCTAGCATACACATTTCGATTGACGACATTTTTGCCTTCTGAACAATATAAGCAACTGTAAAGGCAAGTGTGTGAAGTATTTATGTGGGCGGTTATTGGCGGTTTATTCTCTTTTTCAGAGAATACAGAAAAACGTGCTCTAATTACAAAGGGGTATTCCAATCTTGTTTTTTTCCCACTTGTCACAAAAAATCGTATTTTTCCTCCGATAAGACAGGTGATGATTGCCTTTCCTAGAACCTTTGCTAACAAATGCTCTTTTTTTGTAAGCGATTCAAGCAAAATCTTTGAATCCAAAACAATCTTTTTTTCAATATCCATACTTTGGGATATTGTTTTCATGAGAAAATCTAACGCATAATAGCCCTCGCCAGATAACACAATGTCAATTACGGGCAGTATTCTTTTTTCTGCAATAGCACTTACTATGCTAGCCTGTTCAAAAACAATTTCACCATTTTTTTCTTTTATTGTTTCATCTGCGTGCCGTCCCCCCACTATGATTATTATTTTATCATTATAGTCTTTCACGATCTTTGCAATTTCAACTACAAATTTTTGCGCCGAAGAAACCCCACTAATCAATACGACTTTTGGATCTATAAAGTTCAACAGCCTATTTAGACAATCTTTGGTATCAGGTGTCCATGCTCGCGGATCAAAAACTAGTTGGTCTGTGTTAAAAAAGTCACCGTCTTTGTAGTCATACTTTGATATTTGTTCTTCGGAAGCAAAGTTTCTGTAGCCGTTAGATGGAAGTTGAAACCATTGTGGGAAAAGGTCGTTGTAGAAGCCAATTTTTCTCTCTGGAAATTGATCAAACTCTTTTGAAACTTTATCAACGTGGTCCACTACTTGCTTGATTGGGTAAGCGAGGGCAGTGTACAAGCACATTGGGTCGCCAGGAAACTCTATTTTATCCTGATAGCTGTCTACGACTGGAGCAACGATTGACAAAACAGGATAACTACATACCTGTTTGTGAATAGAAAGATAATTTTTGTTGGGGTGTTGTGTCTTTTCTTGTTTCATGAGTTCAAGAATCTTAAGTCTTCTAGCATGGTAAAATTCATTCATTTTCATCACAGTCTCAATGTGTGTTTAGCTGTTACATGACAACGCATAAGCCTCTTTCGTCTGCATGCTGAAATTATTTACCTGCTCAAGCCATTTCGGGCTCAGTCTGTAGCGTTTTTTACTTTTCAGAAGAACATTTTGCCTTACAAGCCTTGCAAGGCTTTTATGGGTTGCCTGGATTGATGCGGCTTTTCCATGTCCTTTGGTTATTTTCTGGTGTATGGCATTTAAGGAAAGGGGCCATTCCCTGCCCAGGATAGCAACTGCAAGGTCTGCAAGAGTTTTGCGCTTTGCAGTTTTTGCTGAAAGAAGCCTTGTCATTTCGTACATTGCACTCATCTTTCAGAATTCCCGCTCTGAGGATTAATATACCTGCGGTTGAACAGAAATCAACTAAATGGTTGAATTTAAAAAAGCTTCCCCTCCACTATATTTACTTATTATGCCTACAGGCTCAAGCCCAATCCTGCCGCAATTCGGTTCAAAAGCAGGCTCCACGAAGGACGCGATTATTTCAATACTCAGCGAAGAGTGGCCCCTTACAGCCAAGCAGATTTACAACAAGCTCCGCAGGCAGCAGGCAATCGGCATTTCCTATCAGGCGGTTCATAAGACGCTCAATACGCTTCAATCGCACAGGATAATAGCAAGCCAGGGCATGGCATATCTGCTGGACAACGAATGGATAAAGAATATTAAGGAATTCAGCGAGCATCTGGAAACAGCATATGCGTTAAATGAGCCGCAGAATCCAAACGCCAATCCATTGAATCTCATGTTTAATTCGGTTTATGATGTGGACAAATTCCTTATAGGATTTGGGAAGAAGGAAATCTCAGGCAAAAAAGAGGTTCTTTGCCTGCACTGGACCCATTTCTGGATACCGCTTTTTATGTTTATGGAGGAATACAGGCAGATGAATGAAATCCTGGCTGCATGCAATACATATTCCATAACAAGGGGCAATACCGCAATTGACAGGCAGTTCTGCAATTTTTGGCGTAAGAAAGGAATTCATGCAAAGTGCGGTGTTGACTCAGCATCCACTATTGACATGGTAATATACAAGGACATTGTAGCAGAGGTCTTTTACCCCCAGGCAATAAAATACGAAATTGACAAGGTTTATGAGCGCGCATCAGGCGCAAATGACATTGATGCTGACGGGTTTTTCAGGAACGTGTTTGAGAAAAAGGTCAGGATCCCTGTGGTAATCAACCGCAACAAAGGGCTTGCGCAATTCCTGAAAAAGCAGACCTTGTCATATTTCAGGAAGGGGGAGTAAAATGGCTATGGACATTTCAATCCCACAGCTGAATTCTAAATCAAAATCAACGAAAGACCAAATTATTGCAATCTTGGCTGAAGAGTGGCCTTTGAGTGCCAAAGAGATTTGCAATCGCTTGCTTAGAAAGCGTACGATTGCGATTTCATATCAGGCAGTTCATAAAACTTTGAATGAGATGGAAAGTGCAGGGCAAATAAAGAAGATTGAAAAAGGATTTATGTTAAACCTGGATTGGATTAGAAGCATTAAGAATTTCGGGGAATTCATAGAAAGGGCATACATAACTAAAATTCCTGCATCAATGAAACATTCTGAAAATCAGGAAGTATTCAATTTCACATTTAATGACCCTATGGATCTGGCGAGATTCATCTTGGATGTATTTTTTGCATATCCAAATCCTGACAAGAAGCCAGGAATTTGTCATTGGTGGAGCATCTACCCCCCAATCAGCCTTTCCGATTCGGAATACCGGAGATTAAGGCAAAGGCTTTCACAAACACAATACTATATGTTGGGGCACAACCAGACAACAATGGACAAGATATTTGCTGAAAACTTCACAGGTCTTGGGGCAAAAGTTCTATTGGGGGCTGATATTCCCTTTAATCCTGACACGATGGTCCAGGGAGATTACGTTGGGCTAATTTATTTCTCACCAAAATTCAGAAAGGACTGGCTTAGATACTGCAAAATTGCTAGAATTTTAGACAAACTGAGACTTAGCAAACTGCTGATGCTCATATATGAGCATAGTGATAAGTTCAATGTTATAGTTTCAAAGAATCGGGAAGTTGCAGACAGAATCAGGGAACAGACAATGGAATATTTCAAGGGAGAGAGAAAATGATTGATGATATTCAAATTCCGCAGCTGGCTTCTAAGAATAAATCTACCAAGGACGTAATTATCTCAATTTTAAGCCAGGAATGGCCGCTTAGTGCAAAGAAGATTTACAATAAAGTTATTAGGGAGCATGGCCTGAATGTCAGCTATCAGGCGGTGCACAAATTGCTTCTGCAGCTGCTGGATGACAAAGTATTGGAAAAGCAAGAGAATGAATATTCCCTGAACAAGGACTGGATCAAAAGAGTCAAACATTCCGCAGCCACGCTGGACCTGCATTATTCCGGCAAGATCGGGATTAATGAGCTTAAAGACCTGCACAAAAAGGATGTTGCCAATCTCACATTCATCGGAATTCTGGAGCTTGCAAGATTCCTGATTGGAATATATATGCAGTATCCAAACCCAAAAAACAAGCCGAATATCTGCTTATGGAGGAATATTTACTCAATAGTCGGCCTGAAAGACGAGGATTATGCGGAATTAAAAGAGGTTTTTGCAAAAACTCCATACTATATCTTCTCGCAGGAAGATAATTTATTGGACAGGATGTTTGCAGATGGCTTGAAAGGTTTCGGGGCAAAGCACATCATGTTTGGGGTTGAGTGCGCTACTCCCTTGTGCGATACGATAGTTATAGGGGATTATGTAGGGCAGATATGGTATTCGCCTGATTTCAGGCACGCATGGTATTTGCAGAACAAATCGCCGAAAACCATTACTGAATTCAATCTGGCATCCCATCTGGACAGAATGAGGGATGCAAAGCCGATAATCAACATGGTCATAACAAGGAACCAGGTTCTTGCTGACCAGATAAGAGAGGAATATTTGAAGTATTTTGAAGGCGATAAAAAATGACAACCAATATTGTAATTCCGCAATTAAATCCCAAGCAAAAAACTGCCAAAGATGCAATTGTCTCAATTCTTAGCCAAGAATGGCCCCTATCCGCAAAAGAAATCCACAACAGGGCCCGAAGGCAGCTTTCCTTGAATGTTTCCTATCAGGCCGTCCACAAAACAATAAAGCAATTTGAAAAAGAGGGAATTATTTCCAAGGTCGGGCGGGAATATGAGCTGAACAGAAGCTGGATCTCAAACACAAAGAAATCTTTTACAAACCTGGAGAAATTATACAATAAAGACGAGATGGTTTATGAAATTGACCGGAACTTTAGGGGGACAATTAAGTGGCAGTTTAATGATTATGCAGTTATGATTGTTACTTTTGCGGAAATACTCTCAAGCAATACGTTGGTGGGAGATAGCGCCCCCATGGCAATTGGCTGGCTTAGGCACCTCTATTGGCCGCTAAGATTTAACTTTAAGGATTTCGAGCTTCTTCAACGCATAGGCAAAAACTGCAAAAATGCCTATGTTATTGCCTCTTCAGCCAGCTTGTTTGATAAATGGGTCCAGAAGCAGTATTTGAAAGCCGGTTTCAAAGGTGTAAAAATAGGGATTGGGGAAGAGCTATTTGATTATGATTTAATAGTTCACGGGGATAGCGTGATAAAATTCAATGCCTCCCAAAGAACTAAACAGATATTGGATGAGATATACAACAGAAACAAGAATATTACAGATCTTTTCAGGGAAGTGTATTTCAGGGACGCGTTAAAGGCTCCAATGCATTTTGAGGTTACAATAACACGGGACCCTTCAATGGCAAAATTTTTGAAAAGGCAATTGATGAAATATTTCAGGAGTGAATAAGATGCCGGTTAATCCCATAATTCCGCAATTGAACACCAAACAAAATACCACCAAAGACGCCATCATCTCCATACTAAGCCAGGAGTGGCCATTGAGCGCTAAGGAAATTTATGGCAGAACCAAGAGGCAGCTCTCGTTAAATGTTTCTTACCAGGCTATCCATAAAAGTTTAAAACAGCTTGAAGAAAACAGAATTATTTACAGGGCGGGAGCAAAATATGAGTTGAACAAGGATTGGATTTCAAATATAAAGAAATTCTCTACAAATTTGGAAAAACTATACAACAAAGAAGGGATGATTTATGACATTGATCCGAATTTCAAGGGGACTATTAAATTGGAGTTTAATGACTTTAGCGTTTTATCCGTTTTTATAGCAGAGTTGCTTGCAAATAGAATCTTAGCAGGAGATAGTGACCCAACAGCAATTGCTTGGTTCAGGCACATGTATTGGCCATTAAGATTCAATTTCAAAGATTTTGCGATTTTGCAAGGCGTTGCCAGAAACTGTAAGAAGACTTACGCTATTGTTTCATTGGCCAGCCCATTTGATAAATGGCTTCAAAAACAATTTCTAAGAGCAGGTGTAAGCAATGTAAAAATAGGCACAAAGGAACAACTATTCGATGACTCGCTGTATGTTCAAGGAGATTGTATAATTGAAGTTGTATCTTCTGCAGAAACTAAACAAATATTGGATGAAGTGTATAACAGAAACAAAAATCTTACAGACCTTTTCAGGGAGGTATATTTCAGAAATACACTAAAAACTCCGATGCATTTTGACCTCACAATAACAAGAAATCCTGATATGGCAAAGTTTTTGAAGAAACAGTTGATGAAATATTTCAGGTAAATGGTATGACAATTAAATTACAAAGAGATTGTCCAATAACTATTTTCTTATGTGTCTTTCCCACTTAATTCTATCCCAAACCCTCTCATGGAAGTAGTAAATTATAGTCGCTACTATAGTAAAAATTATTGTAATGAACGATGTCTCAAGAAGATTTCCTGTATAAAACCAAGAAATTATCGCTAAAGCTAATGTTGCACTTGCTCTATATGTAATTGATTTAACCAAAGAACGTTTATGTGAGTCTTCCATTAGTCTTCAGCACCTTAAAAAAACATTAAAATTCAACGAATCGTTTATCGGCATAATCTTTCAACCAATATTTTACTCGTTCCTCATATTTCTGTTGAATGAATTTTCTTTCTCTCAAAAACTCATTAATATCAATAGACTTTATATCTCTACCTACCTCTTTTATCTTAAAATAGAGATCATCCCAATACTCATCAAACTTTTTCACTAACTGAGTAATTAAGACAACATTATTTTTATCCCTTAGACTATTTTTTAATTTTTCTGAGTCAATAATCTTATCTTCAATGGCCATTGTGAGAATCTCACTTGAGATATCCTCCTCATTTATTTCTCTTGGATAAGTATTAATCATATTTCCAATTCTAGCTAACTGTTGGGCATAATATAGAACTTTTCTAATTTTAGAAAAATCTCGCATATCGAATGAGGGAGAACACATTAAATCTATTGTACCACACATGATTACTGTCATACTATGGTGTCCATAAGCTCTATTTTCAACCAAGTTATTGAGATTAGGGACAGTATTCACTAAATGAGCAAACTTCATTGAATTAATTACTTGATTAACATCCCATTCGAGAATTCTCTTAAATTCTTCAAATCGGGGGTATTTCTTGATAGTTTCAATAATGTCATCCCATACAGCCAAGGTATTTTTAATATACTTTATTTGGTATTGATTTAGTTTATTCCATTCAATATACTTTCTTTCAAAAGCAAACTTAGAAAGTTCATTTAAAAAAAAATCATCTTCTATTTTAGTACTATCTGCAACATCATCAATAAGAGTATCAAGAATAGCAACCTTTGTTTTAGTGGTGCTTAATGAGTCAATGCATTTTAAATCAACACAAGAAAGATATAAATTTTCCCACATATAAAGAAGCCAATCAAAGAGATATATGTTGCGTTTTCCAACTTCTTTATAGAGTTTAACAGTATGTTCTAATGTTTTCCAGTTTGACTCATGA
The DNA here is from genome assembly GCA_016187745.1 of Candidatus Iainarchaeum sp. Taxonomy (GTDB): domain Archaea; phylum Iainarchaeota; class Iainarchaeia; order Iainarchaeales; family JAXPJC01; genus JACPJC01. Next base: position 244,037 of record JACPJC010000005.1, on the reverse strand, counting down.
TTTTTTAATGCATTTAGCTTAATTGGTTTATTCTCTTGCATATGACTCCTGACCTATATCTTTAAGTTGTTTTTTTACTAATGTAGTTGCTATATTAAATTTTTTATTTTTTTTAATGACAAATTCACAATATGAGTCCCCTTTTGCTTTGCATTTTACTTCCACAGCATCCAAGTCAACTCTAGCTACAAAGCTTGCTGCTCCGGCGAAGTAGCCCCTAACCCTGTGGCAAACTGGCCATTTTGCTTTTCCATACTTCTTGAGGTATGCTTCAGCTATTTGGCTATTATAAATTCTCCAGATCCATTCAGTCCTATCTTTATTTTCTTTATAAACTTTGAATTCACCGTAGCCTGCAAGATTCATAACTTTATTTCCCCACTCAAAAATCTCCCTAGGTGTTTTTGTTTTATATTTAGTTAACATTTTTTCATTCCAAGTAAGACCAGTATATTTGGCTCCAATATATATTCCATTCTCCGCATTCATATTTTCATAATATTTTATTTCTGCGATGTGGTCTGTAAGTGGAACAAAAGTAACGCCTTCTCCAAGTAGCTCTATTTTTCCTTCTTTAAACGTAAGTTGCCCACCAATTAAAAGTTTTGCTATCTCCCCATATTCTATTCCAAAAACACCCATTGTTCTTCTCCATCTTTTATTGAGAGAAATTTTAATTCGTTCATTCAAACTTTTATTTCTGCTTCTTTTTTAATTTCAATTCCTGTATTAGCGATGTCATACAAAATGTAATCTTTCTCATGTGTTGTGTAGCGCATTTTCCTAATTTGTAATGATCTGAACTCTGCGCTGCCAATGCCTAAATAATGCAACAAAATAACTCCATCACTTATAAATTCACTTATCTCATCAGCGCTCAGGAAATCGCTCTTTTCAGGCAGCTCTGAAACCAGAAGCGCTGTTACATTCGCCTGCTTCAGCGCGCTGTAGAGATTGTAAAGAATATTGCGCGTTATGAGCTTCTCCGCTTGCTGCACCTGCGCCTGCGGTCCCACGTTTTCCAAGAGCTGTGCAAATGAGATTGCAGTAAGGTCCTTGAAGTCTGTTATGCTCATGCTGTCTGCAAGCGTTACCATTGAATCCACTACTACTCTCTCAGGCTTGAAGGTTCTGATGGTTGTTTCAATTGTTTCATAGAAATTCACCTTGTGCACAATATCAAGGAAAATCAGCTTTAGCAGCCCTTTCTTTTCCAATGCTGCCAGATCCCAGCCGAATCTTGTGGCTTGTTTTCTAAGCTCATCTTCCCTCTGCTCTGTGGTAAAATAAACGCCTTTTTCGCCATAGAGCTTTGCGCCGTTGTAAACGAATTGCAGGGAGAGCGTGCTCTTTCCAGTGCCTGCTCCGCCTGAAATAAGAACTAAATTGCCGCGGGGAACGCCGCCATTAAGCGCCTTGTCCAAGCCCTTTATCCCCGTCTCAACCCTTTCAATCCCGTCCTTTGGCATTGCTTTTCACTTTCCGAAAATCATTCCAGATTCCGCTTAATTAATAATAATTCCATTATATAAAAACCTTTTGATGGGGCGGGAAGCAAATGATTATACATAACATGGCTCTGGCTGATGCCATTTATTGCCTAAGTCAGGATTTCCCGAATTTATTTACAAAAAATTTTGCAAGTTCTGATAGATTATGTGCCTTAACCGCCTTGCCTGCAGGAGGCACAAATATGAATTTGGCATGGCACGCATAAGGAAAAGCAGGGAATGGCCTGTTTTGGGCAGTATGCAAGCTACCAGTTCAACTGCAAGTTCTGCGATGAATTGCAGGAATGTAAAGAACCTTGGCATAAATGCCAAGGCGTTTAATTATGATAAGTACAATAGCTTTCATCTCCGCTTTGAAAAGCGGAGCGTTCAGCGCCAAGGTTCTTTAGTAAAAGATTTACCAAGAAGGGATAAATTCAGATAGAAATTAGCTGGGGGGATGACAGGGAAAGAGAATGTTGCATATGAGTATGCTCATAAAATTAGAGGATAAATATGTCAGGCAAAAAACTTAGCAATATGCATAACGAAAAGCCTAAGGCGCAGTATAAGCGAGTCTGCAATCGGCAGACTTAAACGCCGCTATGGAGGGTTTCTCTACCTACACAAAGCAACCCAACAACGCAAAGAGATACTGCTATGCATGATAGCGGACAATCTCAGGATTGGGTGAGAAAAAAGAGACTTCAATGAAGCCCAATGCAGCAGGGCATTATCCCGGTTAATTTGAGTTTCTTTGAGAACTGCAAGATTGCAACATGTTCAAAAAATTATTACCCAAAAAACAGTATTTTAAAAGAAGTTATGTTGATTTATTTTATACAAAAAGAGTAAAAATTATGAGAATATATATCACTGGACCTCCAGCAATCGGTAAAACATTTTTCTCCTTTTTGTTATCTAAAATAACCGGACTGCCATTAATTAACTTTAGCTTGCAATTGAAGAAAAAAGAAAGAGCGGCTTTAGCATCAAACTATGAAGTAAAAAAAGCCTTTTCACAACTCCCGGCATTTTGTATTGTAGATGGATTTCCTCGCACCGCAAGTCAAGCCAAGCTTTGCAGCGACGGAATCATATTTGTAATTACGTACTACGATAAAGAAACAATTTTTAAGAATGCCTTAAATCGTAGGTTTTGCCCAAGATGTCTCGAAACATATAATAAAAGGATTCACAAGAAATGCCCCCGTTGCCATGGGAAATTAGGCATACGCGCCGATGATGACAAGCAAATCCTTAGAAAAAGAATCAAAAACTACCTTAAATTTGAAAAGCAGCTTTTGAAACAACAGAACGTTTTTCTAATTAATCTTATCCCCAAAAATGAACAAATGTTCTTAAGAAAGGTGGTGTTGCTTTTTGGATTTTGCAAAAAATAGCATTAAAATTTCAAAAAAATTTGCCAAACTATTGACTAAAAATTATCCTGGCAAATATATGATTTTGTTAGGGGCTTCAACGAAGAACATTCAAATTGACCAATATTCTGATTTGGACCTGATAATTTCTGGCTCAGATACAACAGCAGTCTCAGAAGACGCAGAGAGAATTTCAAGGATGCTCTCCCCAAGAGTTCTGGTTAAAGGGGGAATTCGTTTACATTTCCAAGATGACAAATCCTCTTATTTTGATATTCTGGAAAATATTCAAACCCCAATAGTAAACCCATACATTTTTTGGTGGATTCAAAAGCTTACGCCAATTTATGACCCTTCTAAGCGATTTAAGAACATTAAAAAAACAGCTTCAAAAAAATTTCTGGTATTGAAAAACGAATATATTCAAGAAGAAAAGAAATTTTTGCAATGGATAGCGCAATTTGATTGTAAATTCTCCAGAATGATGTGCGCAGATCACCAGGAAATTGTGTGGTTTCTAGAACGAAATCGTGCCCCCCCAAACCTCAAATGGAGACACTTTGTAATATCAAAACTGATTAAACTTAAACAGCCCTCGTTTTCTAAAAAAAGTGTCAACCCTTTAACTCCTTTTGAACTCCTCAAGGGAGACCTTCCAAGCTATGCAACTACTTATCTAAACGATTATGTTAAGAATGAAAAAGACTGGTTACGACTACACTACCTATTGCATTATAGAAGAAAAAAGGCTGTAGAAATATACAAAAAACGTAAAATCCTTTTCACAAAACTTCTCTTTGAGACCAAAGACCAATTTTCTCAGAATATTCTAGTCAACTCTAACATTCCATTAACAGAATTTTTGTCTGAAATAGAAGCAGACTTCCCCCGAGAATACCAGCACACATATGCTTATTGGAAGATAGAAGATATAATCTAGGTGAAAAAAATGCAAGGGGTGGGAATTGACATTGAAAAGATAAGCCGATTCAACAAAAGTTACAAAGAAAATAAAATGTTCTTTAAAAAAATATTTTTAGAAAATGAAATTAAGTACTGCCTTAAAAAAAGAAAAAACACAGCCGCTTCTTTTGCAGGAATCTTTTGTGCCAAAGAAGCTACAATAAAAGCTTGCGCGAATACCGTAAAACTAGGATTAAAAGACATCCGAATTGAACCCAAAAAAGACAGGGCAATTTTAATTTCAGTAAAAAAACTCCCCCGTGTTTCTTTTTTATCTAGCATTTCCCATTCAGCAGATTTTGCCATTGCTATGACAATAATGCTCCCAAAGAAGCGAGATTATAAAGAAACCTAAAAAGAGCTTAGAATAATCGGAGCCAATTAGCGAAGGCCGTATCGTTAAGGGCACAAGTAACGAATGTTTTAATGAACATTATCCAGTTGCTTCTTGTATCATTCCCTTTTTTATAGCTTATGCCATTTATTTTATCCATAGCTTAGTCTCCTATCCCGCCACTAGAGGGCCACCTTTGGCGGCTGCGCGCGACAACAATGAAATATTTCAAGAAAGAGATAAAAGCAACCGTTCACCAGCCAGCCATAGTGGTAAGGCAGTACTTTCGGTCGTGTGATAGAATGCAGTCATACAATGAAATATGCAAAATTGCAGAAGAAATGGATTCGAAAGGGTTGCCAATAATACGTATTGCTATTTTTGGCAATAGTGCTTCTAAACTATTTGAACCCGCACTAAAGTCATTCTTATTGATCAATGGTTTTTCGCCAAAATTCTATTTTGGTAATTTTAACTCAACGATACAGGAATTTTTGAACCGTGATTCAAAGCTGATTACTTTCAAACCCCAGATAGTTGTGATTAACAATAATCTCTTGTTGCTTAATAGAAAAAATTTTATTTTTGCTAACAAAAGGGAGTTTAACACTTTTGTAAAACAAGAAACTAAAAAAATCATTTCACTTTGGAACTCAATTAATGAAAGAATTACATGCAGTATTATTCAGAGCAATTTCGAAGTAGATACTTGGAGAGAGTTTGGCAATTACGAAAACAAACTTTTTTCCTTTAAAGAAGCAATAATCCGATTAAACTTAGAAATCTCATCCGTCGCTAGAACCTACAAAAATGTTTTCATAAACGACGTAGACTTTTTATCCTCTTATTTTGGGAGAAAAAATTGGACGGACTATCGCATATGGCATTACTCAAAAAGTTATCCTTCCCTGGATTTTACTGCCCATATTGCCAAAAACATTTGTGATATAATTTTGGCAGTAAAAGGAAAAACAAAAAAATGTGTTGTATTTGATTTGGATAATTTTGTGTGGGGCGGTATAGTGGCAGAGGACGGTATTGAAAAGATTGCAATAGGGGGAACTGCTTTCGGAGAAGCTTTCACACGAATTCAACAATACTTGAAAAATTTGAAGCAGAGAGGGATAATACTGGCTGTTTGTAGCAAGAATTCATTTGAGAATGCAATAAAAGTTTTCCGAGAACACCCAGATATGATTTTGAGAGAAAATGATATTTCATTTTTTGCAATAAATTGGCAAGATAAAGCAACCAACATAAAAAAAATAGCTAAAGAGTTGAACATCGAAATAGATTCAATGGTTTTTTTTGACGATGATCCTGTTGAACGAGAATTGGTAGAAAGCTGCTGTTGGGGGATCTGTGTTCCTGACTTGCCGGAAGACCCTGTTGAGTATATCACATTTTTACAAGAGCTAAATCTGTTTGAGTCGGCTTCGTTTACTGAAGAAGACGTTCGAAGAACGGAATATTATAAAGTAAATACTTTGAGAAATGAACACAAATCAAAGTTTAAAGATTTAGGGGAGTTTTTAGATAGCCTTACCATGGTTTGTAATATTCATTATAATGAAGATTTTTATGCTCCAAGAGCCGTACAACTGTTTCAGCGATGCAATCAATTTAATCTCACGGGGGAAAGGTTTTCAGAAACAGAATTAAAAGACAATAATTTGAAAATGTTTACGGTCTTTGATTTAAATGATAAATTTGGAGATTCAGGATCTATTAGCGCAATGGTGCTACAACAGAAAAATGATGCATTGGTTATTCTCAATTGGGTAATGAGTTGCAGAGTTTTTTCTAGAGACATCGAAAAGTTTGTAATTAATTGGGTCATTAAACAGGCCATTAGATTGAAGAAGAAGTTTGTTATTGGAAAGTATAACAAGACTCAAAAAAATGAGATAGTTCGTGATTTGTATGGTAAATTAGGTTTTTCAAGAAAGAGTTCAACAAAAAACAATTCTGTTTGGGTGCTGAATGTTTCAAACTTTAAACCGTTGAAAGTACATGTGTGTGAGTCAAATGAAAAGTGATATCTCAATACGATTGAACAAAGTTTTTAGGGATTTTTTTGGAGACAAAACAATCAATATTTCTCCAAAAATGACTCCAAATGATTTTCAATCGTGGGATTCGTTAAATCACATAAAACTCATTGATGCTATTGAAAAGGAATTTGGAGTTAAGATGTCATTGAAACAGATTATTGAAGTTGAAAAAGTCGGGGATATAATTAACTTTCTAGAGAAGAGAATAAAAAAGGTAACTAAATGCGTGTGAACAAGATATTTGTGTATGATACAACTTTGCGTGATGGAGTTCAAACAGCAGAGGGTAATTTAAACTGGAAACAAAAGCTAAAATTTGCGCGTTTTCTTGGAAAGAACAGACAAGCGGACGTCATTGAATGTGGATTTCCTGCCGCACACGGCCAAGATTTTAAAGCAGTTAAAAAAATAAGCGAATCTTGCGCACTTGAGAAGTGGCCTGTTGTAATTTCTGCTATTTCAAGGTGTAAATTGGAGGATGTTGAAAAAACAGTTGCGGCACTTGAACCGGCAATTTCTTCTGGAAGGGGTAGAATTTATCTGTTCATTGCAGGGAGCACGACAAAAAAAGATAAAACATTAGGGCTGAACATAAAGTCGGCAAAAAAGCAAATTGTAGAGAGTATTAAGTATGCTAAAGAACTTTATCCCGGCTTACAAATTCAATATTGTGCGGTTGATGCAGTTCGATTAAATTGGAAATACCTTTTGCTTACTGTACTTGCTGCTGAATCAGCAGGGGCTAAAATTATTACTTTGGCAGACAGCCCTGGCTTTGCATTACCGTTAGAATACTATTCTTTAGTTAAACGAGTTAAAGAAAAAGTGAGAGACAGGACAATATTAAGTGTTCATACCCACAATGATTTAGGATTAGCTGTTGCAAACACTATTTTAGGAATTCAAGCTGGTGCAAAACAAGCAGAAGTTACTGTTGCGGGTATTGGTGAGAGGGCGGGAAACGCGCAAAAAGAAGCAGTTATTGCCAGCCTTTTAAGCCGAAGGGATTATTTTCATAAAAAAATAAACTTTCAATCTGAAAATGCCTTGCTGGCTGTTGAAGCTTTAAAAAAAATAATTAAATATAACCCCCTTTCGTTGCACACACCGGTTGTTGGGGAGTGGGTGTCAAAACACGCGTCAGGTATTCACCAAGACTGGATGAAAAAAGATCCATTTTCTTTTCAAGTAGTCAATTTCGAACAATGGGGGAAACGGACTGATTTTCCTCTTACCATTAATAGTAGTTTAGGCTGTTTCATTAAAACACTTAAGTCATTTGGAATCAAGAAATCTGACAATGACATTTTCCAAGCTTTTAAAAAGTATAAGAAATCAAACGGGGGAAATAATGTAATTACAGAAGAGTTTTTGGAGAAGTTGTTCGACTAGTTTATTCTTTCTGGACGGCTCTTCATTATTTCTTTTTTTCCACCCATATTTGGTTGCAACACTTTTGGAATTTTTATTGTTCCATCCTTTGTTTGATAATTTTCGATGATTGCTCTTAGCATGCGAGGTACAGCAACTGCAGTTGCATTTAGGGTGTGAACATAATCCTTTATTTTGCTGTTTTTGTACTTAATATTTAATCGCAACGATTGATAAGTTGTGCAATTTGATAAGGAATGAGTTTCAAAGTATTTTTTTTCACGCGGTGACCATGCCTCAATATCATACTTCTTAGCTGCGACTAGTCCAATGTCTCCATCACAAATTGAAATGACCTGGTAAGGTATTTCAAAATCGTTGACTATTTCTTCAGCGTTTTTTAATAATTCTTCATGCCATTTTTTGCTTTCTTCCGGTTCACAAATAATTGTTTGTTCTACTTTATCAAATTGGTGTAATCGAAAAAGCCCTCTTTCATCTAATCCGTGGGCACCAATTTCTTTTCTGTAGTTCGTTGTGTATCCCATGTATTTTATAGGTAAATCTTTAGAGTCAAATGTTTCGCCTATGTGCATTGCGATTAAAGGATGTTCGGCAGTTGCAATGAGGTAATAGTCTTCTTTCTCTACCTTATATAACATATCTTGGAAGTCTGCAAGATTAATTACTCCTTCATAGGGTTTTCGTTTTATCATGCCTGGTGTGATGACAAAGGTAAACCCTTTTTTTGCTAATTTGTTCACTGCGTAGTTTACTATTGCTAAATTTAAGAGTGCTAAGTCTCCTTTCAAAATGTAAAAACCTGCACCCGATAGGTTAACGGCCCTTTCAAAATCGGTTACACCAAGTTCTGTAGCTAATTGCCCGTGATGTTTCGGTTCAAAATCCGGTTCAATTATACTCCCCACTCTTTTTATGACTTGATTTTCGCTACCATCATTTCCCACTGGAACCGATTCATCTAGTAGGTTTGGAATTCGCATCAGTAAATCACGATGAGTTATTTTTAAGGCACTAAGACGTACTTCTTTTTCTTTAATAACCTGGGCTGTTATTTTTGCTTCGGCTACAAGTGGTTTAATATCTTTTTCGCTTAGTTTTTCTACTATTATTTGTTGATTGATTTTATTTATTTTTGATCTCAAAAAATCTATTTCTTGTTGAAGTGGGAGTAATTCTTTGTCTTGAGCATACCAGTCTGTCAGAATTTGTATTGTTTTTTGGTCTCTGCGTCTTTCCAAGTTTTTCTTGACAAACTCAAATTCTTTTCGAATAAGTTTTGGATTAATCATTTTTATCAATATTATTCTATTTGAAAATTAATATAAATACAAAGGTTTTTCGTTGTGTTATTGAATAGATCATAATTCATGAACGAAAGACGCTCAATATGTTGGAGAAGGTATGTGGGAAGTATATTTCAATATATTTTATGGCCAACGGATTCTGTAAGGGTGGTACTCAAAAGTTTAATGCCCCCATACATTTTTTTGCGATCCTTGTTGGTCGGAATCAAAACATCAGTTTTTTTCTTTGAAGTTAGTCTGTATAGATCCCAAATCATAAATTCTAATACTTTTCTGATATATTCGCAGTTCCGTTTGTCTACATGGAAAATATCGTGATACGTTACAAAGGAATCAAATGTACATCCTCCACCACAAATGGTTCTGGCTACACAATTCTTACACTCATCCAATGTTAATGTGCTTCGGTTCGAAAATGCAGTAAAAATCTTGGAACCCCCTAAGTTTTCTGTTTTATCAATTGGTTGGGAGAAGTGTTTGCTTGCCAAGAGTGTTTTGCATGGACCAATGAAGCCACCAGGAACGAGGTTAAGTGCGCCGCCGAGTGCCGAGCATTCTTTTATTCGGATTTTTCGTTCTACAAAAGGTTGGAGTCTTCGGAAAAATTGCTCATCATAAATTTTGTGCTTTCGAAGTTCGGTAAAAATGTGAATGACTGCTTTTGAGTAATCATTAATATCAGGAAGAGAGTAATGTTGATTATTAAAGTAGGGATAGTGAACGAAATTGTAGCCAACGCTTACTGGATTGATTTTGTTGATAATGTTTTGCATTGTTTTTTTGATGTTTTTTATGTTGTGAGCTCCGATTGTCATTGAAATGGCAATGTTTTTGCAGTTGTGTCTTTTTAGGGTTTCAATTCCGGCAAGAATGTTTTTGTAGGATTCTAAGCCGTTGTGGTAAATGCGCATTTTGTTGTCTTTTTCTTGACCATCCAGGGAAATAATTGGCAACAAGTTTTTTTTGGCAACATACTCTGCGATGCAGTCTGTAATCAGTGTTCCATTAGAGGACAATACTATATGGTATTTTCCAGGTTTGAATTCTTTTTTGGATTTTTCTACGACATACTTTACTAAATCAAAAGTGAGCATTGGTTCTCCACCAGACAAAGAAATTATATTGTATTCATTATTGTTTTTCTTGAACAATGCAAAGGCTTTGTCGATTTCTTCTTTAGTAACTGGTTTGTTATACTCACTAAAAAGATTGGTTCTGATTTGACAGTATTTGCATTCTAGATTGCAATCAAACGTCAGTAAAATTCGTAATAAATTTGGGTTGATTCGATTGCGTTCTTCAAGTTTCGCATTATTTAAAATCGGGCCTTCAGTTCCACTAACTAAGTATTCTTCACGGATGAGTGTATTAAGAATTGTTTTTAGTGTAGTGTTTTTTGTTGAGGACTTTGCAAGATAGGTTTTCAAATTTTTAGGTTTTTTATATTCATCCATTATTCGTTTAAGCTTCTTTTTTCCGTAAACCACTTGGAGTGTTTTATAATTATAATAGGCAAAAACGTTATTTTTCTTGTATTCAACAATATAATCCGATACACGAAATTTATTCTTATTATTTATTAAGGTATTAAATCTTATGTATTTTGAGTTTGTCTTTTCTGATAATAATGGGCAAAATAGGTTTTTTCCTACTGCTGGAGAACCAGCCACATAAATTTGACTATTTGACATATTAAATTGCATGTTCTTTTTCACTCTTTTGCTGTTTTTGAATTAATTATAGTGTAAAATTATGTTGATTGATTTACCTACATATCGCAAGAATCCCATTTCTCCCTATCAACTGCCTCAAACCCCCACGACCCCGATTTATACTATTGCCGCAAGTAATTATAAATGCTGGAGAATTGCAGAACAAATGGGCGGCTCTCTTCATTTTTTAATGCCTCCGGTTGCATATGCCTCTTTTGTCTGCATGCTGAAATTATTGACTTGCTCAAGCCATTTCGGGCTCAATCTGTAGCGTTTTTTCTGCTTCAGAAGAATGTTCTGCTTTACAAGCCTTGCAAGGCTCTTATGGGTTGCCTGGATTGATGCGGCTTTTCCATGCCCTTTGGTTATTCTTTGATGTATGGCATTTAAGGAAAGAGGCCATTCCTTTCCCAGGATGGCAACTGCAAGGTCTGCAAGGGTCCTGCGCTTTGCAGTTTTTGCTGAAAGAACTCTTGTCATTTCATACATTGCACTCATCTTTCAGAATCCCTGCTCTGAGGATTAATATACCTGCGGTTGAACAAAAATCAACCATTTGGTTTAAAATCAAATCTGCTTAAATTTCCCTTATCCGCCACAACTTCCTGCCCTCTTAATAATGTTCATTATATTGAACAATACTAGGCATTATTGTTCATTACAATAGTCAATATTTATATACCTTTTGTTGCATATTATCTTTATGATTCCAAGGTCAGTCTTGGGGACTGTAATAAAGGACCAGTTGAGGGAATTTGAATCTCTGGAAGATTCTGTACCAAGAAGCGTCTTTCCTGAAATATCCTCGTATAAGGGAACTTCGGCATTTGTAATCAAGGGATTAAGGAGATGCGGAAAAAGCACTCTTTTGAAGCAGATAATCAGGGCGAAATTTGAGAATAATTTTTACTATTTTAACTTTGATGATGAAAGAATAACTGGTTTCAAGTCTGAAGATTTTCAGACATTGATGGAAATCTTTATTGAGCTATTCGGAGAAAGGAGAAATGTATTCTTTGATGAGATACAAAACATTAATGGTTGGGAGCTTTTCATAAATAGGATATTGAGGGAAGGCTACACTGTATTTATTACGGGATCTAATGCAAATCTCCTGAGCAGGGAACTTGGCACACACCTTACTGGAAGACATGTTGACATAGAGCTTTATCCTTTTTCATTTACAGAATTCCTCAGGGCATGCAAGATAAAGCTGCCTGAAAAAGGCCTTTATTCTACGCAAGAAAGGGCCCTCTTCTCAAAAAAATTCAGGGAATATTTTGAAAATGGCGGCATGCCTGAATTGGTTGTGTTTTCAAACACTGCGGTTCTGACCCAGGTAATAAATGACATAATACAGAAAGACATAGTAAGCAGGCATAATATAAGGAAACCTGTTGAACTTAAGGCGGTGCTGAAATTCCTAATAGCAAATGTTGCGAATCCAATAACTTATAGGTCGATAATAAACAATTTCGGCATAAAAAGTATTAATACCATCCAAAAATATATCGGATGCGCAGAAGAGTCCTATATCATATTTACAACGCACAAATATGAAAGAAAAATTAAACGATTTGACAAAAATCCCAAGAAGGTATATTGCATAGATAATGGAATAATGATGAAAAACACCCCGAACATAAATGAAAAAAAAGGGGTATTGCTGGAGAATCTTATAGCAATACAATTGAAAAGGCTTGGAAAAGAGTTTTACTATTACAAGGGAAAGACTAATGCGGAATGTGATTTCGTAATTGTTGATGATAAACAAGCGATGCAAGCATGCTATGAATTAAATGAAAGCAACATATCCAGAGAAATTAAAGGCCTAACAGAGGCTATGGGGCAGATAAAGGCAAAACAGGGCATTATATTGACGTTATATCAGGAGCAACAACTAACAAGATCTAACAAAAAAATAATAGTCAAACCCGCATGGCAGTGGTTAATAGAGAATGAGCCTAGAAAATAATATAATATACAAACCAACAGCAAGGCTATTTGTTATTTTGATATGATGAGCTTTTTAGCCCACTCCATCTTTCTGGCATTGCTCTTTTTGAGCAGCGTAATCGCACCAATCCTTATGCTTTTTGGGATTTTCTGCTTGCCCAGAAACGCCTTGGCTTTTGCAAGTTTCTTCGGGTTAATCCCATAGACCAATGTCATGTGGGGCAGATAAAAATAAAGGCAATAAGGATAGCCGTGCAGATTCAGATAGGCCTTTTGTTTTTTGGTAAGGCTGGCTTTGCCTTTTTTGTATTTCTCCAGGACATAATTTGTCCTGTACTTGTCTACTGCTTTTACTGTCTTTTTGTGCAGCTCCTGAAGTTTTCTTGTTTTAACTGCTTCCAGGACTGCGTATTCCCTGTGCAGGATTTTATATCCATCAAAACTTATTTTAATGGGAAAAAATTTATTTACAAATCCGGAAATCTCGTTCATCAGGCCATCAATATCCCTTGTTTCAAATGTTTCCCTTAGTGAAATGTGCGGGGGAATCCCCTTTTTCTTTGCGCCTGAAATGGCAGAAGCGCTTTCCATTAATTTTTCAAAAAGCCTTATATCCCCTGCATTAGGGACCAGAACTAGCGAGTATATTCCCATACGACAATCCCCTTTTGCTTGTATTTGCATATTACTGCGGAGTAATTAAATAGATTATGATTAATTCTGGGCTTGAAAATGCACTATTGTTCTGCTTTCCACTCCTTTTTTGCCCTTCTCTTTGCTTCAACCGCCTCTTCCAGTGAATTCGCCTTTTCCTTCCCGAAAACATGCGGGTTGCGTTTTTTTATTTTAATTTTCAGCGCTTTAAGCATCTCATCAAGCGTAAACAATTTTTTCTTTTCGGAAATCTTGCTCAGGAGGATGACATCCCAGAGAACATCACCAATTTCTTCTTTCAAGCACTTTGCATCAATCCTGCGCCTGAGTGTTTCCTGCTTGACTTCCCTTGCCTCTTCAATTAAATTATCTGCTTCCGCGCTGAGCGATAAACTCCTGTCAGCAACATCCCCTTTTTTGGAAAGCATTTTATCTATGAGTTTTGCAACATCATCAAAATTCCTGCTCATTGTAGAATTGGGTTTGTAAACCTATAAATAACTTTCTGCATATCTAATTATAATGCACAAAACCATCAGCGCGGACCTTCACACTCACGCAATTGAAAAGGACACTAAAGCCTCTGAGTACTGGAAGCGCGTACTTGAGATAGGCCTGGATGCCGTTGCAATTACGGAACACGCGGAGCACAACCCCAAGGAGGCATATGAGAGGATTGCAGCGGAGAAGCCGGAGGGCGTGCTTCTTATTCCGGGGATTGAGCTGAAAACAAACATAGGGCATGTAATTGCTTACTGCAAGGATGAAAGCATTTATGGAATTCCCGAGCTGCTTCAAATTGATCTGCCAATAGAAAGGGCAATTGAAATTGCAAAAGAGAATAATTTGCTCCTTAGCATTGCGCACCCCTGGGGATTCAGCCAGGACAGCGCGGCTTACTTGATAGGGAGGAAAAGCCTTGAGAGGATTGTCGAGCGCAATTATATCGGGGTGGAAACATACGACGGGATGATAGGAAGCTTGTACAGGTATGTGCTGGATTCGGGCTGGATAAAGAGGCCATTGAAGTTCTTCGGCTTCCTTGAGAGGAACAGGGTCGCGAGAAGGATTGCAATAGGGAAAATAGGGGCAAAAATGAGGAAGAAGATTGATGCGAAAAGCTCGGAGCTGGTAAACCGCTGCGTTGCCCCAATAGAACTGGGGGAGAAGGCCGCTTTCATTACCGCAGGGAGCGACGCGCATTCCGCGGAAAGGATAGGCTGCGGGATGCTGAGGATGAGGGTCGATGAAACAAAGGAAATTACAAATGAATTTCTGCTGCGCGCGCTGCAGGACAAAAGGAATGTGATATGGGCGGGGCCGCTGATGAAGGAGCTTAAAAGCAATATTTACGAGCCCGCGGTTGAGCCATTGCACAGGAAGGAAATTCTGCAGGGTTTGAAGTACGCTACAAAAAGCGTTGTGGGAAGGCGCAAAATAAAGGAGAAGATTGCAGAAAGGATCGGGAAGCGCGCAATAGGGGAAAAGGCGGGAAAAATAAAGAGAAGGCTGCTCCGCAGGGCTGAAACCTGACAATTTAAAGTATCGGCAATAAGCGTAAAAATAGGAATGCTTAAATATTGGTTGCATGCAAGTATTTATGTGAAAACTTGGCAATAGCAAGAATTCTGGTTTTCGGGAATGTTCAGGGCGTTGGCTTCCGCGCATATGCAAAGCAGATAGCGAAGAACATGCAAATTAGGGGCTTTGCGCGCAATCTGGATGATGGTTCTGTGGAAATTTATGCGCGAGCGGCGAAACCGGAAACATACGCCTTCATAGAAAAAATAAACATCAAAGGCAATCCTTCAGATCCGTTATCGCTTCATGTTGGGAAGATTAAGGTTCTCTTTGGGGGGGATGAGGAATTTATAATGCCAGGCAGGGGGCTTGGGGTCTTTGAAATAGATTATGGGAAAGAGCTTAGCCTTGAAAATAGGGAGATGATAGAAAAGGCGGAAATTGCAACGCTGATGATGCATTCCCTGAACTCAAAAACCGACTCGCTAATGTCAGAAACAAAATCATTCAGGAAAGAGAGCTCCAATAATTTAAAACGGCTTGAAAATACCCTGGGTGGAAAGACGGACTCATTCAGGAAGGAAACTTCAAGCAATTTCAAAAGGCTTGAAAATACTTTGGGCGGCAAAACGGACACATTTAGGAAAGAAACTTCAAATAATTTCAAGAGGCTTGGGTCTACACTTGGGGGAAAAACTGACTCCTTCAGGAAAGAAACCTCCAATAACTTCAGCAAGTTAGACGGCAAGTATGGCTCTGTTTCCAAGACCCTGAAGGGCATAAACAATAGTATAAAAACTATGGGCGGCAGCGTGAAGCGCATGGGCAGGGACATGAAGCAAAGCAACAAAATCCTATCAAAAATCGCAAGGAATTTTGATGCTGCGCAATAAAACGCTGGAGAAGTTCAACTTACAGGAAATATTTCGGGCTTCTGTGGTCCGTTTCCGAGAAACCGTAATTGCACAATAGCCGGTTAAAAATAAAAAAAGAAAAAAATGAAACAACAATCCGATTTACTGGAAGGTTGTTTCATCTATTGGGAGTTCCTCAAGCTCGGTATCCTCAAAGCCCTCAATGGCATCTGCTGTTGCATCTATGCTTGTGCCTATGTCCGAAACATTTTCCGCGGTAATGTCTGATGCGGAGCTTCCGGTTCCCTCAAGCTGCGCGCTTGCAAGAACTCCTTCAGCATCGCCTGTTTTTCCGTTCTGCACGCAGCCGAAAAGCAGAAGCAGGACTGCAATCAATACTATTGGGATTATGCAAGATAGCTTCATTCTGCTTCACCCACTTCTGCATCAGTGTTTGCATCTGCCGATGCCGGCTGAACCAGCCCCCCGCTGGTATCTGCATTTGTTTGGTCTGCATCCGCAGTTATCTCAACCGGCGCATCTGTTATCGGCTCTATCTCTATTGCTTCTGTTTCTTCCCCGCTCTGAAGCTTGTTGTAGTTGTGTATTATCTGTTTCAGGATGTGGAATGCGTGCTTCAATCTCCTGTGCGCGTTCTTCACATACTCGTGGCCTTCCCTGAGGATTTTGTCTGCATCTTCCGCTGTTTCTGCCGCTTCCCATTTCTCCTTTGCATTTTCATATGCTTCCCTTGTTTTGTTTATGTCCTCTGCGAATGCGGAAAGCGCATCGCGCAATTCGCTTGCATCTTTTCCGCGGGATTCCAGCTTGTCAAGCAGGGCAGAGATTTTTGTGTAGGCATTTTCAGCCTGCCTTATTATTGCTGCAATCCTGTTGTCAAGGGACTTGCCTGCCTGCAGTTTTGACGCCTTTTTAACCTTTGCAAGATGCGCATTTATTTTTTTGGATTCCTGAACTATTTGCTCTGCCGTAACCTCTGGGTTTTCAAGGACTGGCTTGTGCGCCTCGAAGCCCGCAATCTCTGCATCCACGCTCTCAGTGGCAATGCCCTTTTCCTTCAAAGTTTGGAGATGCTTTATTGCTGCATCCACTTGGTCCAAAAGCGCTTCAATTGCCCTTTTCCTTAGCTCTTCCTTCAGCGCTTCCCTGTCTGCATCTGCATTCGCATCCCTGTAGGCGTTTCTTGCCTTGAGGAAGTCGGATTTCGAATCCATGAAGTATTTTCTGGCTTCGATGAATTCCTCCCTCAGGACCTTGTAGTTTTCTTTTGCCTCAAGGTAGTTCTTCCTGTACTTGTACATTTCAGGAAGTTTTGAGACTATGGATTTTATTTCATCGCGGGAAAGCAGTGCCAGTTTGCGTATGCCTTCCTTGCCCAGCTGCGAAAGCTTGTCAAGCCCCCTGCCGCTTGATCCGCCAAACTTCTCAAGTTCCTCCTTGTTCAGTTCGAGCATATTCTGCAGCGTTTCCATATCAAGCTCGCTGAAATTGTTTATGTCGACTTTTTTCAGCTCCTTCAGTTTGTTGAGCTCTTCCTTTTTCAGCGCAGCAATCTTGTAGAGCTGCTCTTTTTTCAGGCCTTTCAGTTTTTCCAAATCTTCCTTGCGCAGCTGGACCAAAATGCGCAGTTTGCCGCTCACGAGCTGCCCGAAGCCGTTTATGTCCTCTTTTGAAAGTTCCTTGAGCTTCTCTATTTCATCTTTGCTCAGCGCATTTATGCGCCTGAAGGCTTCCCTGCGCAGATTCTGGAATTTATCTATTTCATCGCTTTTTAAGTCCTTGTATTTGTCCAATTCTCCCTTCTTGAGGTCTTTAAGTTCTTTCAATATTTCAAGCTTGCTGGCATCCATTGCCTTGCCGCTCTCGGCGCCCTTTTCGGCAGCAATTGCCGTTGGCAGAATGCTGAATAGGAAAAGCATGGCAACCAGGGCTGGAATTATTTTTGCGTTCATTTTATTTGCCTCCCTTCTTATTTTGAATTTGTGCTTTCCTGCACGCAGATAATGCTGCCGGGTTTATTTAAATACATTCTTTTTGTGCAGCAAAAAACAAAGCTTTATGCGGGCTTTTTGCGCTAAATTAAGGTTTATGCGCGCCGCTTAAGATTTACGCTCGGTTTAAATTACTTTTTGTGGGAAATGATTTTAATGAAGAAATTGCTTGCGGTTGCTGCAATTCTGGTTTTTCTGCTCAGCAACGCCGATTCGGCATATGTGCATGGGAAGGTGTATGAGTGGTTCTCGCTGAATGAGCTTGACAATGTTGTAATTGATGTGAATTCTGTTCCGGAGCAGAGGTATGTTTCAAAAAACGGGGATTATGAATTTTTCCTTCCAAGGGGAAATTACAGCCTTCATGCGGAGTATTATGAGGATTCTGCGCTGAAATATTCTGCGGATGAGAATGTGCTTATTGTTGAGGACGGGAATTACATTATTGACTTGATAATGCTGCCTGCAATTGATGATGGGGCTTTGCCTGAATTCCCTGATGCTGATATTGATATTAGGGATGGATTAAGCGCGGGGGGGTTCAACCCGCTTTATTTTGCCATTGCCTTTGCCGCATTCATTGCTGTAATTGCAGCAGTTTTCCTTTTCTTCAGGGGGCGGATAAGGAATATTGAGGAAACTGCAGTCCCAATAAGATGGGATCCGGAAAAAGCAGCGCATGGGGCGCAGCAGGCGGAGCAGCGGAATGCGCAATATGCGCCGGACAAGTATGCGAAAGAGGTTATTGAGGCATTGCGCAAATCAGGCAACAGATTGACGCAGAAAGAGCTGCGCGACAAAATAACCGGGATAGGGGAGGCGAAAATTTCCCTGATACTGAGCGAGCTTGAAGATGCGGGAATAGTAAAGAAGATAAAGCGCGGAAGGGGAAATATAATAATACTTAAGGAAGGTAATTGACATATGCGCAAAGGAGATTTTGAGAAGTTTTTCAGCAGCATTTCAGGCCAGATGACTGTTGATTTGCTTGCAAGAAAAAATGGCGGGAAAAATTACTGCACTTCCGCAGCTGTTGATGGAAAGCTCCCGGTTTTTGATGCGCTTGATTTGCTTGAAAAGAATGAATGCCTGATGCTTGATGATGGAAGGGTGGTTGAGCGCGCATTTTTGCTTAAACGGCCCCTGAGAATCGCATTTTTTGTTCTGCTGAGCGAAATAGAGTCAAAGTTATACAGGGTTAATGAATGGTGCAATAATCCGGTTAAGGAACTGAATGAAAAAAATATGAATGATTTTATCAGATGCCTGCTTGAAAACGGGAATTTGTTCTCCCAGCAGGAAATTTACAGGAGCAAAAAGGAATTCAGGGAGGATTTGAAGGCAATAAGCGCATTTAGGAATATTGTTATGCACGTAACAAAGCGCTTTGAAACCGAAACAAACTTTGAAACTGTTGTTAAGAGAAAGAAGCAGGCGCTCAATCTGATTGAAGCGCTTGGTCAGATACTTGACAGGCAAGAGGCTGTTAAAAATGGCAAGACCTAAATGGATAAAGGGATTAGAAAGGGAAAGAAGAAGGAAGTTGTTTGAAACTGAAAGGCTTCCGAAAAGTGTGAAAGGATATTTGGAAAAAAAGCAGGGGTTGGGTGCGCCATTGGGGAGTCCGTTGCCTGATTTAAAAGTAGATTGGCTGGGGCGCATTGAAAAATGGAGATACAACAGGGCAAAACTGGAGCGGCAGTTTCCTGGGATTTTCACTAATGAGTTCTTCCTGAAATTGCCAAGAATCGGCGGCGGGGGAGAGGGTGAAGTAAGGCATTTTCATTTGGGCAAGGAAAATGTTTTCGTTTCTTCAAGCGGAATGCATTGGTATGATTTGATAATTAAAAAATTCAAGAAGGGCGCAAGGAGCAGCCCAGAAAACCAGGCAAAAACCCTGCACAGCCTGCATAAAATATATAACTGGCTGACAGCAAACAAAATGCTTCCGGAGTCAAAAAATTTCGAGTTGAGAGTGGCAGAAGTAATCGCCTACAAAGGGCCTTTTCTCGCAATGCGATACATAAAGGATCCATTGTCATTAGGGCAATTGCCTAGTGATTTAAAGCACGAGGCTTGGGGGCTGGTAGTGGGATTTGGAAAATCAATTTATAATGCGCAAGGCCGGCTTATCAGGCATTATGAAAGTGCGGGCTTAGCTTATCCGAGCCCTGATTTTGTTTCGCCAAACATATTAATCAAATTGAGGGACAGGCCAGGAGAAAAGGGCCAAACTTATGTAATTGACCAGTTCTCAGAGACAACAAGGGCAAAGAAGTCAAGGTTCAGAAGGGGCTCCATGAAAAGAATCTATGAAAAACGCCCGACAACCGCAAGGCGCTAATTCCACAATCCTTATAAACTTATATGATGCAATATTCATATGAAAGCTGATTCATCTGTTTCCAATTACAGGTGCTTCGAGGTTCTTGCGAACCCCCTGCGCCTGAAAATCATTTCCGAACTGAAAAAAAATCCTAAAACAGTCCTCGGGCTTGCTGGTTCCCTGCATGAGGAGCAGAGCAAAATAAGCCATGCGCTGCAGGTGCTGAGGAAATGCAGGTTTGTGCATGTTGATAAGAGGGGGAAGGGGCGCATATACTCCATAAGCGAAAACTTCGGAAAAATGAAGGCAAGGAGCGGCATATTGGATGCGATAGCATTCTACAAGCAGAATGTCTGCAGGGTCTGCAGCAAGGAGCACGGAGCATGAGGCGCATTTATCTTGACCACGCGGCAACTACCCCAATTGATGGAAGGGCGCTTGCAAAAATGAGGCCATATTTCAGCGAGAAATACGGGAATGCGGGCTCTTTGCATTATTTCGGGACAGAAGCGAAAAAGGCAATGGAAAATGCGCGCGCGGAAATTGCTAGGGCGATAAATGCCGAGCCGAATGAGATAATTTTCACTTCCGGGGGCACAGAAAGCGACAACCTTGCAATAAAGGGAATTGCATATGCAAATTCAAAAAATGGAAACCACATAATCACAAGCGTGTTTGAGCATCATGCTGTACTGCATACCTGCAAATTCCTTGAGAAGGATGGATTCAAAGTAACCTATCTTGAAGTGGACAGCAGGGGCTTCATTAATCCAAAGGAGCTGGAATCCGCAATAACTGAAAAGACAATCCTTGTAAGCGTGATGCATGCGAACAATGAAATCGGAACAATACAGCCTATTGGGGAAATAGGGAAAATTTGCAGGGAAAGGGGGATTTATTTCCATACCGATGCCGTTCAGACGCTTGGGAAAATTCAGATTGATGTGAAGAAGATGAACATTGATTTGCTTTCCGCGAGCGCGCACAAGTTCTACGGCCCGAAGGGGGTTGGCTTTTTGTACGTTAGGAAAGGAACAAACATCCATCCTCTAATGCACGGGGGCGGGCAGGAGAATGGATTGAGAAGCGGAACTGAGAATGTTGCGGGAATTATTGGGATGGCCGAGGCGCTGAAAATCTCAATAAAGGAAATGGGAAAAGAGAATGCGCGCGAGCTCAAATTAAGGAATAAATTAATTAAGGGCTGCTTGAAAATCAAGGATTCATGGCTAAATGGCTCATTGAAAAATCGCTTGGCGGGAAATGCTAATCTTGGATTTGATTTTGTCGAGGGGGAGAGCATAGTGATAATGCTTGATGAGAAGGGGATTGCTGCCTCAACAGGAAGCGCATGCAGCACAAAAAGCCTTGAGCCGAGCCATGTATTGCGCGCAATAGGGCTGCCGCATGTGAAATGCCACGGCTCATTGAGATTGACTCTTGGGCGAGACACAACAACAAAGGACATTGATTATTTGCTGAATGTGCTTCCCGCAATAATCGCAAGGTTGAGGGAAATGAGCCCGCTGAGGAAGGGCATTGACATAAGCGAGTTTGAAGGGAAGATTGAGCACACGCATGAGGGGCATGCGCATTAGTGTTCAGTGGCGGTTTACTCTAGGAATGTTTAAAAATTACAAGGTTTTGAATTATTAAGGAGCAAAAAGATGTACTCAGAAAAGGTAATGAAAGAATTCAGGCGCCCGCATAATATAGGCGAAATAAAGAATCCAGACGGGCTGGGAAAGATTGGCAATCCTGTGTGTTTAGTGCCTGAAACAAAAATCCATGCAAATGATGAATTTACTAAAATAGATGAAATTACTGCAGGAATAAAGGTTTTGGGGCATGATGGATTATATAATGAAGTTGTAAGAATTCCTAAAAGAAGTTATTCAGGAAAACTTTTAAGCATTAAGAATAAATTGGGAAAAACTATTGTTACTCCGGAGCATGAAGTTTTAGCTGTTAAGGTCCCAAAAAGATGGAAGTATACTTTCTCAAGAAATAAAAAAACACTTCCAATTGAATGGCATCATGCTGATGAACTAAGTGGGGGGGATTTGTCAGTTTATCCAATAATGAAAGAAGAAAAGAATGTAGAATCCATTGAATTTAAGCAAGTTGGGAAGAAATGGGACTTCCGAAGTAAAAAAATTCCTGAAAAAATAGGAATAAATGATGATTTTCTCAGGCTTGCAGGCTACTATCTGGCAGAGGGGGGGCTTAGGGACCTTGTAACAAAAACGCTAGTTAGTTTCAGCTTTAATTTAAATGAAGAGGATTTGGCAAATGATGTAGTATATATTGTAAAAAATAATTTTGGAATTGAAGCAAAAAAATTATATGTTCCAAAGAGAAATACCCTTATTGTGAATGTGAATAGCGTATGGTTTGTTAGATTATTCAAATCTCTATTCGGGAAAGGCGCCGCAGAAAAGAAGCTTCCGCACTGGATGATGCTGCTCCCAGCAGAAAAACAAAAGAGCCTTATTTATGGATTGTGGAAGGGCGATGGCTATTTTAATGAAAAAAGGCCGAGAGCATGTTATGCTACAATTTCATATCAACTGACTCAGCAGATAGTTACGCTCTTGCTGAGACAAAAAATTGCTCCCTCTATATATATTGATAAACCAAAAATCAGTAAAGATGGAGTAAAACATCAAAAGGCTTGGAGGATTCATATAGGTGAAAGAAAAGGCCTGGAGAATCTTGCAAAAATCTTGGGGATAGATTTTAAGGCAGAAAAACCAGAATTAGTGCATTCTTGGTTTGATGAAAATTATTTGTATACTTTAATAACAGATATTGAAAAGTTTGATTACAATGGCGCTGTTGTAAATCTAGAAGTTGCCAATTCAATGTCTTATACAACAGAATCCTTATGTGTGCATAATTGCGGAGATTTAATGTGGGTTTATATCAAGGTGGGAAAAAATAAAAAGGGGCAAGAAACAATTAAAGATATAAAGGTTAAAACTTTTGGATGCGTCGCAGCTTTGGCGACAAGCAGCAAGCTTACAGAGATGGCAAAGGGCATGATGCTGGAGGATGCGCTTAAAATCAACAAGGAGAAAATCGCAAAGGAGCTTGATGGGCTGCCCCCGAACAAGATGCACTGCTCTGTCCTTGCAATGGACGGGCTGAAGAGGGCTATTGAGGATTATAGAAATAAAAGGAAGGTATAAAAAATCGGCAAAATGAAGATAAGTCAAATATTTCATTGCCGATTTTTTACGGAAACGTAGTTTCTGATGTCCAAGAAATTGTGCGAAAGTTTTATAAACACCTGCGCGCTAATTTATTGCAATTAACTCCCAAAGCTGATTGCAATGAAGTATGCCATAACTCCCGATACTGATATTGTTTCGATTCCGAAAGAAGCGAGCGAACTGCACTTTGTAAGGCCCTTGAGGGCGAGCAGCCTGGAGAAACTGCTGAAGAAGTGCAGGAACCTGCAGCAAATTTCCCTTTCTCAATCGTGCTCTGGAAGGTTCCCTGAAAAGGCGAGGAAGCTGCTCGAGCAAAGGAACATTGCAATTAAATTCTCAAGCAACAGGGGCAGGGCGATAGGGCTTGACATTGAGATGATAAAGGAAATTGTCGGGATGCAGCGCGATGAGAAGAGCTTCAGGGAGATTGAGGAGCTTACAAGCATTCCCAAAAGCACTGCGCATTATCTCATAAGATATGCGGAAAGGACAAAGGTAAAATCCGGGAATAATGTCATTTATCTCGGGGATTACTGAAATAGGGCTATTTCAATGCATTTGCAATTGCCTTTCCAAAAGAATGCGCTGATTTCGGGCCGTCTGCGGTTATTATCCTTCCGTCAATTTCAACAGCTTTTCCAGTGTAAATTGCGCCCTTTGACTTGAGGTTCTGCGCCTCGCTCGGGAAGCACGTTGCCTTTTTGCCTTTTAATAAGCCGGCGTTTGCAAGCGTGCTGGGGGCAATGCATATTGCGGCAAGGATTTTTCCTGAGGAATATGTAGACTTTGCAATTTCATGCGCTTTTTTGTTATTGAAATAAACGCTTGCCCCGCCCCCGCCGATAAAAACAACCGCATCATAATCCTTGGAATCGGCATCCTCAATCGCAATTGAAACATTTGCCGTGCCGCCGAGCATTCCCTTTGCAATTCCGGTTCTTGTGCTTGCAACAGTGGTTTCAATTCCTGCCTTTTCCAGCTCTTCCTTTGTATCAAAAAGCTCCTCGTCCCGGAAATTGCTGAACGCAATAATGATTAGTGCTTTTTTGCTTCCGCTCATTTTTTGCCTTTAAGCGCTTCTATCTGCTTGAGCCTGTACACGCCCGGCTCGCAGCCGGATTTTCTCCCGAGCACTATCAGCGGGCAGAAATTGCATACGTTCTGGCCCTTTGAAAACCACTCAAGATGGTCAGCATCCCGCTCATACCTGCAGCCCCTCGGGGGGCTTCTAAACAGAACCTTTTTCTTCTTTTTTGCCGCTTTCTTTGCCATTCTTACCACATAAAAACAAACAATGTAATCTATTTAAAATTATGCCTTGCTTGAAAACAAATTATTATATAGCACCTGAAACAACATTATCCTGATTGGGATGTTTTCAGAGCTTTATGATGAGGAACTGAGCGAGCTGCAGAGGAAGGGCGACCTTGAAAAGGTAAAGGCATTGAAGGGCCTTGATAAGTCAGTAATGCCGAGCCTCAAGAAGCGCATACAGGAGAACGACAAAACAGTCCTTAATGAGCTTTTCCTTCCCAAGTGGATCAGCTGGAATCTGCTTTACTCGTGGGCTATAAGGGATTTGGATGCCGGGGAAAAGCGCTGCGCGCTCTGCGGAAACGCGAGCAGGAGCGGGAATGATTTCAGGCTTAAGTTCATTTGCGAGGCGTGCCTTATTGAAATTAAGAGCAGGTGATAAAAATGCCACACATAGGAGTGCTTGAAAGATTCAGGCTATACAAAAGTATTGGTCCGTCTGGAAGAAAAAAACCTGTTTGGATAATAAAATCCTTGTTTAAGAGAATCTTTGCAAAGCGGAAACTAAGGCCGTTGGATTATTCTAGAAGCCTGCAGGAGTAGAACAAATATTCCTGCGCGTAGCCTGCGTATTTTCCGAAATGCCCCTGCGCGAATTCGTGGATTTTCCCGATTGATGTTGGCTTGCTGCTGAAATACATTTCCTGCATTGCCCTTTTTATCCATACATCAACAGGAAACGCTTCCATGAAACCCAAGCTGAAAAGCAGAACGCAATCAGCGACCTTTTCCCCAACTCCTGGAAATTGCATAAGCGCTGCTTTTGCCTCCGCATATGGCAGTTTTTTCAGGGCGTTCAAATCAAAATTCTCCCTTTCAATTTTCTTCCGGAGCATCTTTGCGGTTTTGAGGAGATATGCGCTCCTGTAGCCAAGGGCGCATAACTGCAGATGCCTTTCCCTGCAATTCGCGAGCGCATCAATTGTCGGAAAGGTAAAAAATTGCATACCGTCAAATTCAATCTCATTTCCGAATTTTTGCGAGAGCGCATTGATGCATTTTTTTATTCGCGGGATGTTTGAGAAGGTCGCAATAATGTAGGAAGCTAGGGTTTCCCATGGCTCCTGGCGCAGGATTCTCAGGCCGGGATATTTTGCAGCAGCGCGCGCGATGTTCGCATCTTTGCTGATGGAGGAAAGAATTCCGCTGAGATTGAGATCCAGTGCTAAATAATCCCTTATCTGCGCCCCTTTTATTTTAGTTTCATAGGAATCATAAAGCAGCGAAGCGCCCTCCTGCTTTATTTTTACAGGGATATTTTTTATCAGGCCATAATAGAAGCCGTTCTGCTTTTTCTCCCAGCGGAAGGCCTGGCCGCACTCAAGCGAATGCTGCAGATTAAAGCTGCTGATTTTGAGCCTTTGCATAAAAACCCCAACAAAAGGATTAAAATATGAAAAGGCATAGTTATTAAGAATGATGATGAAAATTAGAACCAAGAAATTTACTATAAAGAGAGGCGGGGGCAAAACAGGCATCGGAGTAAGCTATACAGGCCCTGCAGGCGGAATAAAAAGGGATGTTCCGGTAATAAAAAGGGCAATAAAAAATGCGCTCAAGCCGCAAAGGCATTAATAACTTAATCCCAAAACACATCCCTTTTTAAAGAGTTTAATACACTAATATATTACTAATTACCTGGTGATGTAATTCAGATCAGATTCAATTTAGCACCTATATTCGTTTCGTCGGGGATTTGGGGAGCAATTCCGGAAGGAGGCAAAGAATATGCGCATTAGCGAGAAATTGAGGAAGCAGCTGCTTAAGGAAGAGTTCAAGCTCAGGTCCAAGCAGCCTGAGGCATGGACAAAGACAAAATACAGGGCATATGCTAACTTCAGGGCAAAGAGCCTTGATGTGCCTGTGGCATAGCCCTTCTGTTTTTTATTTGGTAGCAGGGGCAGTTTTAAGCGCATAAATATATTTATTAATTATTTGCGCCTATTCTATCTGGATAGTTCCAATGCTAAGGAGGTTGGGAGATGGCTAACGCAAATTTGCTTGTAACTTATGACCCGAGCCATGCGGGCAGGGCAAAGGCGGAATTGCAGGCAGTATTGAAGGAGATAGGCAGGAAAGCAAAATTGGCAAAGCCCAAAATCGAGGGGGTTATGGAGGCAACAGTTGCAAAGCCCAAGGAAGCAGTTGCGAAATTGGGGCAGCTTTGCAGGAAAAAGCCAAACCTTTTTGAGGTTACTTTCCATTACACTCCGATAGAGAAATGGGCGAAATCGGACATAAAGCCAATGCAGAAAACAATCAGGGGGCTTGCAAAGGGAATTTCACAGAAGGACAAGTGGAAGATGGACCTGAACAAGCGCTCATATGACAAGTATGACAGCGTGCAGCTAATAAGGCAGCTGACCGAGGTCATAGACAGGCCCAATGTGGATCTGGAAGCGCCGCAGAAGATTCTGAGGGTTGAAATCCTCGGGAACCGCGCGGGAATCTCATTGCTCAAGCCTGAAGAGGCGCTTGACGTTCCGAAACTGAAGGGATAGGGAAACATCAAATCTTTTCCGCAAGCCATATCATTTATCTATTTGCATATATGCGCTTGTCAATCCGAATAATCCTTAATTTTCGCGCCCCTGATGCGCGCTTTCAGGAATTCGTGGCTCGATTCAGCAATCAAGTAGAATATTTGGTAATTTCTCTTTTAGTGCCTTGCAATCTGAATATAAAACAGAGGTGCCTGACAACTCTAAGCTCTTCAAGTTGGTCAGATTGCTTAGTGGAGAAATATCTTTGATAGACCGACTGTTACGTAAATTCAAGTACTTTAAGTTAGTTAGGTTGCTTAGTGGAGAAAGATCTGAAACCTTTGTGCCATCTAATCTCAAATCTTCCAAGTTGGTTAGGGTTGCTAGCGCAGAAATATTTGAAAGAGAAATATTGGCCGATAAGACCAATGTTTTAAGTTTAGTTAGCTTGCTTAGTGAAGAAATATCTGAGATATTAGTGTTGGCAGTCAGATCCAATTTTTCTAAATTAGTTAGATTGCCTAGAGGCGAGAAATCTGAAGCGGGCGTATCCCACATTATTAGCTGAGTTAACTTGGTTAGATTACTTAATGGTGAAAGATCTGAAACTTTAGCGCCATATGCTACTAAAAATTTCAGATTGCTCAATTTACTTAAAGGAGAAATATTAGAAACTATTGAAGGCAATGATAAAGCTTCTAAACAAGTCAAATCTGTAATTCCATTAAGCGCGGAATCGCCTTGATCTTTTATAGCATGGGCAAGCTTAGTTTCATCTGAGGGAAGTAATGTTATATATTTCAGTGGTTTTAAGATATAAATAGTTGAATAATTTGAGTTATAACATGAGCCCGCAACCTCTTTCCCCTTGCCTGTTGGGCATTCTGCCAAATTTGTTACATACTGATCATTAATTTCACAAATATAAATTGCATGTGCTGCTATTTCTTGGTCGGCTATGTTTTCATTTGCATCTGTCTGTGTGGTACTATCTGCAGTACCTTGCTGAACACAGCCGCTAACCAGAACGACTGTTGCAATTGCACTTATTAGAATTATGAGCGTTAGTGCTTTGTTCATTATTATATCTAGCCTCATTCTCAATTTATAATCATTGCTGTGCCAATCAATCAGAGTAATCCTTCATCTTCGCGCCCCTGATGTGGGATTTTAGGAATTCGTGCGCAAGCTCAATGCAGCGCTTCAGCGCCTTTTCTGAATCCGCATTTTTCGCGTTCAGCGCCGCAGCTCCCGGATGTCCGCCGAATTTCGCATCAAATTCGTTTGCCATTTTTGCAAAAATGTCCCTTGTGAGGTCAAAATTGAATTTGCGCACAATCTCATTTGAGGCGCGCGCGGAAATGCGCATTTCCTTCTTGTCAGAACTGGCTGCAAATGAGATGTCCGCCCCGACCCTTATGAGGGAGGAGGCAGCGCTTGCCTCAAAGCAGCTAACCTCTGTTGCAACAGCAATATAGCCGGCAATCTTGAATATGGACGCGCGCTTTGCGGCTTTTAATTTCGCGATTTTCTCGGAGAAATCCTCTTCCGCTGAAAACAGCTCAAGCAGCTGCGAGAAATTTATTTTTGCCTTTTCGAGCACATCTGCAAAAATCCTGAAGGTTTCATGGTCCGCAACGCTGAAGCCCGCGGAATCCGCATATATCCCTGAAGCGATACATTTTGCTGTTTCCGCATTCATCTGCAGGTTTGCAAGCTTCAGAAGGTCGTGAATCACCTCAGTTGTGGAGATGCATTCCGGCCTTATTATTGAAAGCTCGGGGCTTGCTATTTTATCGCTGCTTAAATTGTGGTGGTCTATGAGAAGAACAGGCTTGTTGAATGCCTGAAGAGCGCCCTGCAAACTGCCGAGCATGTCCCTTGAATTGAAATCAACAAGGATTATGCAGTCGTAATCCCCGAAATTTCCGGGATTCATCGCATATGGGATTTTAAGCGAGCGCGCAAGCTGCTTTGCGTTTGTGTTGATGTGCTCCGGAATCCCTATGGATATGGAGGAGTTCTTCCTGAAGGTAAAATAGAGCGCGCCTGCCGCGGAAATCGCGTCAATGTCCGCTGCGGAATGCGTAAGCACTAAAACGCGCTTGTGCAGCATTCCGGAAAGGAAGCCGAGAACCTTTGAATGCATGGCAAAACCAGTTCATTAATTCGATTTTGATTCTGGATTTTGCGCTGCCTCTATTTTCGCCTTCAGCTTGTTCAGCTTGTCTATCAAAGCGTCTTCCTGCTTCTGAAGGGTTTTTATGCGCAGTTCAGTTGATTCGTTCTGCTCGGAAAGCTCTTTCTGGACCTTTGAAACATCGGAGAGTATGAGGATGTTGCCTACGGCCTTGTAGACTTTTTTTTCCTTTGTTTCCTTAAGCTCTGAAAGCGCCGCCGAGATTGCGGAATTCTGCATCTGAAGCTGCTGCTTCTGCGCGCCTGTGTTCAGCAGCTGAATGCGGTTGCGCTCGAATTCCTGCGCCGTCTGCTGAAGTTCCTGCTCATTTGCCATAATTTAGCCTCCAATTAAGTTGTTGATAAATTTTATAAGCGTTGAATATGTTTTTCTGCAGGTTTCAATGGATTTTTTGTCCGCTGCATTAATCTTGAGCATTAGAATGTTTTTATTAATATGCATTCCGGCTTTTGCGTGCCTTTCATGCGCTGAATTGAGTTCCGGGGCGAGCGCTGAGGCGATTATTCCTGCCGTCTCATTTCCGCTGAAGCTGAATTCAAGGCTTTTTTTCATATTCAATCCCGAGAATCCTGAATCTTGGCCCGATTTCCCTTTTTCCCGAATAGAAACCTATTGAGGAATCCTGCTCCCTGAGGATGAATTCTGAATCGCCTTCATTCCCGATTCCGAGCGCTTTTATGAATTTTTTCATTTTTGCGCTTTTAATCTGCAGCCTCAATGAGGGAATTTCGTCCCCTGATTTATTATCGCGCTGCTTTTGGAGGGAAATCCCGGCGCTGAAAATGTAATCCCATGAGGATTCCGAAATTCCAATGCAGAAAATCATTGCGGGCTTCCCATCAGAATCATGCGCAATAAGCAGCCTTTTTCTCCCCGAGTACCTTGCATCAGCAACAAGCGCATCAACGGATTTCCCGTTGCGGGAAACGTATTCCGCATCAGGGAGACTGAGCGAAAGCCCCTTTGCAAACTGCCTTGTCATGGCACCTGCGTTCCTCGAGGTTGTAATCAGCATTTTAATCCTGAATTTATCAGCGGGCTTTTATTTCCTTGGCGACCGGGGCGCGCTCCTTGTAAAGTATCTTATTCGAGCACGCAGGGCACCTTATGGCTGTTTCCGGCAGCAGCTTTGCAATCTTTGCCCCGCACTTTCCGCATTTGTACATGTCATTCCCCCCCTTCATGCGCGCTGTCCGCATGGTGCTTGGCCTTTCCCTGCTTCTCTGCCGCTTCCTTTTCCTTGATTTCCTCAGCTGCAACTTTTGCAGCCTCAAGCTCGGAAATCCCTGTGGAAAAGCTCTTCTGCGCAATCATCTTCCCGACAATCCCCCCTGTAAGAGTGTTAGGAAAATAAGCGCCGCCTGCAAACTTATTCTCGCATTTCCTGCATATGAAGATGCCGGAGGAAATCCTTTTCAGCTTCCTGAAGCCGCATTTCGGGCAGGCTTCCTTCACTTTCTGCTTTTTCTCTATCTTTATTATGCGCTTCCTTATCCCTGTGCCGAATTTTGCCCCATAGCGCCCTGCTGTTGAAACTTTTTTTGTGTGTCCCATATCTAAAACCTTCACAGAAGCTTTCTTAATTCCTTCCCCTTCTTCAGGGCAATGTCCAGCATGCTGCTCAGCTCCGCAGATGTGAAGCTTCCGCCCATCCCCTTCTGGAATGCGCAGAGCATCTCATCCTCCGTTGTTGAAACGGAGAAGCGCGCGTTCATCGCCTTTTCCTCCGCGAGGTTAGGGTCAAGCACTATGTTGTTGGAGATTTTCGCGAATGTGCCCAGTATCGGCTTCCTTGAGAGCTTGAGCTTTCCGGAATATTCCCCCGCAACAAGCTTGTCCTCCTCAACCTTCGGCAGCTTTGTTTCGGCAAGCGCGTCAATTGCGGCAAATGCGCTCGCATCAAAGAGGTTGCCGGCATAATTCACAACATATATGTCTATGTTTGCAGTGTATGCAAGCTCCTTCTCCCTGATGCAGAAGCTCTTGAAATCCATGCACTTGCTTTCCCTTATGCCCCTGTCAACAACCCTTGCGAGCTCAACAGATTCTACGGAAGGGGGCCCGAACTCAAATGTAGGGGATGCCAATGGAAGGAGCTCAGAATTGACGCTCATTGTCCCTTCCTCCGGCGTGTCGGGATAGGGCTTTCCCAGTTCAAATTTTACCCCGGCAATTATGTCTGTTTCGCCGAGCTGGACCCTTGCTGAACCATCAGCATTCTCGCTTATCTGCTTCTGCAGTTTTATCTCCCTGTATTCATCGAAGGCCCTTTCATCTATGCGCTTGCCTTCCTTAAGCCTGTTTATCACTTTGTCCGTGTCAAGATCCCAGATTACGACGCTCATTTCTGCTCATCTCCGTTTGCAATTTCATATTTCTTTTTCAGCGCAGCCTTCTGCAGCTCATATACCTTCTTGCAGCCCGTCATGCCGAGCTCAAATGCGTTTTCCCAATCGCTTCTTTTGAGCAGGCCGTCCATCTGCAGCAGCACTATTTCCTCGGAATTCGGAAGCACTGCCAGGGGCATATCCACAGCATCTGGCGCGTCCTCCTCGTGCTTGTTGAGATCAAGGACCAAATTCCCGGAAATTTTCCCTATTGCGACTCCGGAAACCATGTCGCGCATCGGAATTCCAGCGTCCGCAAGCGCAACGCTTGCTGCTGTTAGCGCGGCAATCCTAGTTCCGGCATTGCTGTCGAGAACCTCAACAAAAACATCTATTGCTGTATTCGGGAACCTCTCAAGGAATATCGCCTTTTCAAGGGCCTCCCCGGAAACCTTTGATATTTCAAGCTCCCTGCGCCCCGGCCTCGGGTTCTTCCTTTCAGGAACTGAAAATGATGCCATCCTGTATGCATATCTCACTATTGCCTTGTAGGGGTTTGCGTGGTGCTTGGGAATCACTTCCCTCGGCCCATAAACCGCCGCAAGAACCTTGTTCTGCCCCCACTCAAGATATGCGGAGCCGTCCGCCCTTGGAAGCACCCCGGCTTCAATCTTTATTGCGCGGAGCTCGTCCGCCTTTCTTCCGTCTGTGCGCTTTCCTTCCTTGTCCACATATTCAAGTACTTCTTTCTTTTTGCTCATATGTCTCTTCCCTCGCTCATTTCCATTGATCTGCTGTCGGCATGCTTTGTCTGCTCAAGAGGAATTTTCCCATTTGCAGCTGAAATCGGGGCGCCTGCGCCCTTGTTCTCGGCCCTCAGGAAATCCGCAATCTTGTTTGTCAGGTTTTCCATGTGCGCTTCCCTCTCTATTTTCGCAATCGCCTTTTCAAGCAGCTTTGTGTTGCCGCCCTTTGCCCATATCCTTCCGTTTTTTCCGATAAGGATGTTAGCATTTGTCCCCTGCTTCAGAAGTTCCAGCATGCTGTTGTTCCTGCCCATTATCCTCGGAACTTTCACGGGGCTTACTGAAATTATTTCCCCGCCGTAAAATACCCTTACGTTCATCAGCTCCACTTCATTTATCTCGTTTACCTTTGCGATTTTCGCGGAGATTATGCTTCCCGGCCTCAGGCTCTCATCCACTTCCTTCCTTGAGATGTATGCCGGGTAATATGAATTTATGTCGGTCCCATAGCCCCCGAACCTTTCTGAAGTGACTATTCCCACAACCAAATCATCAATCATGGGCCTGTATCTCCCCTCAAGGGGAATCACATTTATGAAATCCGTCCCTTCCTCAACAAGGCCTATGCATGTTGAATATATCCTGCCTTCGTGCATGTGCACGTTGCTTCCAAGCTTCTTCCTTTCCGAGGTTATAAGCTCCCCGGGAGTTACTATTGTTCTTGGCATTTTTCTCTTTCCTCCGTTCCGTTTGTTTATCAGAAACCCTTCGTTTCCGATACCTTCCGCTTTTTCAATTTTATTTTTTTAATTTTATTTATTTTCCAATAATTTTGACTCGACTGTTCCGTGTGTAAGATGGTTCAGCTCATCGAAGAGCTGCGCCTTTACCCCTGCGGGCACTTCAACAACCGCCACTAAGCTCCCGTCGTTCTGCCATTCCTCCTGCTTCAGCTCGTATTTGTGCAGGATGACATTCGCCTTTCCCGCGAATTCCGCGGAAATCCTTACCGCAATGCGCATTTTCTCGAAGGATATGGGGATTAATTTCCTTATTTCCTTGAGTATTGCGGGAATCTGCTCATTTGCTGACTTGAAGGGGTCAATCGTGATCCTTGACTCGTTCATTGCGTTTTCTATCCTCAATGGCGGATGGGGCGCATTTGTCTGCGGATTGATTGCGTCCCTTGCAATCGTTGCAATTATTTCCCTTCTGCGCGCCTCAAGCATTTCCTTTCGCTGGGCGGTTGTTAATTGAACCTCCCCCTGCAGGATTATCTTTTTTGCAATTTCCTTAACATCTGTTGCCCCAAAGGCCTTTGCAATGTTCTGCTCGGAGGCTTCCTCCCCCTTGTTTGCGTCCTTGAATATCGTTTCAAATGCAAGCAGCTCATCCATGTTTATGTTCATCCCTTTCTTCAGCTCCATTGCGAGTTCCGGGTCAACCAGTATCTCAAACTTCATCCCGCCCTTGTCCATCCTTGCTATTACCGCATCTTCAAGCTTTACCATAGGAGGTCTTTCTATAAGGGCATGATGCCCTTATTGGTCCCGAATTTTAAAATTTGCTAAATTTATTTAAGGTTTCCCAAAAAAGATTTGAGCTTTTCCTTGGGTATTTTGTTGAATCTTTTTTTCTTCTCATCTATGTAACCGAAATCAAGCCTTTCCGCGGAGATTTTCTCCTTTTCGTCCAGCCCCTTCTGCAGCGCCTTCATTGAAAGCGCAATCGCACTGTCAAAATTTATATTGTCCGAGTATTCCTTCTCGAGGAATGCCATTGCCTCGTTCCTTCCTTTTCCTATTGCGATTGCCTTGTATTCCGCAAGCGCTCCGGAAGGCTCGGTCTCAAAAAGCCTTTTACCTGTTTCGTCTATGCCTCCGATAATGAATGAAATCCCGAAGGGGCGCATGCCCCCGTATTGGGTGAAAATCTGCTTTATGTTGCTTATTTCCTTGACCAGCAGCTCAACCTGTATGGGCTCCTCATAGTACATTGTGTTTTCCTGTGCTTTCTGCCTTGCAATCTGTATAAGCCTTCTTGCATCCCCCACAAGCCCTGCGGAAATTGCGGCGATATGCTCGTCAATCTTGAACATCTTTTCTATCGAGTCCGGAAGCGCAAGCCTGCTGGGCACTTTCTTGTCAGCGCCGAACAAAACTCCGGAATCGTAAATCATTCCCACTCCCAAAGTTCCCTGGGCCACAATCTTGCTCGCATATTCAACCTGATAGAGCCTTCCATCAGGGCTGAACATTGTTGCTGCCCTGTCATATGCAGCCGACCTTTGAGAAACAGGATACATAATTCTCCCCTTTTCCTTTCTATTCTCTCTATTAATAATATTCTATAAACATAATCTATATAAATGATGCTATTTGTGAATTATGGGGGAGATAATGAAAAGGGCGGGGCAGAAGGCGGCAATAAGCGTTGAAAGCCTCTTCAGGAAATTCGGGAATTTCACCGCGGTTGATGGGATTTCATTTGAAGTTTCCTCAGGGGAAATTTTCGCGTTTTTGGGCCCTAACGGCGCGGGAAAAACCACAACAATAAAGATGCTAACAACCCTCCTGCATCCCACAAGAGGGAAAATGATGGTTAATGGCTTTGACCCCGTGCATGAAAAGGACGCAGCAAGGCATTCGTTCGGCATTGTGTTCCAGGACCCGAGCCTGGACGATGAGCTGACTGCGCAAGAGAACATGGAATTTCACGGGGTCCTCTATGGCATCCCCAATGTGCTGAGAAGGGAGAGGATTTCATATCTCCTGGATCTTGTTGAGCTTTCAGAAAGGAAAAACAGCCTTGTAAGGACATTTTCCGGGGGCATGAAGCGCAGGCTTGAGATTGCGCGGGGCTTGCTGCACCACCCGAAAATCCTCTTCCTTGATGAGCCTACGCTTGGCCTTGACCCGCAGACAAGGAACAAAATATGGGAATATGTAAAAAGCTTGAACAAAAAAGAGGGCATGACAATTTTCTTCACAACGCATTACATGGACGAGGCGGAAAAAGTTGCTGACAGGATTGCAATTATTGACAACGGGAAGATAGTTGCGCAGGGAACTGCAGGCGAGCTCAAAAAAACAACGAAATCAAAGTCCCTTGAAGAATCCTTCCTTAAACTTACAGGCCATCACATCCGCGAGGAGAATTCCTCCCCGAAGGACAGGATGAGGCTTGACAGAAGATTATGGAGGCGCTAGCTCATGGGAATTTTATATGTTATGTGGCTCAGGCAATTAAAGCGCTACTGGCGCTCAAAGCCGAGGATGGTTGGAATGCTTGGCCTGCCGTTGCTGTTCCTTGTTGCGCTTGGGTTTGGCTTCGGGCCGATTTACCAGAAGGCGGGCGGCGGGGATTACATACAGTTCCTCGCTCCGGGGGTTACTGCAATGACAATCTTATTTGCAGCAATGTTCTCCGGAATTGAGGTAATATGGGATCGGCAGTTCGGATTCCTCAAGGAAACTTTGGTAGCGCCAGTATCGCGCCTGCAGATAATGCTTGGAAGGACCCTGGGGGGCGCAACAGTTGCCGTAATACAGGGAATTATTGTGCTCGCAATTTCAATGCTTGTGGGCTTCAGAATCTCTGATTTGATTCTGCTGCCGCTTGCGCTCTTTTTCATGTTCCTGATTGCATTGCTCTTCACTGCCCTTGGAACCGCAATCGCATCAATGCTTGAGGACATGCAGGCATTCCCCCTCATAATGAATTTCATCATAATGCCCCTGTTTTTCCTTTCCGGCGCGCTCTTTCCCCTTGTGGGACTGCCTGATGCGATAATGGTAATCGCGCTCTTCAATCCGCTTTCATATGGGGTTGATGCGCTGCATGCGATGCTGGGCGGAATTTCAACCTTTGGAATCTGGATTGATTTTATTGTGCTGGGCGCATTGACGCTTGCTGTATTTGCAGCGGGAAGCTATCTGTTCGAAAAAATAGAAATATAACCTTAAAAACTCTTTGTGCTGCAATAATAGCGTGAATAAGGCGATTTTGGTTTTAATCGGGCTGGTTGCGCTCTTGTTTCTGGCAGGCTGCATAGATTCAGGCAAGGCCGACCAGGATGCCGCAGTCAGGCTTGCGGACAATACCGCAGAGGCGAAAATTGCAATCGCATTCGGGGAGTTTTTTGCAGGCGAGAAAACCTGCACCATAGAGGATGCCGTTGGCATAATAGTTGCAAATGACGCCAATGTGGGCCCTGAAATCATGGCAGCGCTTGAAGGGAATTTTGAAATCGCAAAAAAATGCTTCCCTGAAGTTGCAGTTGCAAAGGAAGCGAAAAAAACCGCGGAGAGGGAATATACAATCAGCTATTCCTTTAAAATTTCCGAAGATTGCGAATCCCCGGGAATTACAGGAATAGAGCCGGAAGAATTCCTCATAATTGAAGCTGATTTGAAAGACAACAGCACAAACATTACAAAAGGCGGATTTCCGGATGAGGAAACGAGGCAGCAGGCCGCCGCAGGGATTGAAATGATGAAGGGGCAGCCAAAATGCTACTATCTCACATCAATCGCCCTGGGGATGTCAGCCCCGTAAAATAAATTGCTTATGCACCAAAGCATCGCAGCGCCGCGGTCTTTACTAATTCTGCAATTGGAATTAAGCCCCTTTTATCGCCCTTGCAATTGCTGACGGCAGGTTATCAAGCTTCTCATTCAGGCTTTTATTCATGTCAATAAGCACATCTGTGGCTTTTTTGAATTGCAGCAGCAAATGCGCTTGGGAGCTGCGCATTATGTCCGGAACATCGCAATTCCCGTTACCAATTTTAATTTCAACAATTTTTATATCGCCTTTGAATTCCTCGCCGAGTTCCTTCTCAAGCTTAGGCAGGAAATCATCAATTTTTTTATCATCGCCAGAAACCCTAAACTCAACTAGTTTTCTCCCGTTCTCATCCTCCGTGTTTATTGCTGTACCTCTATCAAAGCCTGCCTGCAATAGCAATGCCATAATGTAGTTTCTGCAGCTCACATCATGCACAGAATTGGAAATGTGAAATGTCCTGTTGGGCATGAGAAATATATGCACAAACAGGTTTTTAAATATTCCTATTTTTCCGTCAAAAGCCGATATTTATAAAACAGCCCTATTTTGCCTTCAGCTGCTTTATGCTCCCTGAAACTGAAATTATTTTCGGAATGACTTCAGCGCCATTAACATTCTTCACAAACAGCAGCCCTGCCTTAACTTCCTCAAGCGCTTCAAGAGCGCAGCGCACAATTCCCAGATTTCTGCTTGAATCAAATTTAATCGGCCATATCCTCTGCCTTGCAGTTCCCACGCTTCCGTATAATTCAAGAAAAGTGCGCCAGAGCGCATCATCCACGTTTTTTTCGCTCAGTTTCGCATTCTGCGCGGGAATCAATTCAAAAAGGACATAGCGCTTCTTTCCGCGCAATGTGGGGGGAATCGGCTTAAGGGACTGCTTATAGTGCTTTGTTTTCGGCATTTTTATCATTTATTTCTTGTTATCATAACCACCGTGGTTTCTATACCAGGCATCAAGCCTCTTAAGTGCAAGTTTTTCCTTATGTGACCGCAGGTATGTTCTGGTGATTTTTTTTAGCGGATTGTCTTTCCCTAGTGCTCTTTTTATGCTTTGAAAAAACCTCATTTTAATTCCGCCTTAGACCTTGGTCATCTTTACATAATATCCTTTCTCAACACGCCTTTTAAATTCTTCTGAGCGCCGTAAACTTGTCTGTGTATTGCATACTCAGATTCTTGCGCCCAAGATGTTAAAAATCCCTATCAGTACGAGAAGCGCGCCGAGAGCGCGGAGCGCATAGATTTTTGCTGAGTGCTTTTCCGCAATTATTTCCGGGTTTGTCCTTGAGAGAAGGAAGGCAAGCGCAATTGCCATAAGGCCTATTACACCCAAAAGCGATTCGGTTATTGAAACCGAGTATTTCATCGCATAGAACATGAACTGCATCCCCGCAAATGCAACTAACAAAAGCAGGATTACGTATGGAAGCGCCTTCCTGGAGTCCTGCGCCAATACTTCCCTTGCCCTGCCCCTGAGCAGAACGGGCAGCATGGCAATAACAACTGCAAATGAAAAAACATTCCTCCAGAAAATGAAATTTTCCACGCTGAGCGCCTGCAGGACCGGCTTGCTCAGCAGGTTTGAGAATGCCCAGATGAGACAAATCAGCAGCCCTGTTGCAAGCACGCGGTTTTTCGAGATTATTGTGCGCAGGCTGCTTTTTTCATCCACTGTGAGAAGCACTGAGCCTGCAAAAATCAGAAGCATGAATGCCAAAACATTCAGTCCGTAGAATTCCTGCAGTATAAAATAGCTCAGCGGTATTGTGAAGAGAATTCTTGCCTGCATCAGCGGGGAAACTGCGGAATAGTCCGCGCTGCCCATAAGCCTGTAGTAGATTATTAGCCCTATTGCCGCGGTTATGCCTGAAACTGCAATAAAAGGCCATGCGCCGGCATTCGGAATTGAAATGCCAGTGGAAAAAAACAAAAGAATCGGATACAGCAGGAATGAGGCAATTCCCTGCAGGATGAAATACGCATCTGCATTTTTCAGCTTGTGTGTGAGAATGAATTTGTCAAGGAACGAGGAGAATGTGAAAAATAATGCCGCAACCAGCGCAAGAAACATGAATCCTTGCATAAATCACATCAGCCCTTTGAGCGAAATATCGCATTTTGCCTTGTTAAAGATTTGTTTTTCCAATTCCTTTACAGGGAGATATGCTGCATTTATGCTGCGCATTGCCTCTTTGCTTATGGTCCCATAGCGCTTTCTAAGATAATCAAACCTCTCATCCAGTGAAACTATCCTGTCATGCACAACTCTCTTGTCGGCATAATAAACAATCTTGTCCTCCCAGTTCTGCAGAGCGCCCTTAACAAGAATCCTGCTGAGCAGGTGGTTTTTTGTGATGCGCGCAATTTCATTAAAGCCCAGTTCATTAAGAATTTTTTCCCCTTCGGTTCCGTGCAGTAAATCCTTGTGCAGTGTCTTGAATTTCGCAATATCGTGGAGCAGGCCTGCCCTGCTCAGAAGCTGCAAATTTATTTTTATGCCATGCGCTTTCAGTTTTCTTCCCAGATGCATGCAGACCTTTTCTGTAACTATGCTGTGCGCTATTATGTGCTCGGGGGTTTCATGCTCTTTCAGCAGTGAAATGCATTCCCTGCGCGCGGGAAGATTCATAATGTAGAGTATGCACAAAAAGTTATAATATACTTTTGAATTGGCCACACCGCGAGGGTTGGGATTCGAACCCAGGCAACCGGTGTGGTTTCTCGGTCGACAACCTAATTCTTTTTTTAGCCTTTACCATAAATTAACCGCTTTCCTCTTCTGCGCATCCCAAACCTTTCTTTCAATCCCCTTTTCCTGCACTTCAATCAGCAGATAGCGCTTTCCTTTTTGCATTGGAATTGCGTAAAAATGCGTTAATTTGCCGTTTTCATCATTAAGCAGTATCGTGAATTTTTCTTTTTCAAGAAGCTTTCCTGTTTTTGGGTCCGCATAATGATAGCGCACAAACTGCCCTTTATCTAGTAGAATCCTTATTTCTGGATTTCCTTTCCTATCTTGTGTAATTACCTCATCAGGATATTTTTCTGAATTTTTCTTTTGCATTCAGTTCCCTCCGATTTCCTCCAATTTGCATTTGCCGCTTCCCAGGCCCAATTTTTCAATCATTTCAATCTGCTCTTTCGGGTTGCGGTATTTCAGGCTCTCAAACCAGTCCTTCCCGAAGGTTTTGTTTATCAAATCGATTGCTGCAGCATCAATTGCGGCAATGTCATCGCTCACAAGTATTCCGATATCAGGCATTGCGGACATTCCGCTGCGCGGATTGCAGTCGCATCTCGGCGCAATGCTCATCAGCATTGTGACATAAAGCACATTTTCCCTTTGGAATTTCCTCAGCACTGCGCCTGCGGAATCAGCAAGCAGATAATTGAAAAATGCAAGTTTTGGCTTCAGGGCGCCATACTTGCATGCCTTTATGCAGCGGCCGCAGCCCCAGCACTTATCATAATCAATTGAAATCTTTCTATTTTTCAGGGAATTCGCCTTTGGATGGCAGACCTCAATGCAGGCCGCGCAGCCAGTGCATTTTTCCCTGTCAATCAGCGGAGCAGCATTATCATGTATTGCGTCCTTTGTTGCAATATCAACCGCGCCCATCCCCAGATTTTTAATTGCACCGCCATACGCGCCGCAGACATGCCCCTTCCCGTGGCTCAATACAATCATTGCCTCGGCATCCGCAATATCCCTGCACACATTAACGCGCTTGAGGATTGTGCCTTTTTCCTTGAGCGCCTCATCGCTTATTTTAATTTCGCAGCCGATTGTTTCCTTTGTGAAGCCGTTCCTTCGTGCAGTATCAATATAATCTCTTACAGTATGGCGCTTCCTGTGATATGAAGTTGGGGAATCAAAAACAAATGGCTTTGCATATGCATTTTGCAGAATTTCCACAGCCTTCCCCAGAAGCACAGGCCTCACATAATTGAGGTTTTCATATTCGCCCATGTGGGCTTTTACTGCAGTTGATTTTCCTGAAAAGCGCCTCTTCAAATCAAATTTGCCCATTGCCTTTTCAAGGTTTGTGAGGAACGGCTCCTTCACAAGATAGACCTTTGATGCCATATCATCTGCCCCGCATGTAATTCAGCGCATGCAGCATTTTAAGCAGCCTTTTGTCGGTTATCTGCAGATTCGCGTCATCAAAGAATTCCTGCAGGCTTCTGCGCGTGATTTTCTTTTTCTCATAGTAAAATGCCTGCAGCGCCATTTCAAGCTTGTCTATTTGCCGGACAAATCTCGCTTCCCTGCTTTTTTCACCTGCAAATTCAGCCCACAATCCCGAAATCCTGTTTTTTGTTTTTGCATCAAGCTTTGAGAGCAATTTTCCCATTGCCTTGCTCTCATTTGCAATCTGCTTTTTGCCCGGAACGCCAGCATGCGAAATATCACCAGTATAAACTTCAGGCAGGTCATGGATGAGCGCAAGAACCGCGCATTTTTCCGCATCAAGCCGGAAATGCGGGGCAAGCGCAAATGCCATAACCGCAAGCCTGAAGGAGTGCTCTGCCACGCTTTCTGGGTTTTTTATTCCCATTAACTTCCAGCCGGTGCGCTTTATGTTTTTCAGCTTTCCCGCATCTTGGAAAAATTCAATAAGCGCCTTCTCGGAATTCATTTTCCCACTTTCTGCAAAATTGTTTCCGCATATCTCCCGATGAAGCGCCCGCCCTGCTCTTTTGAAAAGCCAAGCAGATTTGCGAAGGCTGAAAAATCCTGCGGGGCGCGCAGTTCGCCTTCCTTTTTCGCTCCGGAAAAGAAAAGCGCATTGAGCCTGAATTTTTTCATTATTTTCACAGCAAAAAGATAATTCTTGAAGAGCATGCTCC
Organism: Candidatus Iainarchaeum sp.; assembly: GCA_016187745.1. Taxonomy (GTDB): domain Archaea; phylum Iainarchaeota; class Iainarchaeia; order Iainarchaeales; family JAXPJC01; genus JACPJC01. Next base: position 202,372 of record JACPJC010000005.1, on the reverse strand, counting down.
GCTGGAAGCCGCCGGAGTTGAGGAACTGCGAAAACGGGATTGCAATGGGCTTCTGGTTGTCGGAGGCAATCTGCGCGATTGCAGTGTCGAACTCATTCTTCCCATAGCCCGCGGGCGCAATCAGAAAATCAACAAAATTGCTTGAAACCGCGAATTTGTTCGCATTTGCGCTGCCGCCAATAACTGCAATGAAATCAGCCTTCCCCCTGAACAGTTTCGCGTCATTCTGGTTCGGCTCCCCGAGCAGATGGCAGATGTAGAAGGGGAACTTGGATTTTTTTATCTCCGCGCGCAGCGAATCAATGTCCCTCTGGGATTTGAAGCTCTGCGCAATTATTATCGCGTCAATCCCCAGAAGCTTCGCATGGCGCTTAAGCGACTGCAAATCCGAATAGAAAACCAAATCTATGATCATTTCCTATCCCTTTCTAGCTTACTTATTGCTAATTCTGCCCTGCCCCTCGGGCTGGTCAGCGCATTGTTGAATAAATCTTTTATTAAGTCCGTTTTTCCAGTCCCATATGGGTTTGCAATTATTTTTTCGCCTTTGTATCTCGCTTTTCCAGTCACTTTTGCCAGGCGGTCTATTTCTCTTACAATTTCCTTCAGTGCAATTATTGTTTTTTCTTTATTGCCAAAGGCATTTATAAATTCCGCCCTAGGGGGGATATTTGCACGATAGTCAAATAAATACTGCAATAACTTTTTCTGGGATTCTGAGAACTTCTTTATAAAAAAATTTGAAAGGTGCTTTTGAATGAAATTTCTTACAACTTTCCTTGCAATATTATAATTTGAACTACGCAGGGCGTTTGTTATCTCTGCTATCCTATCCATAGTAAGCTTCTTTTTGTTCCTAATAAATCCGCGCCTAAGGCTTGCAAGAGTCTTTGCATTGGCTACGCGCGCTACTTGTACAGGCATAGAAAATTAGTAAATTAAACAGTATAAAAAACAATTGCGTTTTATTTGGCCGCCGGAAAACAAAATTTGCAGGATGCCGGTTCTATTACTATACGGCAATTGACGATATATTTATAATCTGTTCCCATCAGGTTTTTTGTGCAAGAATTAAAAGGAGTTTGATATACATGTATATCTTAGGATATCTTTTGAGGTTCGGGAAAAGGATTGAAATAACAAGGCACGCCTATGCGCGCGCAACCAACAGGGGAATATCAAGGGGCATGGTTGAAGCGACAATAAATGGAGGAAGGGTAAAGAGATTTGGAAAGAACAGGATGAAATTCGTAAAAGAATACAGGCGGGGGAAGGTTGTTTGTGTGGATGAAATTGAAGGTGATTGCATCAGGATTGTAACAATCGAATGGAAAAGATGAACATGAAATGCCATAAATGCAATATTGAGCTGCTTGAAAGGACTGATGTCAGCGGCAAAGATTTACTTGAATATAAATACTGGCACTGCCCCCGGTGCAGGGATGAGTTCCTTGATATGGGGCAGCTGCACGAGGTTGCGGAGAAGGAGCGCGCTCTCAGAAGGGCTGAAAAGGCGAAATTCTCAAAATGGGGGAATTCTGTTGCGCTGAGGATTCCGAAGGCGCTCGCAAAGGCATTTAAAATTGCGCCGGGAAAAACCGCCTTATTGATGAAGGAGAAAAACGCGATAAAATTAGTTGTTGAGTAGCTGCTATCGGCTAGCTTTCTCCGCGCCCCTTCCCTTGTTGCGCAGGCCCCTCGCCTTCTTTGCCGAGCTTGTAAGCCCCCTTTCAACCCTGCCGCGCTGGGTGCTCCTGCAGATCCAGTTTATGCCCCTGTCAGCGAGGATTGAGGGGTTGCTTGTGTCAACCATTATTATTTCATAATATTTCTTCTTTCCGTCTTCCCCCACCCAGTAAGAATTAAGCACTTCCAGGTTAGGATATTTCTCCGAGGCGCGCTGCTCAGCAATAGTCTGGATTGAAATATTGCGCGTAAGCTTTGTAACACCCATTCTTTTTGGCCTTCTTCCCTTGGCCGGCCTGTGGAATACCCCGCCGCCCTTCCTTACCCTAACCCTTACAACAACAAAGCCCTGCTTTGCCTTATAGCCCAGGGTGCGCGCCCTTGCGAGATTTGTGGGCTTTTCAACGCGCACGGCGCTTTCCTTCTCCTTCCTGAACTCAATAAGGCGCTGCCGGTAGAGGTCTGCAAAGCCCTTCTCCTTTGCGTATTCCTTCTCAAAGGTCCTTGTTAATTGCTGCGTGAAAGACATTTCAACCACTTATTCCAGAGAATCCATAAAAGCAGATTTGCCCTTATAATAAAAAACTATTCAATAATAATTAGATAAAGAAGGATTTTAAAAGGTTGGGTTTTGGCATGGCGAAATGCGGCAGGTGCGGCAAAAAGGCGGAGATTCTCCTTCCCTATGGGCCGCACAATTTCTGCAGGGCGCATTTCATTGAGTTCTTTGAGCGCAGGGTTAGGCGCACAATAAGCAGGCACGGGCTAATAAGGCGCGGGGAGAAGGTTGCTGTAGGCCTATCAGGGGGGAAGGATTCAAGCGCAACTCTTTTTCTGCTGAATAAATTTTTCCCGAAATCAAACGAAATAATTGCAATAATGCTTGATGAGGGAATCCCTAAATATCGCGACAGGGCGCTGAAAATTGCGGAGGAGAACTGCAAAAAGTGGAAAATCAAATATGTTAAGAGGACTTTCAAAAATGAATTCGGAATTACAATGATGCAGATAATGAGGAAAATTGCGAAGGATGAGAATTTGGGGAGCACGTGCTCTTTCTGCGGGGTGCTGAGGCGCCATCTGCTGAACAAAATTGCAAGGGAATTGAAATGCGCAAAAATCGCGACCGGGCACAATTTAGATGACGAGGCGCAGAGCATTTTAATGAACATATTTGACAATGACCCAAAGCGCCTTGCGAGGCTTGGGGCAATTGCTGGAACTGAAGAAATTGTTGAGTTCGTTCCGCGCATAAAGCCGCTTTATGAGACTCCTGAAAAGGACATAATCGCATATGCCTCATTCAACGGCATCAAATCTTACAGCGAGGAATGCTGCCCTTTTAAGTGGCAGGCGAAGCGCAATCTGTTCAGGAGCGAACTGGACAAATTCGAGGAGAAATCCCCGGGCACAAAATACAAGATACTTTCGTTCTTCAAGAATATGAAGCCGCTGCTTGAAAAAAACATAAGGAAAGAAAGCCTGCACAAATGCGCAAAATGCAGGAGCATCACCTCCGAGAAGAACAAATACTGCAACGTTTGCCTGCAGCTGGCAAAAGTAAAAAAGTGAAATTATGGAAATTCCGGGGTATATGGAGAGATTGTGCAGGGGCCGTACTGGCTATGAGTTCATCCCGAAAAGGAGGAATGCGCTGGATCTTGGGGCGCTTGCAGGCAGGCTTGAAGCGTGCAATATTGCTGTTGAGGCAAATACCCCGCACTTATTGATTGTGAAAGTGAATGGGACTGGCGTTTCGGTTTTTGCAAGCGGGAAGCTGATTGTGAAGGACATTGAGAGCAAGGAAGGCGCAGAGAAGATTGCAATGCAGCTGATAAGAATTATTGCGGGGCGCGGAGCATGAAGGCAATTGCATTAATCTCCGGGGGGATTGATTCCCCTGTAGCAACAGCGCTTGCATTGGAAGGAGGGGCGGAAGTTGTTTGCGCGCATTTCAGCAATGCCCCCTATAGCTCCGAAAAAACCGAGGAGAAGGTTTTTGAGATTTTGAAGCATCTTGCCGGAAAATACAAAAGGAAAATAAAATTGTATGTGGTTCCGCACGGGGCGAATCTTACGGAAATCTCAAGAAAGTGCGAGAGGAAATTCACTTGCGTGCTGTGCAGGCGCATGATGCTGAGGATTTCCAGCAGGATTGCGGAAAAGGAAAAGGCGGATGCGCTTCTTACGGGGGAATCCCTCGGGCAGGTTGCTTCCCAGACGCTCAGCAATATTGCCGCTGAATTTTCCGCCTCTGAACTTCCGATTCTGCGCCCGTTGCTCGGGATGGACAAATTGGAAATTGAAAGGCTTGCGAAGGGTTTTGGAACTTTCACGGCATCAACAAAGCCAGCGGGCTGCTGCGAAATAACCCCGGAAAGGCCAGCAACAAAGGCTGGGCGCGGGCAGATTGAGGAGGAAGAGAAAAAGCTTGACATTGAAAAAATGGCGCAGGAAAGCATGTCAAACGCCAGGATAGCCGAGATTGCTGGAAAATGAATGTTTTTATATATGGTTGAATAAATGAATAAGGGGAGGGTGCGAATATGAAGGGTTTCAGCACGAGAAATTGGATTATTGGAATCCTGATTGGGGCTTGGATTGCTTCTTTCGTTGTGGGCTATCTGCACATGGCAAAGATAATCACAGAGCCTGAAAATCCGATAGTGCATACTTTCATTGACTGGGCATATGTGGTAATCTTCCTGCTGCCAATCTCATACATGCTTGCAAGAATAATCCCAGGCAAATAACCATGCGAAAGCCGCTTGTTTTCGGGTTTGCTGCGCTGGCATTTATTCTAATTCTGCTTAGCGGCTGCGTCCAGCAGGGCGGAGCAGGGAAAACTCCTGCCGAGCTCGCTTCAGATAAATGCACTGCGCTGTGTGAAATTGAAAAAGGAAAAGGAACTGATTTGAGCGCAGGGCCTTGCTTAAGCAATTCCGCTGCGGAAGGCTGGGTTTGCGATGTTGCGCATTCACCAAGGGCGGAAATTGACAACAGCCCTGCAAACCAGTGCCCTGAATTCGGGAAAACCGCTTCCCATTTCGTGGAAGTGGATGGGAACTGCAGAATAATAAGGGCTGCGTAATTGTCAGTTTTGGGAAATGGAAAGCCTTTTAAATTTGTTATGACAGTATTATCATATGAGAGAATTGTCATACAGGCTGTTTTTCAAGGCATTTTCCAATAAAACAAGGTTTGAAATCATTAAACTGCTTAGAAAGAAACCGAGAAGCGTAAATGAATTATGCAAATTACTCGGGTTTGAGCAGAGCAGGGTTTCGCACAATCTGAAATGCCTGGAAGCGTGCGGGTTTGTATCTTCCATTTGGAAGGGGAAAAACAAGGTTTACTCATTGGATAACAGTCACATAATTCCGATTCTGGAAAACATAGACAAGCACATTGAGAGATACAGCAAAAGGCTCAGAAGCTGCGGGGTTCTGAAAAACAAACCCTGCGGGGTAATAAATAAATTTCAGATGGAGGATGAAAATGGCGAGAGCAGTAATAAAAGAGGCAAAGGAGCCTCATGAAATTAAGCCGCAGAAGGAATCTGCATGGATATGCATGTGCGGCCTGTCAAAAAACCAGCCATTCTGCGATGGCTCGCACAAGCTCTGCAGCGGCGAGGAGGAAGGCAGGCTTTACGAGTATGATAAGGAAGGCCGCCGCAAAGAAGTTAAAAAATAGGGGGCAATAAAATGGCTATGAACATGGAATTGTTTGCAGGCAACTGCTATCTCTGCAGCAATACGGAAAAAATGATAAGGAGAGTTATGGGCCCAAAATGCAGATTGAGAACATACAACCTTGCAGAAGGGAAAAACAGGCGAAAGGCAGAAAAATATGGCATCAGGGCGCTTCCAACAATAGTTGGAAATGGAAGAAAGATGTTTGAGGGCATTCCAGAATACGCTGAACTGGCAAAATGCAGCCTTGAGCATGGTTGCAAGGGAAAATTTTTAAAATAAAAGCAAATTAATGTGATTGAATTATGGGCAGAACGCAAAATATGCTGAATGTGCTGGGAAATGGGAAATACCTATTGACTGCTGTTGCAACCGCGGGCATCAGCTTCTTTGCTTTGCATTTTCTAATGCTTTCAAATGTGGCAGATTACAGCATTGTAGTTTATTTCCAGATGAGCGGCTTCTGGTTCAGCCTGCTTTCGCTACTGTCAAATGCCTTTATTGCAGTGCTTTTCGGAATCAACCTTGCATTAATGCTGTTTGTATTCGGGCAGTCAAAAAAGCTGGGCGTTTGCGCAGGCTCGGGCAATTTTGCCGGCATAATTTCTGGGGCATTTGCATCAGGCTGCCCGATGTGCGGAAGCCTGCTTTTTGCACTGGTTGGAGAACCCCTTGCGCTTTTCTTCATGCCTTTTGGAGGGCTTGAGCTGAAGGCCGTGAGCATAGTGCTCCTGGCTGCCTCAATTTATTTCCTCTCTGCTGACATGAAGAAATGCAAAGTGACAGCAGGGCAATCAAAACAGGGGCTGGCATGACAGAAGAATGCTGCGACATATTGGGAAATCCAGTAGGCGCGGAAAGAAAATGGTTCAGGTCACGAAAGGCGGATAGTGAAGAATGGATACCTGCCTTTTTGTTGGATGTGGATAAAAACAAGTGCACCGGCTGCGGAATGTGCGTAAGGGTTTGCCTCGGCAATTGCTATGAAATGCAGGAAATTATAATAAATGGAAATAAGAAAAAGATTGCCATAGCAATTAGGCCTGAAAACTGCTTTGGCGATTGCCATTGCCATAAGGTTTGCCCGGTTCCAGGCGGAGCAATGGTTTGCAAACCGAAATCAATTGAAGAATTAAAAGGCGAATAGATGGTAACATTAATTTTTGGATTTGATTTGGTGTTTTGGGCTGCGGTTGCCCTGACAGTTGTATTTTTTATAGACTTATCAACCTGCTGGTGGTATAATAGCCTGAATTGGGGCCCTCTTAAGAAATATAGGGATAAAATGGTAAAGTATCACAGATACACAAGGATAACTCTCATAGCCCTGGTAATAATTCACATCTTTTTGCATATTTTATTCCAAGTGTATGGAATTGCAGTTTAGAGGGAAATTACAAATAACCTTGCAAAAATTTCAGCATACTGCTTTTTTATATATGATAGATGCAATTGCAATCATTACTAAAATCCCGCCCACAATCCAGAATATTGGCTGAATGCCGAATGTAAAATTTTCTGGAGTGCCTGCAATTACTATTCCTATATTGAAAAGCAGAAGATTCCTTGAGAGGCATTTCTTGTAGATGTACATTATTACTGTGGGAATGAGAAGCGCAATCGCAAATGCCCAGAAATAGATATTGTACTGGAAAAGGAAGAGAAGCGGCATTCCGGCTATTGCTATTCCAAGAAATGCAAGGATCCCTATAAATGCAAGGCATATGTTGTGGCAGAGCTGGAAGGAGCTTCCGAAGGTTGCGAGCGCGGCGCTTGCGGAGCTGAATGAATTAAGGATTTTTTCTTTCATACTGAATCAAGCTGCCCTTTTATTTCATCTTCTGATTCACTGCCATAGCTTATGAGTATTTTATCATCATCCTTTGGCGCATAGTTTTCGAATGAACTGTTCTGCCTGCCATTCACATAAAATTTGAGGGTTTTTTCAGGAGCATTGCAGAATTCTTCCCCTGCCTGTATTTTCAGGCAATTTTTGCTGAATTCCATCCCGATGCTTTCAAAGAAAACCCACAGGGGAACGCCGCTCGCGTGCATGTGCAGAATTTCCCCTGCTTTGTGCGGGGCTTCCTCCTCATGCACATGGATGAAGCTGCTTGTTTCCGCGCTTTTATTCTGCATTGCCTCTTCATGCAGCTCAGCATATTTGGAAAAGTCAATTTGCGCCCCATTAACATAAACCCTGAATTCTGCGTGCGCATGCGCGCTTCCAAGGAGCCCAATTGTTGCTTTGGGGTCCATATTGCACTGCAGCATGTTTGACGCAATGCAGTCCTTTATTGCCATGCCGCAGGCATCGCATTTTCCATCCCCATCTTTGTCCATCAATTCCGCTGCAAGCGCCCTGTCAAATGCGGTAAATGGCATTTCCGAATCATGCGCGGAAGCAAGCGCGCCCTGCCCTGTTGCGGAATTTGAAGTATTGCCGAAAGGAAAGGAAAAAAACACAATAAGCGCAGCGCCAATAATTATAAATCCTAAAAGCGCAGTAAGGGCGAGTTTCTCATTCATGTGCAGCACTCTATTTCTTTTTCTGCTTTTTCAAATCAAGCGAAAATCTCGCTATCAGGACGAAAATCAGCGCTATCGCGCCTATTACAAGCAGGAGATACAAAAAGTTCCATATGTATAGGGGAATGCCTGAATAAGCGGCCGTTCCGTAATTCATCATGCCCGAGCCGCCCATCATGCCCTGGGTTCCTGAGCCGCCCATCATCCCCATCATTCCGCTTCCCATCATACTCATCATCCCGTTCTCTGACATCATGCTCATCATGCCTGTTGTTTCCCCGCAGTAGATGGATTTTGCCATCTGGATGTGCATTGATTTTATTGTTTCGGAATCCTCTCCGCCCATCATCTTGTGCATGAGTTCATGGGCTTCCCCGGGGTGCATCTGCTCCATATAGTAATCGCCAATCATTTCAAGCTGCGCCTCGGTAAGACTGCTGCAGCTTGCATTTGAGTCAACAATGGCCTTTGCATTTTCGAAATCCTCACCGTGTGCAGAGACAAAGCCAATGCCAAATAGCAAAATTATTCCGAAAATTAGAATTCTCGGATTCATAGTTTTTCCCTCGCGCGGTCAAGGGCCTGTTTTTCCCCGGGCATGCTTTCATCAATCTTGTCTTCTGCAAGAATGTCAAGCTCTTCCACCTGTATTGGGATTAGGCCAAAAAAGCCCGCGCGCACTGAGGAGAAAAACCTCTTAAGATTGAAGAAATTCCCCTTCAGGTGCAGCAATTCATGCGTCAAAACCGCCTTCAGCTCATCCTTGTTCAGCCTTTCAACAAGCGCCGTTGAAATGAAAACTGCTTTTTTAATGCCTGAAACTGTGAAGGCGCTTGCCTGGGAATCGGCAAAGACAAATATGCTGGGCTTTTTGATGTTGAGATTTTTGCTCTCTTCTGTTATGATTCCTTCAACTTCAGCATTTGCTGTCCTTTTCAGCCCTATGCGCATTATGAATGGCGCAAAGAGATAGGAAAAGGCGAAATACCCCACTATCAGCAAAAGAAGGGAAGTGTGCGTATAAACAAACAATGAATTTGCGGATGCGGGAGTGGCAAAAAGCAATACAATAAGGAAAAGGAAAAGTGATGTGAGGAATGCTGATTTAAGCAGGAAATTCGTTTTGAGTGAGAAATGCCTTCCAAACACTATCAGCGCAAAAGCGCTTATGCCTATTATCCCGATAAGTATGTAATTAAGGAACGCAATAACTGGGTTCTGGCTTGCAATGCAGGTTGCAATGCAGCTGAGTTCAGAAGTCACTCTTCTCCCCCTTGCCGAGTTTTTTTCTCAAATAAGCTGTTGAGGATTCCCCGAAGCTCCTTCTGAGGAAAACAAACATCTTGTCCGTGAGCTTTTCCGCGAGCTCCTGCCTGGAGATTTTCGGGACATAGGCATAGCGCAGGCCGCCCCTGCATGTCTGAACTGTCCTGTCAACAAGGCCTTTTTCGTAAAGCCTGTCAAGGGTTACAACAACTGTCGGATAGGCGATTTTATGCGCGCCTTTTATTTTCGTGAAAACTTCCCTTGCGGTTGCGCTCTTCTTCAGCCAAAGGTTATTAAGGATATCTGATTCCAATTCTGAGAAGAGGGAATTAAGCCCGCTCTTGTCAAGATTTATTTTGTCAATTTCCATCTGAATTCACAAATAATTGTTCAGGTGAAAGGTTTAAAAATAGAATGCTTTACAAATAATGTAAAGCTTTTCAAGAAGTGTAAGGAGTAGGTGTTTTATGGGTGAAGAACAAAATAATTCGCAGGCAGAAAATAAAGGCGCGAAGGGCGCGGAAAAGAAGGACAGCAAGCTGCTTATGAAGTTCAGCTATGCGCTGATTGGGATTGTCGCGGCACTGATGCTCTTCAATCAATATATGCTTTTCAATATTTCAGGCGGGGTTTCAGGGAGCGGAACAGGCTATTCAGGAATTGCTGTTTCCGGCAGCTATGAAAATGCGATTCCAAGCGGAGTTCCTGCAGTTTATGGCGCTGAGCTGCAAGTTAGATATGATGATATTTCCACAAATGATGTAGCAAAATCAAATGCGACAATAGCAAAGATGTCTGTTTATGACACAGGCATAACGCTTTCAGGGGAGAAGCTGCAGAGATATATTGCGGTAACAACCCAAATTTCCTGCGAGTACTGCTGCGGGGCGGACGCAATCACCTTTTCAAACGGCGCTGCGGCATGCGCCTGCGCGCACTCTGGCGCAATGCGCGGCTTGGCAAAATATCTCCTTGACAGGCACGCAGGCGAATTCACCAATGACCAGATTCTGGAAGAGCTCGGGAAATGGAAAACACTGTTCTTCCCAGGAATAATGCAGGGCAAGGCAAATGTGCTGAAGCAGAAGGGCATAGAATTCAATTATATAAACCTTGCTTCAAACAAATACAGGGGAATTGAAAAAGCTTAGGGGGTAAAAAAATGGATAAATTCATAATCGCGGCAATAATTGTGGGCATACTGATAATTGGGGCAATAGGCGCTTTTGTCCTTTTGCCTATAGGGAGCAATAATGCGGGAACAACAGGCTATAGCTCCACAAGCACACCGAATTACTCCGCAGGCTCAAGCGGAAGCTCGGGCACTTCGGCACCAACAGGCAGCGGAATGGTCGGAGGCTGTTAGAATGGACAAGGAAGTGATAATTGCAATTGTTATGGCGGTCCTTGTGCTGGTTTCATTGTTCCAGACATTCCAATTGGTAGGCATAGGCAATAAGATTGCCACAGGCGCATTGAGCGCAAGCACTTCAACAAGCACCTCGGGGCAGAATCTTGGAAGCGGAAGCACTTCAGGAAGCTCAACAGGCAGTTCTGCAAGCTCAGGCGGCAGCGCAATGGTAGGGGGCTGTTAAAATGGATAAGGATGTCATAATTGCTGTTGTACTGGCAGCATTAATTCTTGTTTCGCTGTTCCAGACAATTCAATTGGTAGGAGTAAGCAACAGGATAGCAAGTGGAACAGGAACCGCAAGCCTCTCTTCAGGTTCAGGCGGGGAAACCATTGAGGAAATGAATGAGAGAATGCACGGAAGCTCAAGCAGCTCCGGAAGCACGGGCTCAAGCTCTTCAGGAAGCGCGATGGTCGGCGGCTGCTGACTTTTAGGGAAAAAAACATGGCAGAAGAGGCAGGCAGAAAGGCAAGTGCGGGAATGAAGTATGCATATGCAATGCTTTTCACGCTTCTTCTTGGCTCTGCATTCATAAATTTCTTTCTGATTTTCAGCATAAATTCAGGGCTTTCCTCCTCTTCGGGGGATGCAAAAACCCCTGAGCCTGCAAAGCTCTCAATAACCCTCATAAAAGTTGCTGAATGCGATAAATGCTTCAGCACTGATGCGCTTATAGCGGCCCTTAAGGCAGGCGGGGCGGAAGTAACTGAAAAAACCCTTGAATCGGAAAGCGCTGAGGCGGATGCTCTAATAGAAAAATATTCAATAGAGAAGCTGCCCGCGCTGGTTGTTTATGGGGAAATTGAAAAGGCGGGGGTTTCTTCGGCGCTTGGGAGCGGTGCGGAATTTGATGCAAACACCCTTGTGCTGCGCGATGTGAAGCCGCCTTACCTGGATGTGAAAACCAATTCGGTAATAGGGCTTGTTTATGTAACTCTCATAAAGAGCAGCGCGTGCGGGAAATGCGCGGGCATTTCAGGCATTGTGGATGAGCTTGAGCAGCTGAAAGTTGGAATAGGGAATGTTGTGGAAATTGACAGGAATTATTTGTCCGATGGGAACATCAGCGAAACATCAAATGGCGTTGCCCTTGAAACGCCCATGGGCTCCCTGCTGATTGATGAATACGGAATTGACAGGCTGCCTGTTGCGATTGTCAGCAAGGATCTGAATGCCTATCCTGAAATAACAAGGCAGTGGGCCAATGTCGGCAGGCTCGCATACAACGGGAATTACATTGCGGATTATGCGGTTCCCTATTTTGATATAAATTCCAATGCGGTAAAAGGCCTTGTGGATGTGATAAAGCTTACTGATGCAGGCTGCGCGGACTGCTATGATGTGAATGCCCATGATGCGATTCTTGCGAGGTTCGGGGTCGGCATTGGCTCTGAAACAGTTTATGACATTTCAAGCGCGGACGGGAATGCGCTTGTGCAGAAATATTCAATAAAGCAGGTTCCTACAATAACACTCTCCGGCAATGCGAAGGAATACAAGACCCTTACGGAAGTATGGGCGGATGTCGGCAGCATCGAGGCCGATGGAACATATGTTTTCAGGGACCTGAATGTTATGGGCGTCAAGTTCAGGACGCTTGATTGATTTTTAGGGGGAGAGCATGAGACCTGGAATTTTTCTGCTTTTAGTTTCTGCTGTTTTGCTGCTGATTCCGGCATTTGCATCAGCCCAGCAGCATTCCGCGGTAATGTACCTCAATGAGGCGTGCGGGCACTGCGGGGTTTATGCCAATGAGCTTAAGGAATTCCTCTCTTCAAAGGGAATTGATGCGGAAATAAAATACGTAATAAATGACCCTGCGATGCGCGCCGAGTTGGATGCGCTCAACAAGAGGCTTGCCATTCCCCCGAGCATGCAGGGGCACATGACGGTTTCAATTGATGACAGGCTGATGCTTGAGGGGCACATTCCTGTTGCGCTTCTTGAGGGCTATTTCCAAAAATACCCGGATTTTGATTTTCCCTCAATAATCCTGTTTCAGGATTCCATGGACCCGACAACAATAACATCATACAGGGTTTTGGGTGAAGACGGAAAAATAAGGGAATGCGGAATTTCAGCCCAGATTGCCGAATGCGCAAAATCCGGAAAAATAATCGATAGTTTGCAGGCATCCCTTCCCTATGTTGTATTGACAACAGGCCTGCTTGCGGGATTGCATCCCTGCACTATTGCCGTGCTATTGTTTTTCATTGCGTTCCTTTTCACAATAAGGCGCACGAGAATCGGAATATTCAAAGTCGGGGGCGCATACATACTTGGAATATTCCTTGCTTACTTGCTCATAGGGCTGGGATTGCTGCAGGCATTTGTTGTTTCCGCAGAGCCGCACTTCTTCGCGAAAATTGCAGGCATATTTGTAATAGGATTGGGGCTGCTGAACATAGTGGATTTCTTCAGGAAAGGTTCCCTCATAAATCTCGGGCTTCCGAAGGCAAGCCTGCAGACAATCAAGGATCTGATACACAAGGCAAGCGTGCCATCTGCATTCGTATTGGGCGCGCTTGTAGGAATTTGCAGCTTTGGATGCACCGCTGGAATTTACATTTCAATCCTCGGATTGCTGGTAACGCGCGCGACTTACATGGAAGGGCTTTTCTACCTGTTTATTTATAATTTGCTTTTCATTCTCCCATTGATTTTCATTTTGCTGATTGCAAGCAGCAGGAAGGTTGTCGAGAGGATAGAAACATGGGAGCAGCATGAGAAGAATTACATAAAGCTGATTGCCGGGCTTTCAATGATAATTTTGGGAGCAGTGCTCCTGATGTTGGTATATTAGGAGATAAATATGAAATTTGGAATAATTCTGGCCGCATTTGCCCTGATTGCCTTGCTGCTCATAAGCGGCTGCGTGAATTCAGATGATTCAAATGGCGGCTCAAAAACAGGGAATGCGGCACTGGCTGATTCAAATGCAAAAATTGACGGAAATGCAAATGCCGACGCGAACGCTGCAAAAGCAAAGGATTCAAACAGCCCTGCTGCGCAGTACATCATAAAATTAAAGTCCGAAATAATTCCCGCCGAAGGGAGCGATGCGAATTTCGGGCTGAAGTTTGATATCAACACTTTCAATGCGCTTGTGAAATACCGCTATAACATAAATCTGGATGCGGATGGGCAAAAAATACTTGAGGATGCGCTCAACATCGTGAGCCCGTGCTGCGGCGCGATAGTGTACAAATGCGACTGCGGCCATGATGCCGCACTTAAAGGAATTGCAAAGCTCATGATAAAAAATTACGGGATTACAGATGCGAATGCCATCAGGGAAAAGGCGCTTGAATGGCAGCATTATTTCTTCCCGCGCTATTTCATGGAGAAGGCGCTGAAGGAGAAGATTGCTTCAGGGGAAATTGACAAAAGCGTGCTTGATGAATTGCCGAACCAGATGGGGAAGTGCTGAATATGAATCATAAAATACTTATGCTGCTTTGCTGCCTGGTCCCAATTGCAATAATTGCTGCGCTTTTTGTATTTGGATTTAACCAGAGTTATCTGTGGTTTGCGGTTATATTGCTATGCCCGATAATGCATCTTTTTATGATGCGGGATATGCACGGCAAAAACAGCAAAGAAAAGAAAGAAAAATGCCATTAGGGGGATGAAATGGATTATGGAAAGATTTTTCTCATTGCTGTGCTTGCAGCACTGCTGATAGCGCTGGCATTCGGCGCATGGGCCATAATCAGCCAGCAGAATTACCAAAAAGCAGTGAGTGCGGAAAATCCTGAAGATATATGCAAGGCGCCTGCGGGTTATACGCAGGAGCAGTGGGAAGAGCACATGGGCCACCATCCTGACAGATATGCGCAGTGCCTGGGTTCAGGGAGATGAAAATGCTTGGAAAGCTGTTTGACAGGATATCCGGGGGCAATGTCCTTTACTATCCCGGGTGCCTGACGCATTTTGCGCTTCCGGAAATAGAGGAAAACTACATCAGAATCCTGAAGCGCATGGGCATTGACGCGATTGTATTGCCGGAATTCAACTGCTGCGGAAGCCCTGTGAAGCACGCGGGCTATAAGGGGGATTTTGAAAATCTGAAAAATAAGAATGCAGAACTGTTCAGGAAATACGGCATAAAAAAAATAATAACAAACTGCCCTGCGTGCTTTTTAACGCTTAAAAATTCCGGATTCAATGCGGAGCACATTGCGCAAACGCTTTATGCAAGAATTAATAAATTGGAACAAGGAAGCGGAAAGGGGCATATTGCTTACCATGACCCCTGTCATCTTGGGCGGCACAGCAGCATTTATGAGGAGCCGCGCAGCATTTTGAAGCGCCTTGGCTATGAGGTTGTTGAGCTTGCAAGCAGCAGGGAAAACTCACTGTGCTGCGGCGCGGGAGCGGGAATGAAGGCAAACCATCCTGAAATCGCAAATATGGCAGCAAAAATCTGCCTGCAGGGCTGCGCAGCAGAAAAGCTTGTTAGCACATGCCCATTATGTTACATGCATTTCAGGGAAAATGCGCGAAATGGGATGGAAGTGCTTGAATTCAGCGAGGTTTTAGCGAAGGAGTTGAAATAAGCATATGAAACCCGCAATAAAATCACAGATTCCTGTTCTGGCATTTATTACAATTATTTTTGCAATCCTGTTGAGCGGCTGTGTAAATGTTAATAAAGCGGGGGATTGCAAAGATATCAAAAGCGTTCAGGAGAGGGATTCTTGTTACCATTCGCTTGCACACGCTAATGACGATAGCGCTATTTGCAAAAAAATTGAGGATAAACTCCTGAAAGAACATTGCATAACTCACATAGAGGGTGAATAGGATGGTTGTAATGTTTATGGGGCAGACAATAATATACTGGAGTGGCATGCTTGCAGGATTTCTTATTGCTTTTGCATTTTTAGGTTGCACATGTTTTGCAATAAGGGGTTTGTTTGCAAAAAGCCATAGGCTTTTCGTGTATGCTGCAATCATATCTATTATTGTGCATGTGTTACTTGCAGTACTTGCATACAATTTTGGAGTTTGGATATGATGGAATTGCAAAAAGAGCTGAGCAAAAACTTTGCGGGAAAATGTTCCGATGAAAATGACAGGCTTGTTGCATACGACAGCGATGCATCGCAGGTAAGGGGAACCGCGCTTGCCGTGGTCTGGCCGGAGAGCAGAGAGGATGTGCAGAAGATTGTGAAATTTGCATTGAAGCATAAAATTGATGTTGTTGCAAGAGGCGCGGGAACAGGGCTTGCTGGCGCGGCTGTGCCCAGAAACTCAATTGTTGCTGACATGAGCAGGATGAATAAGATAATTGAAGTAAATGAAAGGGAGAAATATGCAATTGTTGAGCCGGGAATTGCTGCCGCGCAGCTGAACCTTGCGCTGCAGAAATGCAATTTATGCCTGCCTGTGGAGCCTGCCTCGCAGAGCGTATGCAGCATTGCGGGCATGATTGCTACAAACGCTTCTGGCCTGCGCGCAATGCGCTTTGGGAGAATGGAGAACTGGCTCATGAATGCTGAAATTATTGATGGCGCCGGAAAATTGAGGAATGCAAGTGCAGAAGAAATATGCGGAAGCGAAGGAACGCTTGGGATAATTGTTTGGGCAAAGCTAAGGCTGCATGAGGCCGTAATAGAGAAATCTGCTGATCTCGAGAAGTTTGATAGTTTGCATAAAATGCTTGAGCGGGCTGATGCGCTGAAAAAAAATGCGGGTGTTCTTTCATTGGAAGCCATCAATCCGATTGCTGCAAAAATAATGGGGCTTGATTCATGCTACCATCTGCTTGCGGAATATGATAATGAAAGCGGGGCATTGAAAAGCGGGGAAATGAAAAAAGCAAAAGCTCTGCGCATTGGGCTTTGGCCCAAGCTCGCAAGCGCTGGCTTTTCGGTAATTGAGGACCCGCAAGTAGGAAAAGAAAAAATAGCTGAATTTGCAGAGTTCATAAATGCAAGCGGATTGCCTTTTTTTGCGCATATTGCTGACGGCACATTCCATGTGCTGCTGAAGCCAGGGCAGAAAAGCATGCTGAATGCACTTTATTCAAAGGTCGGTGCGCTTAATGGGAATGTGAGCGGGGAGCACGGGATTGGCACAACAAAGAGGGAATTTGCTGATGCCAAAATAAAAAATAAAATCAGAAGGCTCAAGGAAAAATTCGACCCCGAGGGAATATTCAACAGGGGGAAAATAATATGAATGCAGATCATGAAAAGTGCAGCGAGTGTGGATTGTGCAAGGCAAACTGCCCTGTATATAGGGCGCTGCTTGATGAGAGCGTAAGCGCGCGCGGAAAGGCAAAATTGATGAAAAATAAAATTTCAAGCGGGATGTTCTTTGTTTGCACCCTGTGCAGGGCATGCAAGCAATTGTGCCCTGCAAACCTGGACCTTGATTTTGAAGGCGAAAGGGAAAAGCTTATTGCAGATGGGAAGGAAACCGATGCAAACAAAAGGATGATCGGGAACATAAGGAAATACGGCAATCCCTTCGGGAAGGAAGGGGAAAAGCCGAAGGAATTGCACTGCTGCTAAGGGAAAAAATGGATGCAAAAATAAAATATTTTGGGATATTTGCTGTTTCCGCAATCGGCATTTATCTTCTCTTCGGAATTTTCACAGGGCTGATTGAAAATCCCTTTTTCAGGGTTGGCGGGATGATTGAAAAAACAATCTGGGATTATGCGTTTCTATTTATATTTTCCTTGCTGTTTGGAATTATTGTTTCATTGCTAATATACAATAATGAAATTAAAAAAGCGCATAAAAAATCCGGCGCTGCAGCAATCTGCGGAAGCGCTTCTGCATTCCTTGCAATCACATGCCCCTTCTGCAACCTCCTCATATTCTCATTGCTGGGAATTTCCGGGAGCTTTGCAATCTTTGCGCCCTACAGGCTTGAATTGCGCATAATAAGCATTGCGCTCATGCTCATTGCAATTTATTTCTCATTTTCATCTATCAGAAACATTAAAAAGGAAAAAAATGCTAAATAAAAGGGAGGTGCATAAATGAAAGGCATCTACAACATAAAGAATGCGGCAATAGCTGGCGGTGCAATAGTTGCAATACTCTATATAATATGCGTGGCTGCATTTGCATTTGTGCCGGAACAAGCTCTTGGACTTGCAAGGGTTTGGTTCCACGGTATACAGTTGCTGCCTGCGTCAGTGATTTCCATAGGTCCTGTAACGTTTGTTAAAGGGCTTATTGCTAGTGCAGTTGCCGGAGCGGTAATAGGCATAGTATTTGCTGCAGTTTGCAAGTACGTATGCTGCAGGGAGAAGTAAATGGCGGAAATTGCAAACCTAAAATGCCCCTATTGCGGGGAAGTGCAGGGCATTGAAGTGCCTAAGGAAAAATGCCTTGCATTCCATATTTGCAGTGAATGCGGCAAGCTCATAAAGGCGCCGAAGGGCTCCTGCTGCGTTATTTGCGCATACTCGGACAGGAAATGCGGAGTGAGCATAAAATAACGGAGGTTGGTTTTATGGGAGAAAAAAAGAAAAAACACGGATGCTGCGGATGAGTTTAAGGGGCATTATATGGCAAAGAATGAAAATTTGAAGAAGATTTCAATAGGCGTTACCGGAATGCACTGCGCAAGCTGCGCATTGACCATTGAGCGCTCGCTCTCCCGCGCAAAGGGCGTTAAAAGCGCGAATGTGAATTTTGCGAACGAGCATGCAAATATAGAATTTGACCCTGAAAAAACAAATGAAACCGAATTGATAAAGGCCGTGAAGAAAACAGGCTACGGGGTAATTGAGGCAACTGAAAACCACAGGGAACTGGAAGCGGGGGAAGCGAAAAAGGGCATTGCAAGCGCAAAATTCAAGGTAATCGGCATGCACAGCCCGCACTGCGCAGGAATTGTAAGCAGGGCGCTTTCAAAAGTGGAGGGAATTGCAAAATATGAGGTGGACTTCCCGAATGAAAGGGCGGCAATAACATTCAACAATGCAATTATTGATGTGAATAAAATAATAAGGGTTATAAAAAATTCAGGCTATGAGGCATTTGAGGAGAAGGAGGAATTCATTGACAGGGAGAAAAAGGCAAGGGCAGAGGAAATAAAAAATCTCAAGATAAAATTCGCAATCGGCGCAATCCTGAGCATTCCAATTTTCATAGGCTCCTTCCCTGAATTTTTCGGGTTTGCACCTGCAATACTGCAGAATCCTTCCCTTCTCCTGATTCTCGCAACCCCTGTGCAGTTCTATGCGGGCTGGCAGTTTTACAGGGGCGCTTGGATTGCGCTGCGCAATTTAACAGCGGACATGAACACGCTTATTGCGGTTGGCACTTCAGCTGCATACATTTACAGCGCCGCTGTTGTTTTTGTTCCGCAGATTTTTGCGGAGCAGGCTAAATTGTATTTTGACACTGCCGCAATAATAATAACCCTGATAATTCTGGGTCGGCTTTTTGAGGCGATTGTTAAGGGCAAAACCTCCGAGGCAATAAAAAAATTGATTGGCTTGCAGGCAAAAACCGCAAGGATTTTGCGCAACGGGAAGGAGGTTGAAATTCCGATTGAGCAGGTTAAGATGGGGGATATTGTCATTGTGAGGCCGGGGGAAAAAATCCCTGTTGACGGGGTTGTGGTTTCAGGATTTTCTGCGGTTGATGAAAAGGTAATTACAGGCGAAAGCATGCCTGTTGACAAGAAAGCAGGGGATGTTGTAATTGGCGCAACTCTCAACAAATCCGGAATGCTGAAATTCAGGGCGACAAAAATCGGAAAAGACACGATGCTGATGCAGATAATAAAAATTGTTGAGGAGGCGCAGGCATCAAAGGCGCCAATACAAAGGCTTGCGGACCTTGTTTCGGGCTATTTTGTTCCAATGGTTATTGCTATTGCAATTGCCGCATTTGCGCTCTGGATGCTGCTTGGCTTTTCCTTCCTTTTTGCGCTTGCAATATTCATTGCGGTCCTCATAATTGCATGCCCCTGCGCCCTCGGGCTTGCAACCCCCACAGCAATAATGGTGGGAAGCGGGAAAGCAGCGGAGCACGGAATACTTATTAAAAGCGCCGAGGCGCTTGAAACCGCGCATAAATTGACAACAATTGTTTTTGACAAAACAGGAACGCTTACAAGGGGCGAGCCTGCAGTTACTGACAT
>JACPJC010000005.1:0-182658 GCA_016187745.1 Candidatus Iainarchaeum sp. | reverse complement strand
TGAACTGCTGAGAATTGCAGCCATTGCAGAATATGCCTCGGAGCATCCGCTCGGGGAGGCAATAGTAAGAAAGGCGAAGCAGAAAAAACTGCGCGTTTCTGAGGCTAAGCAATTTGAGGCGCTTCCCGGAATGGGAGTTAAGGCAACATACAAGCAGAAAATCCTTGTGGGAAATAAATTGCTCATGGATAAAAACAAAATCAGCTTTGCGCATCTTGAAAATAAGATTGCCGAGATTGAAAATCAGGGCAAGACCGCAATGCGCATTTCATATGAGGGGAAGGCGATTGGCATAATTGCCGTTGCCGACACCCTCAAGGAATATTCAAAAGAGGCCGTGAAGATGCTGCATGAAATGGGGAAGGAGGTTGCAATAATAACCGGTGACAATGAGAGAGTGGGGAAAGCAATTGCAAAATCCCTCGGGATTGATGTGGTGCTTGCAAATGTTCTTCCTGCGCAGAAGGCGGATGAAGTGAAGAAACTGCAGAAGCATGGGAAAACTGTTGCGTTTGTGGGCGATGGGATTAATGATGCGCCTGCATTGGCGCAGGCGGATATTGGAATTGCAATCGGCTCGGGGACTGACATTGCAATGGAAACTGGCAATATTGTGCTGATAAAGGACGATTTGAGGGATGTGGTAACAGCAATTGATTTGAGCGCATACACCATAAGGAAAATAAAGCAGAATTTGTTCTGGGCATTCATTTACAATAGTGCGGGAATCCCCATTGCTGCAGGAATTCTTTATGCGCCTTTCGGGATTCTGCTGAATCCTGTGATTGCCGCTGCTGCAATGGCATTCAGCAGCATTAGTGTTGTTGGGAATTCGCTTTTAATGCGCACTTACAGGGCAAAAATAAAATAAATAAGGAGGATATTGTATGGCAAACATAAGTATAAAGCCAATCGGACTTGTGAAGAATTCAGAAAAGCAGCCTCACTTTGGCAGATGGCGCGATGTGGTTTCTGAAATTGCAATGGATAAAAAATTCACTGAAGCGCTTGACGGCATAGAAGATTACTCGCACATAATAGTGATATACTGGATGGACAAAGTAAAGCACAAAGTTATAAAGCATCATCCTCAGGGGAGGGAGGATGTTCCGCTTGTTGGAATTCTCGCATGCAGATGCCCGGGAAGGCCAAATCCGATAGGAATAAGCACAGTGAAACTGCTCGGGCGCAAGGGAAACGTGCTGAAGGTAAAGGGGCTTGATGTTATTGATGGAACGCCAATAATTGACATAAAGCCTTTCACCCCGCAGTATGATGTTGCGCAAAATCCAAAAGTGCCGAACTGGGTTAACAGGCTTGAGTATTAATTTCAATTATGGAAATTAGGTTCTGGGAATTGGATTTCCTCAGGGGAATTGCAGTAGTGATGATGATAGTTTTCCATTTCCTCTGGGATTTGAATTATTTCGGTATAATTCAGCAGCCGCTCTACGTCGGATTTTGGGGGCTCTTTCAGAAAATAACCGCAATTTCATTTCTCCTACTTGTCGGGATATGCCTCACGATAAGCCACAATAATGCGGTTGCTGAAAAAATTGGCTATAAAATGAAATTCCTGAAGCGCGGGGCGAGGATTTTCGGGCTGGGGCTGCTCATAACGCTGATGACCTTTATTTTTGTGCCGCAGGGAACAATAATTTTCGGCGTGCTTCATCTTATTGGGGCTTCAATAATACTTTCAATCCTGTTTGTAAAATTGAAATATGCAAATGCGCTGCTGGGAATTGCATTCATTGCAATCGGCGCTTACTTGCAGGCGCTTGTGTTCAATTTCCCCTGGCTTGTGTGGCTCGGGTTTTTGTTCAGGGGATTTTACACATTTGATTACTATCCCCTGCTCCCGTGGTTCGGGGTTATATTGATAGGAATATTTTTGGGAAACATGCTTTACAAAAACGCAGGGCGCGCAATAAGCATAAAACAAATGCAAAAGCCAATATTCGCAAATAAATTTGAGTGGCTCGGAAGGCATTCACTGGTTATTTACTTCATCCACCAGCCGGTGCTGATTGCCCTGCTGCTAATTGCTCAGCAATTCTTATAAACAAGTTGGGCATTATACACAATAGAGCAAAATGCCCGAACTGAACAAGGCGCTTCTTGAAAAGGCCTCTAAGGAAAATATTGAGCTTGTCAGTGCGCGCTATGAGAAGCAGCAGCCCCAGTGTCTGTGGGGGCTTAATGGAACATGCTGCAAGAACTGCTTTCAGGGGCCGTGCAGAATTATTCCCGGAAAGGCAGAGAAAGGAATTTGCGGTGCGGGCGCTGATTTGATTGTTGCGCGCAATTTCCTGAGAAGCGTTGCCGCAGGAACAACAGGGCATACTGACCACGCGAAAGAAATTGCGCTTGCGCTGCTTGAAATAGCGGAAGGAAGAACGCATGATTATGGAATTGCTGATGCTGCAAAACTGAAAAATCTTGCGGGAAAATTGGGCATCAAAACAAGCAAGCCCGCGAAAAAAATTGCAAAAGAGGTTGCGCTTGAGGCGCTCGGGGATTTCCGAAGGCAGCAGGGGCTTTTTTTGAAGCCCGAGGGGAAATATTTAAATTGGCTGCGCATTCATGCAACAAAGGAAAGGATTGAAAAATGGAAAAAACTCAATATTCTGCCAGTGAATGCTGATGCTGAAACCTCACATGCGCTCAACCAGACAACAATGGGCTGCGATGCTGATCCCGCGGACATTATGATTGATGCGCTGAGGGTTGCGCTTGCTGATGGTTATTCGGGATTGGCAATGGCTTCTGATTTGCAGGATGTTGTTTTTGGTTCCCCGAGAATAACAAAAAGCACATGCAATTTAGGGGTGCTGGATGAAGGCAAGGTTAATATAATTGTGCATGGGCATGTGCCTTTATTGGGCATCAAGGTTGTGGAATTCGCAAGGAAGCTGGAGGCGCAGGCAAAAAAGGCAGGGGCAAGGGGCATAAATGTCGTTGGAATGTGCTGCTCTGGCCATGAGGCGCTTGAGAGGCAGGGGATACCGGTTGCAGGGCATATGCTCCAGCAGGAGCTTGCCATTGTTACGGGCGCCGCGGATGCGATCGCGGTTGATATGCAGTGCATTTTTCCCGCGCTTCAGGATGTTGCGCAGTGCTATCACACCAAGCTGATTACGACAATGGATTTTGTTAAGATTCCGGGGGCAAAGCACATTCCCTTTACAGTGCATTCTGCAAACAAAAGCGCAAAGAAGATTGTAATGGAGGCGATTGAGGCATACAAAAAGCGCGACCCCGCAAAGGTGTTCATTCCCAAGGAAAAAAATGAATTATATGCGGGATTCGGGGTTGAATCATTAATAAATGCTCTTGCGAAAGTAAATGCAGCTAACCCCCTCAAGCCATTGGTTGATGCATTAAAATCAGGGGATATCTATGGGATTGCGGCAATTGCAGGCTGCAGGAACCTGAAGGTTAAAGGTAATTTTCACGAGGAACTAACAAAAATTCTTCTGAAAAACAATGTGCTTGTAATTGGCACAGGGTGCTGGGCGCATGCGGCTGCGCAGGCTGGACTGATGAATGAGGGCTCTGTGAAATATGCGGGGGCAAAACTAAGGAATGTGCTGAAAGCAATTGGAAATTCAAATGGGCTGAGCACTTTGCCTGCGTGCCTGCATTTCGGGAGTTGTGTTGACAACAGCAGGATTTCCGCTCTTCTTGAAATGGTTTCCGAAAAAACAAAAATCCCGATTTATAAGCTGCCAATTGCGGGAAGCGCGCCCGAATATGCAACCGAGAAGGCGCTTGCAATCGGAACCTTCTTTTTGGCTCTGGGAATTACGCTGCACGTGAATCCGATTCCTGAGGTAACCGGCTCAAAGCTGATTTCAAAAATCCTCACGCAGGATTTGGAGAAAATTACCGGGGCAAGGGTTCTGCTCGCAGAAACTCCTGAAAAGGCCGCGGGCGCAATGCTGCAGGCAATAAGGCAGAAGAGGCAGGAACTGGACTGGCGCTGAAACAAATAAATACTCAAATGCTGTCTTAGATTTATGCTGAATAAAAAAGCGCAGGCTGCGCTTGAATATTTAACCACGTATGGATTTGCCCTGGTTGTAATTGCAGTGGTAATTGGCGTGCTTATATTTATGGGAATAATAAAAATTCCAACAGCGGGAACATGCACAGGGCTTGAAAAGCTCGCCTATGAGGACCATGCGCTCGATGCAAACGGCAATCTTGCCCTTTATCTCAGCAATGGCACGGGATATAAAATAACCGACATCAGCGCAGGCGCTTCAGGGGATTTCAATGCGGGCAGCATATGCGCCGCAAGCGCCTCTGCGGTAAATTCCGGCGCGGATTTCAATATTGCGTGCAGCAATACCGGCATTTCAGAAGGGCAGAGTTATAACGGCATCATAACAATCGCATACAAGAGGGGAAGGCTTGGTCTGCATAGTGAAAAAGCAAACTGCACCGGCACAGGAAGCGGGGCTGCAGTAATAGGCATTTCACAGCCGCAGCAGCAGGGAACTCTCTACCTGAATTCAAAATTCTATGATGCGACAATGTACAACAATTCGCGCAAGCTCGCAAGAAGCGCGGATGGCGCAACGCTTTATCTTGTTTATGAGGATGGGAATGGAACAAAACCTGATGTTTATTTCACGCAGTCGGCAGATAACGGAAGCTCCTGGAGCGCCACAATAAACCTGAGCGATAATTCAGGCGCTTCAAGATTTCCGGCAATTGCTGCTGCTTCAGATGGGACAATACATGTTGTGTGGGATGATGACACTGCCTTTGGAATCCCGAAGCAGGAAATTTTTTACAAGCAATGCAGCGGCAGCTGCACTTCAATTGACAATTGGAGCGCTGACCTGAACATAAGCAGGACCGGCAATTATTCCAGCATTCTGCCATCTGTTTCCATGGACTCTGACAACAATGCAAATGTTGTCTGGCAGGAGTACGAATCAGGCGTCCAAAATGAGATTTATTACAAAAGATGCGCAAGCAATTGCGGCAATTATGCGAACTGGGGCGCCGCTGCGAATTTGAGCAACAATGCCACATATTCAAACAACCCGGCAATTGCAATTTCTGCAGACGGGAACAGGCATGTTGCATGGCACGATAATAATGGGCAATGGGATATTTGGTATAAAACCTGCAAATATGATTGCACAAATGCAAGCAAGTGGAGCGGGGCTGTTGATGTGAGCAATAATTCAAGCGGCTCGCAGTATCCTTCCATAGCTGCAGATTCGGGAAATAATGTGCATATCGCATGGCAGGACGAGCCGAAGCCGGGGAATACTGAAATATTATACAAGAGCTGCCCTTCCGGGAATGACTGCAGCGGTTTTCCCGGCTGGGGCGCGGATTTTAATGTGAGCAGCATGCTGAATTATTCCATGTATCCCTCAATTGCGGCAGATTCGGGCAACAACGCATATGTTGTGTGGGTGGACAGGAACGCAAACAACAATTATGACATATTCTACAGGAAGCGCAACAGTTCGGGAATTTGGGACGGCAACCTGAACAAAACCTCAAATAATCTGGGGAATTCCTATCCAAGCCTGCGGGTTTCCTCAGCCCCTGGCGCGCGCATTGAATATGTCTGGACTTATGGAACTGCTGCGGATTACAATGTGCTCTATTACGGGGAAAACGTGTAATGAGAAAGCCAAACACATATTTTAAAATTTAACCGCACAAGTTCTTTATTGGAAGGGCTCGTCGTCTAGCGGCTAAGAGTTGCAGATGTTAAATTGTTTGCTCTGGACTCTCTGCAAATGACGTCTCCTTGACGTGGAGAAGGTCGTCGGTTCGAATCCGGCCGGGCCCACTTTATAATTTTCCATAATCACTTCTTCAGGTGGGGCATAATAGCAGAATAAGAGAAATCTTTTTTATTTTTTTTTCTTGGCAGCCACTTTGCTTTCAGCCACTCCCATCCCTTAATATGTATATTTATCTTGGCAAGTTCGAGTTTGTCTAAAGGGCCGGTTATTCCTTCGGGTGATAAAAGTCTTTCTTTTTCCTTAAGCAGCGGGTTTAGATTGTAGTCAATGAGGGAAGTTATTGCGCCTGTAGTCGGATGCTTTCTCATAAGGAAAGTATTGAGACTATCAATTTGCGCAATGCTTTCTGCCCTTGCTATTCCCAGCGTGTGCTTTAAATTGGCGGCGGGCACTCCTGCCTTCCGCGCCAGCTTATACTGGTTTTTTGTTTCCCTCTTTAATGTAAGTTGATGTGGCATTTTTCTCTTAATAATTTATGGCTTTGGAATATTTAAACCTGCCTTTGGATTTCGGCGCTTCTATCCATGTACCAAAAGGGACAATAAAAATCAAAATCAGAAATAATTAAGAATGGTATGTGCCATATAAGTGCTATTGTGCTATTGGGTGCTTGAATGCGCGGGCGAAACGGACCGAAAATTGTTGCCATAGGCGGGGGCACAGGAACTCCCAACATACTGCGCGGGCTGAAGAAATATACTGAAAACCTTACCGCAATAGTAAATGTTACTGATGCGGGGAGAAGCTCAGGGAAGCTAAGGAAAGAGCTGAATATTGCCCCTCCGGGGGATGTAAGAAACTGTTTGATTGCATTGGCTGATTCCGATCATTTGCTTTATGATCTGTTCCAATACAGGTTTGCTGATGGAAAAACGCTTGCAGGATACAGCTTTGGGAATCTTTTCATTGCCGCGCTCACAAAAATGACAGGCAGCTTCAGCAAAGCGCTGGAGCAATCTGCCAAAATACTTGCAATCAGGGGCGCGGTTATACCGTCAACACTTCAGAATGTGCACATATGCGCAAGGCTTGCTGATGGGAGAATTGTTAAGGGCGAGCCGAATGTAAGAAATTTTGGGAAGGTGAGGATTGCTGAGCTCTTCCTTGACAGGAAAAATGTGAAAGCTGCGCCTGGGGCGATTAATGCAATAAAAAAAGCGGACCTTGTAGTTATTGGCCCGGGGAGCCTGCACACCAGCGTGCTGTCAAATTTTCTTGTAAGCGGAATTGCAAAGGCAGTAAGGGAGAGCAGGGCAAAAAAAGTTTATGTTTGCAATATAGTCACGCAGCCAGGCCTGACTGATGATTTTGATGCCGCCGACCATGTGAATGAAGTACTGAAGTATTTGGGGAGGGGGGCGCTTGATTATGCGATCATAAACGGCAGCAAGCCCCCAAGAAGAACAATGAAAAAATATGAGATGGACAATGCATTCCTTGTGAAATTTTCCAAAGAGGGAATTGAGCGCGCAGGCGTAAAGCCGATTGTTGCAGACCTTTTGGAGAAAAGCGAGAAAAGAAAGCCCCTGTGGGAAAAAATGTACTGGCTCAGGCATGATTCCGAGAAGCTTGCAAGGGTATTGGTTGGTTTAATAAATGGGGCAGAATAATATTAGAAGGAGCTGCTAAAAATGGAAATCAATCCTTATGTTTTCAGGGGCTATGACATCCGCGGAGTTGCGGGAAAGGATTTTGACGCTGAAAAGATTGAAGCGATTGGCAAGGCATATGGCACTTTTTTGCGCAGGCGCAAAATCCGGCATGCTGTTGCAGGCCATGACTGCAGGTTGAGCGCCAAGGAATATCATCCTGCAATGATAAGGGGCATGCGCTCCGCAGGCATAAATGTCATTGATATTGGCATGGTAATGACGCAGATGGTGTATTGTGCCCAGTATCTCTATCAGACCAATGGCGGGGTTATGCTTACGGCTTCACACAACCCTGCGAATTACAATGGGATGAAATTGGCAACCGGATATTCGCAAACCACAGGCCCCGAAGAGGTCCAGGAAATCAGAAAAATTATTGAGAATGACAGTTATTTTGTTTCGGATGAGATTGGCGGGCTTGAAAAAAGGGATGTTGCCGGGGACTACTGTGCAGATGTGCTGAAAAGGATTGCGCTTAAAAGGAAATTTAAAATGGTTGTTGATTGCAGCTGCGGCACAACAGGAATGTATGCCCCCGAAATATTCAAGAGGGCGGGCTGTGAGGTTATAGGAAAAAATTTGAAAGTTGATGGCAGTTTTCCTGTCGGAACCCCGGATCCCACGGAAAAAAAGGTTGTTGACAGGGTTGCAAGGGCGGTTTTGGAGGAAAAGGCTGATTTGGGGGTTACCTTTGACGGGGATGGCGACAGAACGGGGGTTGTTGATGAGAAGGGCGATATATTATGGAATGATGTTCTGGTTGCAATATTTGCAAAGGAGATTCTTGAGCGCTTTCCCGGCTCAAAAATTATCTACAACACCCTCTGCTCGCAGATTGTAAGGGAGTCAATAAAATTAAACGGCGGCACCCCAATAATGTGGCGCACAGGGCATTCCTTCATCAAAGCGAAGATTGCGGGAGAAAAGGCGGCTTTTGGTGGCGAGCTTTCGGGGCATTTCTTTTTTGCCGACAATGCCTACGGCCATGATGACGGCATATATGCGGTTTTGCGCGTGCTTGAATATCTCTCCGAGAAAAACCTTGCCCTGAGCCAGGTGTATGAAAGCTTCCCGAAATACATTTCCTCGCCTGAAATCAAGATCGGCTGCCCTGATGAGAAAAAAACTGAAGTGATTAGGGATTTGTCCATCAGGTTCAAGCAGGACTTCCCAAATGCGGAAATTACGGATGCAAGCGTAATTCCCGGGGATGACGGCACGCGCGCAGACTTTGAGGATGGGATGATGATTTTCAGATATTCGCAGAACGGGCCCTACATTACAATAAAATTCGAGGCAAAGGACCAGGCAACATACAAAAAGCGCAAGGAATATGTAAGGAAGCTGCTTGAAAGCTATCCTGAAATGATCTGGAAGGATGAATTGTGCGTCAACCTTGAATCGCTGAAATAGGTAAAGAAAATAAAAGGGACAATCAAATATGAGCAAAAAAGAGGGCAGGGGGCTTTCAAAGGAATTTTTGGAGGATGCTGCCAGCTATCTTGCCCCGTTAATCAGGCGGGCGGGCAAAATGGCCCGGGATAAGTGGGGTAAGGCTGAGATAAAAAAATATAAAGAGGGCAGGGACCTTGTTACAAAAATTGAGATAGAAATAGAGAATTTTTTTAAAAACAAAATCCTTTCAAAATGGCCTGAGCACGGCTTTTATGGGGAAGAAACCAGGCGCATCAATGCCTCTTCGGATTTCCAGTGGCTCATTGACCCAATAGACGGGACTAAATATTATGTTGCTAATGCGCCCCTTTTTTATGTCCATGCGGCCCTGCTTTTTAGAAATGAGCCTGTTTTGGGGGTTATATACAATCCTGTTTCAAAGCAACTGTTCTGCGCATCAAAGGGCACTGGCGCTTATTTGAATGGAAAGCGGATTTTGCTTAAATCCCCTGTCAAGCTTGGCAAAGCAATGGTTGATGTTGATATCCAGGGATTGATTGGAAAGCAGGCGAAGGAGAAAAAGTGGCTGATCGAAGAGCTTTCCGAAATAATGAAAAAATGCTACAGGGTGAGAATAACAAGCGGTGCTTTGGGCATTTATATTGCAACAGGCGCGATTGATGCATATGTTGACCTTGCGGGGGCAAAGCCGCAGGATCTGGCTGCAAGGATTATCATTATGCGGGAAGCGGGCTGCAAGGCAGAATACATAGAAACGCCCTTTGGAAAACGGCTTATTGCTTCAAGGGAGCCTATTTTTTCCGGACTGAAGGAAATTTTATTGAAATAGCAGGTGGACTGGCTGGGAGTCGAACCCAGAACCTCCGCTCAGCCGAAGCGGCAGTCTGCCATTGACCTACCAGCCCATAATAAAATTCTTTGAGCAAATCAATAAAAAGCAAATGGAATTAGAAAAAAACAAAAATAAAATAAAAAGAATTAGAAAATAAAGAATTAAATCATTCCCAGGTCAAGGTCGCGCTTTTTCGCATTGTAGGGCTGGCTGTAATTTTCCTGCTTTCCTGTCCCGCTTATATAGGGAGAATGCACGCCTGTGAAGATTGCAATTACCTGCAGCCTGTTCTCATATGTGGGATCGACCCTTGCGCCCCATATTACTGTTGCCTTTGAGTCGGCTTTCTCGCTGAGCTGCTCCCCAACGGAGTTTGCTTCGCCCAAAGTCATGTCAGGGCCTCCGGTAATGTGTATGAGCGCGCCTGAAGCCCCTGTGATGTCAACATCAAGGAGGGTATTGTTCAGCGTGTCATTCACAACCTCATCAACCTTGTTCACGGACTTGCTTTCCCCTACCGCTATCATGCTAAGGCCTTTTCCTGACATGATTGAGCGGACATCCGCAAAATCAAGGTTTATGAGAGAAGGCTGCGTTATTGTCTCTGTAATTCCGCGGATTGCCCTTGCGATTACTTCATCAGCAACCCTGAAGGCGTCCTGTATAGGCAGGTTTGGAACCAGCGCAACAAGCCTGTTGTTGTCCAATACGATTACAGTGTCGCAGATTTTTGCGAGGTTCTGTATTCCTTCCTCTGCTTTTACAACCCTTGCCCTTTCAAGGGAGAAGGGATATGTTACAGCGGCAATTGTTATTGCTCCGTTCTTTTTCGCAATTTCCGCAATTACCGGCGCTGCCCCTGTTCCTGTTCCTCCGCCCATTCCTGCTGAAATGAAAACCATGTCGCAGTCCTTAAGGACTTCTTCCAATGCGTCCTTTGAGACCTCTGCTGCTTTTGCCCCGATTTCAGGATATCCGCCTGCGCCCAAACCGCGCGTTACTGCCTTCCCGATAAGGACCTTTGTTATTTCATCGCTTATTATTGAAAGGTGCATCTTGTCTGTATTTACCGCGCACAATTGCGCTCCGGAAATCCCCATTGTTGCCATCCTGTTGACGGCATTGCATCCGGCCCCCCCTACACCAATTGCAATTATTTTGGGAGTAGCAAACTCCTCCAGTTTCGAATCCACAACAGATTGCCTTGATTTTTTGCTGTCCAAGGCGTCAGCAATTACGCTTTTCATTAGTTCTCACCCCTGAATTTTGCCTCTCTTAAGCATCTATTATAACTTACTGCCAGCTTAACAAAAAAGGCTCTATAGTATTATGCTTCCGCAGCTTATAAATGTTGATTTTTATGTATAATGTGCAGAAAGAGGTCTTTACTTAATTATGCCCTTGAGATGAGGCATGTTGATTTCAATAAATTCTATAATCTCTTTTTTGTAAGCCGTGTTCAGGGAAATTCCCGTAAAATTCTGTTTTTTATGCACGATCAGCCAGCGCATTTTTGAAAGTTCTTTCATCGCTTCATCAAGGTTTTCAAACCTCTTGAAGTGCTCCGTCCTGTCATAGCAGTTTCCCCAGTTGTTTTTTCTTGTCAGTTTGAACATGATTTGTGCTTTTTCCAAATCTGGTGCCATGGAATCACGACGCGCAATATATGTTTCTATTACTGAAACAATAAGATATGTAATGGAAACATTTATAATATCTATGATACTAATAAGTAGTAGTGTGAACTGGAGTTGAGTAAAGTGAAGTGCAAGGAAAACAAGTCATTGTTTTTGGGGCAATTTGGGGACACGCCCCAGTTGAGGGTCATGGATTTTCTCATAGATAATCACTTTTTTGATTTTCCCATAACCGGGATAGCGCGCGGGAGCAATGTGAGCTATAACTCCTTGAAGGTTTTTTTCTCAAATCTTGTTAAGTCAGGGGTAATCTACAAAACAAGACATATTGGCAAATCTGATTATTATAAACTCAACATTAACAACCACTTTGTCAAGAATCTGATTAAATTGGATTGGATTCTGGCTAAAAAAAATGCGCTGCCGGAAGCTGAAGCACAGGCAATTCCTGCATAAATTCACCAGTGCGCGGCATAGCCGTCAATGAAGAGATGCGTAAAATAGCCTGAAGCCGCGAACAGCATTATGAAAAATGCCTTGAAAAGAGAGGCATGGAGTATAATTCCGATAAATAAGAGGAAAATGCTCCAGACGATTAGGCAGCGCAGGTTGTGGAAGGGCTTTATTTCGCTGAATTTTGTTGGGATTATCTTTTCCGAGAGCACATAGTAGATGTAAATAGGCGCGATTATGAGAATCTTGTATTTTTCAAATTTCCTTATTGGCTTTGAGGCCGCATTCCTAAGGAAATCCGCCGAAATAAACGTATCAGTGTCCGGCAGAAAATTGCTGTAAAGGAAAATAATCAGCGAAACAAATATGCTTCCCAGGACATACTCGTTCAGGAACAGCCCCAGCACAAAATAAAAAATTGCAAGCGGCAGAAATACCATCTTAAGCGCCCACAGGAGCGCGCGGGAGTGCTCAAAAATTTCAGAAAGCAGCTTCTCCGGGCTTGCCTTTCCGGAAAGGAACTTGCCTATTGTTCTGCCGAATAGCTCATCAAAGCCGGCTTTTTTCTTTTTTGTCATAACATCAGCAGAATTAATTAATTTACTTACGGGGAAATGAGAAGGATGTTGTCTCCCCTGAGAATCAGCTTGCCGTATTTTGTTTTCTGGTCGCCGTTGAGGAGTTCTGCCGCGTTCTCCAGCACTATGTTCATGTGCGCATCAAATGCCTTGAGCGTTCCCCTTATGGAAACGTCTCCCTTAAGCACAATCAGCACTTCCTTGTTTATTGCATCGTTGAGCAAATCAAACGGCCTTGAGCTTGGTTTCTGTTCCATTTTGTCTCACTTATTAACAATTAACCTTTTCCTTTTTTAAACATACCTATAATCCTTGCGAAAATCCCCTGTTTTTTTGCCTCTTCGGCCGGAATCTGCTTTTTTGTCCCTATGCTTATGGGCGTTCCGGAAAGCTTTGCTGCAATTTTCTGTATTGCAACAGCGCTTTTGCTTGAGGGCCTGCGCAGAACTACAGGGTGCGGGGTCTTCTGTATGAAGGACCTGCGCATTTCATCATCGTATGGAACCAGCCCGTAAATTGGAAGCTCGTCAAGCAGCTTTGAAATCTCATAATCGCGGAGTTCGCCCTTCTCGCCCATTATGAAATTCACCACAATCCCCAGGGGCTTCACATCAAGCCTTTCCGCGAGCAATTTTATTTTTATCGCATCAGTAAGCGAAAGGGTGTTTGGCATTGTAACTAGAAGCGCCTCGTCCGCTGCGGCAATCGCGCTTGCGACATTCTTTTCAATTCCTGCGGGCGCGTCCAGGATGATGAAATCATACTGCTTCTGCAGGGAATTCACAATGCTCTGCAGCCTTTCTGAATCAACCCTCCTGTAGCCCTCAAGGCTCAGTCCGGAAGGAATGAATTTTACCCCTGCGGGGCCGTCATAAATCGCGTCCTCAACGTCCGCTTCCCCCAAAAGCACATCGTGCAGGGAAATCGGATTTGAATGCATTCCGAGCATCAGGCTCAGGTTAGCCATTGCAACATCCGCATCTATAAGGAGGACTGAAATCCCGCGCTTTGCAAGCGCAATCCCCAAGTTAGCGGTGATTGAGGTTTTTCCGACCCCGCCCTTCCCCGAAACAAGAGTTATTACCCTTCCCAATCTTTCACCCGATTTCCAAAAAACAAAGCAAACATAACTGCAATGTAAAATTTCTGTTGTAAATGGATTATAAGCCTATTCATGATTTTTTTCTTTTTAAGGCCCTTTCAAGCTCCTTTGCAATTGCCTTAAGCTCAATTGTTGAGAGGTTGCTTGGCGCCCTCACGATGTACATTTTCGCATCATAGGGCATTATCATGAGCCAGTTCCCGTCAACCTTTACAAAAACGCTTTCGGATTTTGGAAGCTCAGAATTTATGTACTTGAACATGGAAGTGCCCAAAATGCATTCCGTCCCGCTGCTGCCGTTTGTGCTTGCGATTGCGCTGCCGTTGAGCTTTGCAACGCAGATGGAATCAACCAGATGCTTCCGCTTAAGCACGCCCATGAGCTTTTTCAAGTCTGAGGTATCAGTGTCAAACTTCATTTTTGCCGAGAATTCCTCCAGGGCGCGGCACTGCTCTATTGACAGTTCTGTTGAATCAATATCCAGAACGACTTCCGCAAACCTTCTCAATGCGCCAGAAATTCCCATAAGCTCACCAGAACTGCAATCAGTCTATTTTTATATTATCTATGCCTAATTTTTTAAATATAGCGTGCTTTGTTGTTTTCTCTTCCCCTTTAAAAAGCCTTTTAAACAGCTCCAGGGAATAAAAAGAGGCAATATAGCGGTTCATCATGAGTTCTTCCCCGTAACTCCCCGCATGCGCCTCGGGATTTATGCTTATTGCAAGCTCGGTTTCCGCATCGCTCAATTTTGCAACATCCATTACGCCCTTTTTTGAGGCTGCCGCGTTTAGCGCATGGGCAAGCGCCCTCTTCCCGAAAAGCGCCCTGTTGTGGTTCAGATAGGAGTGGGAGGCGGCAACCATTTTCCCGTTGCGCAGGAGTATTGTCGATTCCTCGGTTCCGAAAGACTCATCAACTGCAAGCGCAACATAGCCTGAGAACTTCTTTTCCATAAGCCCAAGCATCTCCCGCTTGAAATTTATCTGCGCAAGCGGAATGCCCTGATGCAGAATCTGCCCTGATGGGATGTTCATTTTTTCACTTCCCCAGAAATATTACGTGGTCTGCTGTGTTTTTCAGCGCTGTTGCGCTCGCCTCTTCCGCAAGAATTACTATTGTGTCCTTGCCATAGCGCTTTGCCTTCACCACTGCCGGAAGAAAATCCGAATCGCGCGTTACAAAGGCGATTGCATTTATGCTCGGATTGAACAGGCTTTCAACCGCATCAGCTGCCATTGCAACATCTATGTCTCCCACAGTAATTACCGACTCAAAGCCCTGGTTCACAACAGCTTCCACAAGCTTGTTGCTCGCATACTGGTTGAGGAAAACCTTCCCTATCTTTATTTCCCCGAAATTCCCAAGAACGTCCTTCACGTCCTTGAGGTCGATGTTCAGTTCCTTGCGCAGAATGTTCGGCCCGTCAATAAATACCGCAAGATTCTTCTTTTTCCCGTTTTTCGCGCCCCTGCGCAGTTTCGCCTTCAGTTTCTCAAACATGCTCTTTCCCGAAAATCCTATACATAATTATTGAAGCAAAGATTTAAAACCTGATTATTCTTTTTAAATATAAACTGCTTTGTATTTTATGGATTTTGTCTGGTGGAAAAATGGTTGAAGAGAAGCGCTTTGGGAAAATCGGGCAGATGAAGCCGGGGAGTTACGTGCTTATTGACGGGTTTCCCTGCAGGATTGTGGAGTTTGAAAAATCAAAGCCCGGGAAGCATGGCGCTGCGAAAGCGCGCATTACTGCAATGGGATTGTTTGATGACCAGAAGCGCACTCTTTTGAAGCCCACTTCGGATGACGGGGAGATTCCGATTGTTGAAAGGAGCAATGCGCAGATTATTGCAATAATGGGCGAGAGCATGCAGATAATGGATTTGAATACCTATGAGCAGATAACAATGCCTGTGCCAAAGGACATTGAGGGATTGGCAAACGGGGACGAGGTTGAATTCATAAGGTATGGCACGAGCATAAGGATTCTGAGAAAGAAATCAGGGCAATGATATTGATTATAATGCTGATTGTAAAAATTCCGAGCGAGCAGGGCAGTTTGGGAAAAAACGCAGGATGCGCGGAAGCGCCAGATATTATTCTAGATAGGCTGAGCAAACAAAAAGTCAAATTCAGCGCGGAGGAAATCCCGGTTTTTGAGAATGACATAATTGCAACCGATGAAAGCATTTATAAAAATGCGAAGCGCCTGCTCGGCAAAAAGCCTGTCTTTGTCGGCGGGGACCATTCAATTACCTATGCGTTGTTCAGGGCGTTTTCAGAAGTGTACGGGGCGAAAAACTCCGCACTTGTAGTTTTTGATGCGCATGCGGATGCGACGCAGGTTTTTAAGCCCGTAAGCCATGAGGACATGAACCGCATGCTGGTAGAGGAGGGAATTCTCAAAAGGCAGAATTTGCTGCTTGTTGGCCTGCGCAAAATATGGGAGCAGGAGGCGGAATGGCTGCGCGAGAAGAAAATAAATGTGATAAGGGCAGTGGAAATCAGGAAAAATATCGCAAATGCAGTTTCCAAAATTGAAGAGTTTGCAAAAAATCCCGAAATAAGGCACATTTACATTTCAGTTGATGCGGATGTTTTTGATCCGGGCATAATGCCGGCAACAGGCTACCTCGAGGAAAAGGGTTTGGATGAAAATGAATTCTTTGGATTGCTTGATGCGCTGCTGAATTCAAAAAAAGTGAAAGCCGCCGACTTTGTGGAATACAATCCCAAAAAAGACATTGATGAAAAAGGGCTGGGGCTTACAGTAAGGGTATTAAATTCATTCGTGCATATTTAATTTGCCATGAAAAAAATAGCTGTGGGCTCAAAAAACCCAGTGAAGATAGCTGCGGTTGAAAATGTTGCCAGGAAAATATGGCCTGATGCGGAAGTTGTTTCTCTGGAGGTTGCGCACGGCACAAGCGAGCAGCCGAGGTCCGATGATGAGGCGGTTGAGGGCGCGAGGAGCAGGGCGAAATTGGCCCTGGAAAAGGCTGATGCGGATATTGGAATTGGCTTGGAGGGCTGCGCCCTTGATATGAAGCACGGGATGTTTGTTTCTGACTGGGTTGTGGCAATTGACAAAAGTGGAAAAATTGGGATGGGAAGCAGCGGAAAACTGCTGCTGCCCGAGGCAGTCGCATCCGAAATAAGAAATGGGAAGGAGCTTGGCCCCGTGATGGACAGGCTTGTCGGGCAGCACAACATAAAACAAAAGCAGGGCACCTCGGGAATTCTGACAAACAATATTGTTACAAGGGTTACAGCATTTGAGAGGGGGGTAATTTACGCGCTTGCAAGATTCATCAATCCAAAGTTTTATTAAGTTTGAAAAAAGGAACTTATTATGATGGCAATTTTTTATGCGCTGCTAACTTCAATTGCAACAATTTTCGGCGCGTTTCTTCCATTCACAAAAACTTTCAAAAAGATTGAGCTGCGCTATCTGCTTGCATTTGCCTCGGGGCTGATGGTGAGCGTTGCGTTTTTTGAATTGCTGCCCGAGATTGGAAGGGAAAGCGCATTTGCCGTTGCCCTGGGCTTTTTTGCAATTTACCTCATTGAAAAGATTTTTCTGATACATGCCTGCGGCGAGAAGGAATGCGTTTCGCACACAATAGGATGGACTTCGCTCATAGGAATTGGCGCGGAAAGCCTGATTGATGGCATTGCAATAGGGATTGGCTATGCTGTCAGTCCCGCGCTGGGGATTGTAATTGCTGTTGCCGTAATAGTGCATGAAGTCCCAAGAGGATTGGTAACAACAATAATAATGAAAAATTCAGGCTACAAAAAGCGCGGAATTTTCGGGGCAGTCGCAATTGACGCGTTTTTCACTCCGCTCGGGACTGCAATCGCCTTTTTTGTGCCGATTGCGCTTTTCCATGATTTAATAGGGTTTGCGCTTGGAACCTTCCTCTACATCGGCGCAAGCGATTTATTGCCGGAAGCGCACAAGAGCTTCAACTGGAAGGTTGTCGCTTCTGTCATGATTGGCGCCGCAATAATCCCATTGACCATTGCAGCGCTTGGCTAAAACAATCAGATTTTCCTGAAAAGGATTTCCGCTTTATTTGTTTTTGCGCCTGATTTGAGCAGATTGAATTTGCATTCATCAATATTGCCCAGCCTCACTCCCAGCTGCGAGGAGATTTTTTCTGAAGTGTTGGGAATGAAAGGCGCAAGCAGGATTGCAATAATGCGCAGTGAATCCGCAAGCGAATAAAGGACATTGTTAAGCGCTTCGCCCTGCAGTTTCCAGGGCTGCTTTTCATTCACATAGGCATTGCAGTGCGCAATGAATGAGAAAATTTCTGCGAGCGCAAAATGCAATTCAAGCTTCTCCATATTTGATTTTATTTTTTCTAGGTTAAGCCTTTTTGCTAATTCTGCATCTGTTTTCCCTTCGGGAATTTTGCTGCTGCAGTTTTTCTCAATCAATACAAGAGTGCGCTGGAGCAGGTTTCCCAATTCATTTGCAAGCTCGGTGTTATAGCGCTTCTTAAGAAGATCCTCTGAAAATATGCCGTCCTGCCCGAAGGGAATTTCCCTCAGGAGGAAATAGCGCAGCGCGTCAGCTCCGTAAGTGCCTGCAAGCGCAATCGGATCAACGGCATTCCCGAGGCTCTTTGACATTTTCTCGCCGGAAGCGAGGTTTATGAAGCCGTGGACAAAAATCCTTTTTGGAAGCCCGATTCCTGCGGAGAGCAGGATTGCAGGCCAGATGACGCCGTGAAACCATAATATGTCCTTTCCTATGTTGTGCAAATCGCAGGGCCAGAATTTTTTGAATTTTTCCTTCGGATAGTCAATTCCGGAAATGTAATTCAGGAGCGCGTCGAACCAGACATACACAACATGCTTGTGGTCATTCGGAAGGGGAATCCCCCAGCGGAAGCTTGAGCGCGAAACGCTCAAATCCTTCAATGGCTCTTTTAGGCGGTTTAAAATTTCCGTTCTTTTTCCCTCAGGCTGGATGAATTCCGGATTTTCCTTAATGTGCTTTATTATCTGATTCTGGTATTTGCCCAGCCTGAAGAAATAGCTTTCCTCGCGCAGCAGCTCCGGGGCCTTATTGTGATAGGGGCATTTTCCGTTTACCAGTTCCTTTTCGGTAATGTAATTTTCGCACGAGGCGCAGTAAAGGCCTTCGTAAAACCCCTTGTAAATGTCCCCGGAATCAAAAACCTTCCTGAAAATTTCCTGCGAGACTTTTATGTGCTCAGAATCAGTAGTGCGGATGAACCTGTCGTTGGAAATATTGAGTTTCTCGCAGAGCTCCCTGAAATGCAGGGCTTGGGTATCAACAAATTCCTTCGGGCTCTGCTTTGCGGCTTCCGCTGCGCGCTGAATCTTCAGGCCGTGCTCATCAGTCCCTGTGAGAAAAAAAACTTCCTCGCCCTGCAGCCTGTGCCATCTTGCAATCGCGTCAGCGCATATTTTCTCATATGCCTGGCCGAGGTGCGGGGCGCTATTCGGGTAATCAATTGCCGTTGTTATGTAAAATTTGCCTTTGAATTTGACCACCAAGCAGATTTATGGATAATTTATATTAAAAACCCTACATAACGGCGCTTTGCTTTCTGAATTTTTCAAGTGCTTGCGCAGTTTGGAACCCGAACTCAAAATGAATAATAAGAAGGCGCGTTATAGTAATAGCATTGTTGGTTTTTTCCAGTTCATATCCCAATACGCTATTTCCAATACACAAATTATGCCTTGGTGAGGGAATTTTCAGGAGTTAGGAGTTTTTCAGGAAAAACGCCTCAGCCATCAGTGGCTTGAATAAGGAAGGGGTCAGGAGGAACCTCAAACTGGGGGAAACGCAGTTTCCCGCGGTTCGGTTTCACCGGCAATTTGGTCCCGAAAGCATTTAAAAGCGCCAAACGGAGAAATTAATATGGCTCGCAACATGGATAAGGCGGAAGAAGAGGAAATTGAGCTGGACTTCGGCAAAAAGGAGATGACCGAGGAAAACCCGTTTGTGGGAAAGTTTGAGGCGTTTTTGAAGGCTAATTATAAAAAGCATATTGAGAAGCTTGTTGAAAATTATCCACAGCAGAAAAGTTTGGAAGTGGATTATGCGGACCTTGCGCACTATGACTATCAGTTATCGGAGGAGCTGCTTGCGAATCCCGACCATCTGATTGAGGCGGCGGAGCTTGCAATAAAGAATATTGACGTTCCTGCGCTAGGCATAGCGGAATTCGCGCCTAAAGTGAGGATATTTAACCTTCCGAAGGAGCAGATGCCGCTTCTGCGCGACATTGGCGCAATACATTTGGGAAAAATGATTGCCGTTGAGGGCCTTGTAAAGGAAATGACTGATGTTCTTCCAAAGCTGAAGCTTGCCGCATGGCAGTGCAGGCGCTGCGGAAATACCTATAAAATTGCGCAGGAAGGGAATTCAATAAAGCAGCCGAGCATGTGCGAGTGCCGGCACCGCGATTTTTTGCTGCAGACCGATCAAAGCAAATTCATTGATTCCCAGAGGCTCATGATTCAGGAGCCGCTTGAACTGCTTAAAGGATCGGAACAGGCGACAAATGTTGACATTCATCTGAGCGAGGACATTGTAAACATTGCGCTTCCCGGGGACAGGGTGTGCATTACAGGAGTTGTGAGGCTGCATCCGCTTAAATTCAAGGGCCCTGTGTATGGGAGATACATTGATGCGACCCATGTGCAGCAGACCCAGAGGGAGTTCCAGGATGTTGAAATTTCCAAGGAAGAGGAAAAGGAGATAAGGAAGCTTTCGAAAAACCCTAAAGTGTATGATATGCTGATACAGAGCATTGCGCCAACAATCTATGGCCATGAGACGATAAAGGAGGCAATTGTCCTGCAGCTGTTTGGCGGAGTAAAAAAACTCCTTCCGGGAAACATGGACACAAGGGGCAACATACATGTCCTGCTTGTGGGGGAGCCCGGGCTGGCAAAAAGCAAGCTGCTGCAGACAGTCCATAGGATTGCGCCGAAATCAATTTACATCGCGGGAAAAACAAGCACTGGAGCCGGGCTTACCGCTACCGCGGTAAAAACCGACGAGTATGGGGAAGGGGGATGGGTTCTCAAGGCAGGGGCATTGGTATTGGCAAACGGCGGGACAATAATGGTTGATGAGTTTGAGAAAATGGATGAGGAGGACAGGGGGGCAATGCATGAGGCAATGGAGCAGGGGATGATTTCCGTTGCAAAGGCAGGAATAGTAACGCGCTTCAAGTCCGAAACAAGCGTGCTTGCTGCCGCAAATCCTAAATACACGCGCTTTGACCCCTACCAGAATTTCATGGAGCAGATTGACCTGCCCGCAAGCCTGATTTCAAGATTTGACTTGTTTTTCCTTATAACTGATGTTTTGGACAGGAAAAGGGATGAGGCGATTGCTTCACACATATTGAAAACGCACCAGGCAGGGGAGATGATGCTCCAGTACGCGGGGGAGGAAAAGAAGAAGGCGCGCGAGCCCACTGAAATTGAGAAGGAGATCACGCCTGCTGTTTCACAGGAATTTTTCAGGAAATATGTTTCATACGCAAGGCAGAGGCTGTTCCCCATAATGACCGATGAGGCAATGAAGAGCATTTCGGATTTCTATGTCAATCTGAGGGAGCAGGGAAAGATTCAGGGTAGCTATGCGGCAACGCACAGGCAGCTGGAAGGATTGGTGAGATTGAGCGAGGCAAGCGCAAGGGTAAGGCTAAGCAATGAAGTGGAGCTTGAGGATACTGAAAGGGCAATAAGGCTGCTGCGCTCTTCGCTTGAGAAAGTAGTTACTGATAAAGAAACCGGAAGGATTGACATTGACCTTATAACTGCGGGCATTCCGAAATCCCAGGTTGACCACATGAGGAAAATCCTTAACTTAGTGAAGGAAAAATCAATTGAGCTTGACATGGTGCCACTTGATTTGGTGTTTGAGGAAATGAAATCCGAAGGAATAGACAGGGAAAAGGCAATGGATTTCATAAACAAGCTGGAAAAGAAGGGCGATTTGTACATGCCGAAGCATGGGTTTGTGAAGCCGGTTGAGAAATAGCATCAGCACACTATAGGATTTCTTCAGAAAAAGGGCAGTAATTCATTTTGTGCTCTTTTGTAACTGTAAGGGTTTCATAATCCAATATGTTGCTGCCCATAAGCTGCCTGAAACTTTTTATTATTTCAAGGAATTTTTGCTCTGATTCCACTTCCATTTCCAATTCAATATCCCAAGGCCAGATGCAGGTTATAAAATAAACAATATTCTGGTTCTGCTTGCAGAATTCAAGTATTTTCAATTCATCTTCAAGCGAAAAATGCTTTAACTTTATAAGGATTTTATAGTAAATTGAGCCAAGCTTTGAGAAATCAAGCCATGTCCTGTATGCCTTGATTATGCCTTTTTCCCCAAGAGCCTTAATCCTGTTCTGAACGGTCTTATAATTCAGATTTATTGTTTTGCCCAATTCTGAATTGCTGATTCTGCCATTTTGATTTAGCTGATGGATTATTTTAGCATCTGCCTCATCAACGTTTGCCTTTTCTGGTTCGCCACCATAGCTCGGAAGGAAATCGCTTTTTGCATTTATGAGATATGCCCTGGTGTGATGATAGGTTGCAATTGAAACTGAAGGAACAACGCTGAAGAACTTGTTTGGAAATTCATCGTATATTTTCTTGAGAATCTGGTTGAAATGAATGAAGTTGCGCGCTACAAACAGGACTTCCGCATCATATCTACCGATTGTATTGACAAACCAGACAACATTTTGGTGCCTGTTAAGATATGCAAAAAATGCATTTTCATCATTCTGTGAGAACCCTTCAAATCTTAAGTAGAGCCTGAAATATTCATAGCCGAGCTTTGCTGCATCAAAAAGTGTTACATAGCCCTTTATCACGCCATTTTTTTCAAGCTGTTCTATTCTGTATTTTGCAGTTTGCGCAGAGAGCCTAACTTTCTTTGCAAGCTTTTTGAGTGGAATTCTCGCATTTAAATCAAGCGCGAAGAGAATTTCCCTGTCCTTTTTGTCAAGAGCCATTATTTGAATAATTAGTAGAAATAATTAAAAAGATTACTATTTTCAAAAAAATCTCTCATTATTACTATTTAAATCAGCGAACTCACTATTTATATATGAAGATATTATTAGTTTCAACGCCGGCTCCTGCCGTGAAGCAGACTGCAGTTGAAAAGAATTATTGGAAGTGGCATTATGCGCTGAAAACCAAACTTACCTACTCAAACTTGTCAAAAAAGGAATTAATTGAACTTGGCAATGCCGAGAACCAGAATGTTGGCCTGCTTTCTATAGCAAGCGTATTGGAGAAAAAAGGGCATAAAGTTTTCTATTTGGCGCCAAAGCCCGAAAATGTGCCAATTCAAGAAAGGGAAAAATTATTCTACAAAAAGTTGCTGGAGTTGAGCAAAAAAGAAAATCCGCAAATGATTTGCTTTAGCGCCCATACTTGTGCAATCCCGGTTGCAAAGAGTTATGCAAAATTAGCCAAGAGCATTAACCCTAAAATTGTAACAATCCTTGGCGGGCCTCATGCCAGCGGCGCAGGCGGAAAAGACTTGGAAGATTTGCTGTCGGCATTTGACTTTGTTGTTAAGGGAAAGGGCGAGCTTCCAATAGCAATGCTGGCAGAGGCGCTGGAAAACAAACATTCCATAAATTATATCCCTGGCATTTGTTACAGGAAGGGAAGTAAAGTCATAGCAAAGGAACCTGCAATGACGGGCTTTTCAGATTACCCTCATCCTGCAAATGAACTACTTAATGTAAAAACATTGCCTGCCGCAAGGATATTCACTTCGCTTGGTTGCAGAAGGAATGGAAGTTGCGTATTTTGCGCTGATACAATTCACAACAAAGGCTTTGCAGAAAGGCCTATTGCTGAAGCAATCAATGAAATCAAATACCTTCATAAAAATTTTAAAACAAAATACATATATTTTGGGGATGAAAATTTTTTCTTTGATAAGGAAAGGGCGTTGAATGCAATTAATAAAATCAACAAACTCAGGCTTGACATTGTTGTTGGCTATCAAGTCAGGCTTGAAAGCACTGACGAAGAAATAATCAAAAAGGTTGCTGAATCCAAAAAATGCACTGAAATCCAGTATGGAGTGGAAAGCGCTTCTC
Organism: Candidatus Iainarchaeum sp.; assembly: GCA_016187745.1. Taxonomy (GTDB): domain Archaea; phylum Iainarchaeota; class Iainarchaeia; order Iainarchaeales; family JAXPJC01; genus JACPJC01. Next base: position 159,066 of record JACPJC010000005.1, on the reverse strand, counting down.
AGGAAATTCTTAATCTTAACAGAAAGGGCTTGAGATACAAAAAGGTTAGGGAGATATGCAAACTGACAAAGAAATATGGAATTAATGCTCATTGCTATTTCTTAGTTGGTCTGCCAGGGGAAACAAAAGAAACTGCGGAACTTACAATTAATGAAATGTGTTCTTTGTTGGAAAGTGGCCTGGTTGATTTTGTTGAATATAGGATTGTCGTTCCATTTCCGGGGGCACAGATGTATGACAATGCAAAGGAATTTGGAATAAAAATATTGCATAAGAATTGGGAATTATATAGGGGTGAGAATTTCCCACAATATGAACTTAATTACCTTTCAGGAAAGGAAATCTACAATTTTTATCAGAAAGGTCTGAAGAAAATTGCCGAAATTTACAAAAAAAGATATTTGGAAAGATTCGGAAAAGAGCTGCCAAAAATTAATATTCTGAGCGCGGTAATAGAAGGTGGCTTTTAGAGTCTTCTCAGAGAGATAATCAAAGAATAAATAGGTGATAATCACATGACTTTGTTGTTGCTTCTTGTCTGTGCCGTTTTATATGGCACAACAATGAAATTTGCTGATTTGCTTAACGAGCACAAGCTAAAATGGTTCAGGGGAAGTGCGCTTCTCTTTGGAATTTTGTGGGGTCTTTTTGGCGCTTTGCTGATTATTAGCCATAATGCTATTGCAAATATAGTTCTTGCAATGAACATTGCCTTCATTGTCCGCAACAGGCTTGATTATTTGAATCACCAGGCTGCAGCAACAATCATAATAATCGGTTTTCTTTTCTTTGCCAAATTTCAGCCAATAATCTTTTTTGCGTTTTGGCTGATTTTTCTTATATGCGGAGCAATTAAGGATTATACCGGAGATGTGCTGAAAGTAAGGAATGGCTTGTTTCGCTTTCTGTTTGAGTATGCAATGATGTACTATCCCCTGCCAACTTTTATCTATTCTTTATTGACCAATGATTGGGCTGTATTTTATGCATTTACCGCATACATAATCGCATATGGCGCAGTAAAGTATTTTGGCGCAAGGCGCGGCTATGCCTAAATGCAGACCCAAACCCTTAAATTCTAATTCCATCTAATTATTGCCTTATGAACAAGGGGCTATTGCTTCAGCTAATCGGGCTTTTTCTGATAGTGCAGGCGCTCGGGATTGCCGTTGCTGTAAATCTTATCGGGATGCATATAAGCGTTCCGATAGTTACGGAAAATCCCGAGGATATTGCAAATGCCGCGGGCCTGTTTATTTATATTCTTGTTTTTACAGGGGCGCTTCTGCTCATGATCCTTTTCATGAAGCGCAAGCCGCTTTACTGGGTGATGAAGCTGCTTGAGCTGATTGCTGTGTTTGCCACTTCAACAATCGTGTTTTCGGTTTTCATGCCCGAAATAATCGCGTTTGCCCTTGCTTTCATCATTGTTTTACTGCGCATAATTTACGCGCAGCATATTATGCTGAGGAATGTTGCAAGCATTCTGGCGGTAAGCGGCGCGGGCGCGGTAATCGGGGTTTCTTTGGGCGTTCTGCCGGTAATGGTTTTCATCGCCCTGCTTGCGGTTTATGATTTGATTGCGGTTTTCAAGACAAAGCACATGGTGGTTATGGCAAAATCAATAACGAAAATGAACCTTGCGTTTACGTTTGCAATGCCCGCCCGCGGGGAATTGATTGCGGAAGCGCCAAGCGGAAGGAAAAGGGGGAAATTGGTGAAGGTGCCCGCGCACATGTTTGAGCTTGGCACAGGCGACATGGTAATTCCATTGATGTTTGCGAGCTCTGCAATGAATGCAAGCGCGCTTGCGTTTCCCCTGTACTTGGTGCCCGCGCTTGCTATCCTGCTGGGCTCGATTGTGGGGCTGATAATAACTGTTGATTATTCGTCCAAGCACGTGGGGAAGGCGCTCCCCGCGCTGCCACTGCAGGTGGTAATAATGCTTGTGCTCTATTCGGTCGCGAAGTTTGCGGGATTCTAAACAACAGTAAAGCGGTTTGCAATCTTTGAGAGCAGCTTGTTGTTTTGCTTTATCCCGCCACTCATGCTTTTTATGCAGCCATTTATGCTGCCAAGCTTATTGTCTATGCTATTTAAAGTTGAAGAAACAGAACCATATTTATTGTCTAATTTATCAAAACTTTCTGCTGCAACCTTTGTCAGATTGTCTGTTTTTGAGCTAAGGTTTTTGAAATTCTGTGAGGTTTCTTTTCTGAGAGAGTCTGTTTTGCCTCCGAGTGTTTTGAAATTTTTATTGATTTTTGAGCCAAGTTTTTTGAAATTTTTGTTGTTTTCTGATTTCAGTGAATGCATCATCAATGTTGCAATCTCTGCCTTTTCTATAGTCTCTTTGGCTTCTGCCTTGAGCTTCTTTCCATAGTCTATTTCAAATGCTTTTAATTTTCTGCAGGGTTTTTTGAAATCCTTGCTGTGCTCAAAGGCAGTTGCTGTTTTTGCAACATGTAGTGATAATGGGTCTGAAGAATTGCCACGGATTGTTATTCTTTTTATAAAAGTGGAAATTATTGGCTTTGCAGCCTGCGCATAAATTTCCACAGAACCGTCATCCAAATTGCGCGCAAAGCCAATTATTTGCATATTTCTGGCTATTTGCTTTACATAGGCGCGGAAGCCAACACCCTGCACATTTCCAAAAACAAGGATTCTTACTGTTTCCAATTTCTCACATAAATACTTGTATGCAAGCAGTATTTAAACATTTCTATTTTTACGATTATTGCCGAATATTGTTAGAAGCCTGTTTGGCAGGTTTATATACATTTCTGTAGTGAATTATTATGCTGATTATTATGGAACAGGGCGAATACGAAAAACTGCTGGAGCGAGCCTACAGCGCGCTTCCGAAGGAGGCGCTGACAAAGGAGAGGTTTGAGATGCCTGTTGCTGATTCTTTCATACAGGGGCAGAAAACAAACGTGAAGAATTTCGGGAGCATACTCAAAACAATAAGGAGGGAGCCCGAGCACATGCTGAAATACATCACAAAGGAGATAGGCACCCAAGCAACAACGCAGGAGGACAGGCTTGTGCTGAACGGAAAATTCACAAGCAAGCAGGTAAATGACATTTTCACGAATTACATCAGGATGTATGTTCTGTGCCATGAGTGCTCGCGCCCCGATACAAAAATTGCGGATGAGCACGGCGTTAAGCTGCTGAAATGCGAGGCGTGCGGCGCATCAAGCCCTGTGAAGAGGCTTTAACCGGATTGCAAGGTGGAAGCATTTATTCAAAACTGCACATTATCGGGAAGGATTCTGTGTTTGCCTGCTGCGACAGGGAGCTCGCGGGAAAAATGCTGAAGCAGGGGGAAATTGCATTCAGGGTTGATGAGGAATTTTATGGCAACAGGAAAACTGACGGGAAGGAACTTGCAAAAGCGCTGAAGGAAAATGCAAACATAAACCTTGTGGGAAAGAAGGCCGTGGGCGTTGCTCTTAGGGAAGGTATTATAAGCGGAAATGACATAATAAAAATATGCGGAATCCCGCATGTGCAGATAATTAAGATATGATTTTGTTTGAAAAAATTTAATGCCTGGTGAAAAACATACCTGACAGAAAAAAATATGTGGAGCAGAGCCCTGAGGAGCTTATCGGAAGGATAAGGTTCCCAAGGAAGAATGAGCTGGAGCAGTTTGCTGTTGTCATGCAGCTGCTTGGGGTTGACAAAATCAGAGTTGCATGCGAGGACGGGAAGGAAAGGCTTGCAAGGATTCCGGGAAGAATGAGAAAACGCGTATGGATGAGAGAGGGGGATTTGGTTCTTGTTAAATTGTGGGATTTCCAGCCAATTAAGTGCGACATAATATGGCGCTATGTGGGAGTGCAGGTTGAGCACTTAAAGAAGAGGGGACTGCTGAACAGTCTGCCGCTGTGAGATTATGGCAGGGCCGTTTTTGTTCGAGCAGATGAGCTGGAAGGAAATTGAATCCGCACAGAAGAGAACAAGGACAGTTGTAATTCCATTGAGTTTGCTTGAGGAGCATGGCCATCACTTGCCGGTTTCTGTTGATTACCTGCGCGCATATGAGATTGCAAAAAGAGTAAAGAAAAGCTTCTTTTTATTGCCGCCGATTATAATTGGAATGGGAAGGAAAACTTACGCCTATCCTGGAACGGTTTCTGTTTCTGCAGAAACGCTTAAGCGCGTGATTGTTGAAATGTGCGAATCGCTGCACTTCACAGGCTTCAGGAAAATGTTTGTTTTCAGCGGGCATGATGGGAGAAAGCACAGCAAGGCGGCGGAGCAGGCAGTAAAAAAACTCAGGAAAAGGGGAATTAATGCGAGCTATATAGGAGCAAGTGCGCTTGAAAAAAATGCGAGAGAAAGGGTCATTGAAACGCCCGGGGATTCGCACGCTGGCGAGTGCGAAACTTCCGAGATGATGGAGCTCGCTCCTGCAAGCGTAAGGAAAAACAGGCTTGTCAGGTCATTTCCTAATTACCCAAAAAAGGGGAGCGCGCTTGAATTCAGGAAGGCAAATCCTTCGGGGGTTTTTGGCGATTCTACAAAGGCATCGCGCAGAAAGGGAAAAATGCTTATTGATGAGGCAGTGAAAAATCTCTCAAAGCTCATATAACTGCTACATAACACAATAGCAATTGTGAGAGCGCAATTTTTTGTTTTTCATTGCTCCGCTGCGCGTTCAGCGGCGAAATGGTCCCGAAACCGCTATAAATGCCCTGAACAGAACTTTATTATGAAACTATTTGTTGATACAAATATATTTGCAGACTACTATCTGGACAGAAGCAATCATGTGGTGCCGTTGGGAGAATTTGCATTTCAATTGATTAAAAGAAGCATCAGCTGCGAATTTTACATTCTTACATCAGACGATGTAATAACCGAACTGAAAAGAATCCTGAATAAAAAAGAAAATGAATTGAATGAAATAATATTCAAAGAACTTATTGCAACTAAAAAAATTCAATTCATTAAAGCATCAGAAAATCAGGCCATTGAGGCTGAGAAATTATCAGGGGAACGGAATATTCCAAGAAACGATGCGCTGTTTGCGGTTCTGGCAAGGGATAATAAGGCCTTGCTTATTTCCAGGGACAATCACTATTATGCAATAGGGGATATTGCTGAAGTACGCAAGCCAGAAGAGTTATGAGCTAATGCTTTCCATGGAGCTCTTCCCAAACTTCTTCCCTGATCCTTTCAAATTCTTCAGGGGTTGGCTCTTTTATGCCAAGGCGCTTGCCTTCGCCAAGCCTGCTGCGCAAACTTTTTATCATCCTTTTTTTCTTATGCTCATCAAGCATTTTGCGCAAAGCTTCCCTTATGAATTCGGTCCTGCTCTCGTAAGTGGAATTCCTCACAGCGGAATCTATCTCCCTGAGAAGCTTCTGCCCTATGCGGATATTGACCATTGCATTCATATACATCAATTGTATATACAACTTCTTTTAAAACATTGTGCCATCCATCCCCAAAACATTTATCTTACAATTGATGCTAATTCTAAACATGCACGGGCAGGCTGAAGAAACGCTGAAGAATTACATAAGGGACGAGAAGCTGCGCAAGGTTTTCGGGAAGGTGTTTGATGAAAGCACAATCCTCGCTGTGCATGCGCTTGCGAAAAAGGGCATTTTCAGTGTGCTGGAATTCCCCATAAGCTCGGGGAAGGAAGCCGTTGTTTTCCGCGCGGTTGATGCTTCCGGGAACTACAAGGCAGTCAAGATTTACAAAATAGAAACAAGCGGATTTCGGCACATGATGGACTATCTGAAGGGGGACCCGCGCTTCAAGAATGTGAAGAACGAAAAGCGCAATATTGTGCATGCATGGACAAAAAAGGAGTTCGCGAACCTGAGGCTTGCAAATTCTGTAGGAGCTAGAGTTCCAATGCCCTATGGATATTATGAGAATGTGCTTGCAATGGAATTCATAGGGAAAAACGGGGATGCTTCAAGCACCCTGCGCGAGACAAAAATGGGCGATTATTCATGGGCATATGAGGCGCTTGCGGAAAATATCGCAAAACTGCTCTATAAGGCGGAGCTGGTCTTTGCCGACCTTTCGGAATACAATATTCTCGTTAATGCGGAAAAGGAAAATGCCCCTGAGATTGTGCTCATAGATATCGGGCAGGCGGTCCTTACAAGCCATCCTAAGGCTGAGGAATTCTTCATGCGCGACATGCGCAATATTGCGAATTACTTCACAAGGGTCGGGGTTAAAAAAAGCGCGGATGAATTGATTGATGATGTAAGGGCATGGAAGCAGAAATTGCAGGGAAGCAAATAAAAACCTTTATATACTATAATATTATTATATTAACCATAATAGAAAAGCCTGGATTCTAGAGAGAACTAAGAGCATGTACAGCGAGTTCGTCAGGGTTCCAAAGGACAGGATTGCAGTGCTTATTGGAAAAAACGGAAGCGCGAAAAGAAAAATTCAGCAGAAGACAAAAAGCAGGATAAGCATTGAAAGCTCAAGCGGGGAAGTGGAAATTTCCTCAAAGGAGGCATTGCTTGGGTTGAAGGCAGCTTCAATAATAAAGGCTGTTGCAAGGGGCTTTTCGCCGGAAAGGGCGATGCAGCTGATGCACGATGATTATATCCTGGATGTGATTGACATAAGCGAGTTTGTGGGAAAATCCGAAAAGGCTATCTCGCAGAGAAAATCAAGGATTATCGGCTCCCAGGGAAAGGCAAGGGAGGCGATTGAGGAGCTTACGGGAACTGAAATTTCGGCATATGGAAAGACAGTTTCAATAATAGGGGGCGCGGAGGATGCGGAAATTGCGCATGAGGCAATTGAAATGCTGATAAAGGGCGCGGAGCACAAGACGGTTTATGATTTTCTGGAGAGGCGCACGAGATTTGAGGGAAACAGGAAATTTGAGCTTTAAGATGGTGTGAATTTAATGGCGGAGAAAAAGGAGGGGAAGAAGGCGGTTGCCGCGGAGGAAATTCCGAAGGCGCAGCCCGCGAAGAAATCCGCAAAGGCGCCCCTGGCTTCCGAAGAGGAGGAAGAGGAAACTTCAAAGCCCATAAAGCCGCTTACCGCTGAAGAGCTGGAAAAGGAATTCAAGGAGCACAGCGTTGCGGAATTTTTCAAGAAAAACAGGCAGATGCTCGGCCTTGTGGGAAAAATCAGGTGCTTAACTACAATCATCCACGAGTACGTAACAAATTCATTGGATGCGTGCGAGGAGTCAGGAATTCTCCCGGATATTGATATGACGCTTACGGAGCTTGGGCCGGAGCATTACGAAGTTACTGTTGTTGACAATGGCCCGGGGCTCACGCAGGAAAGCGTTGGAAAGGCATTCGGGCAGCTGCTTGCGGGAACCAAATTCCACAGGCTCATGCAGATGCGCGGGCAGCAGGGCATTGGGGCGGCAGGCTGCACGGTATTTTCGCAGATGACAACCGGGAAGCCCGTGAAGGTAATTACAGGCTCTGGGAAAGGAAAGCCCTTTGCTGTTGATGTTGCAATTGACACAAAAACAAACCAGCCGAAATTGAGCAATATTGAAATGCTGCAGAAGGATTTCAAGGGAACTGCGGTAAGGGCTGAATTCAAGGGAGTGCTTTACAGGCAGGCGGAGCAGAACGCCTATGAGTATCTGCGCAGGACTGCGGTCGCAAACCCCCACGCGAAAATCTCCTTCAAGGACCCCACGGGCAAAAAAATAATATTCAAGCGCACTGTTTCAGAGCTTCCGGAAAGGCCGAAGGAAATAAAGCCGCATCCGAAGGGGGCAACTGTTGATGAGCTGCTGAGCCTTTCAAAATACACAGAAGCGAGGAAAATCTCAAGCTTCCTGAAAAGCGAGTTTGAGAGGTTCGGGGACAAGGCGCTTGAGGAAGTTGCAAACAAGATACATTTTGACCTCAACAAGGACCCGAAAAAGCTTGTGTGGGGGGAAGCGGAGGAAATAATAAATGCGATAAAGGCGATAACATTCCTTGCGCCGAGCACCGAGGGCTTGCGCCCCATTGGGGAGGACAGGATAAGGAAGAGCCTGCTGAGCATTGTTAAGCCGGAATTTTTGAGCGTTATAACGCGCAGGCCGCAGGTTTATGCCGAGGGATTTCCCTTCCAGGTGGAAGTCGGAATCGCATACGGGGGGGAGGCGGGGAGGGCAAACCAGAATGGAACAGGCGAGGGGCAGCAGACAAGAAGCGTTGAAATAATGCGCTTTGCGAACCGCGCGCCGCTGCTGTTTGATTCCGGAGGATGCGCAATAACGAAGGCAGTCCAGACAATTGAATGGAAGAGATATGGAGTTAAGGACCTTGAGAATGTTCCGCTTACTGTGTTTGTGAATTTGATTTCCGTGCATGTGCCCTACACTTCCGCGGGAAAGCAGGCGATTGCGGAGGAAGAGGAAATAATTGAGGAAATAAGGCTTGCGCTGATGGATACTGGAAGGAAAACCGCGCGCTACATAACCAACAAGCAGAGGGATTATGAGAAAAAAATGAGGAGGGAAACCTTCTACAAGTACATCCCTGAAATTGCTGCTGCGCTCCACAACATCACAAAAGAGGATGAGAAGAAACTGAGGGAAAAGCTTGAGAAGCTGGTTACCGAGAAGCTTAAGATAATTGAGAAGCAGGAGGCCGAAGAGGCGAAGGAAGATACTGAGGCCCTGCAGATTGAGGAAGTTGAGAATGAAAGCGAGGTCGAAGGTGAATAAAATGTCTGAGGAAAGGAAAGGCGCACATAGCTCAAAGGAAAAGGAAAGCCCTGAGGCAATAAAAAAGAGGCTTGTTGAGATTGCAAGCGGGGTTGTAACAGACATAAACAAGGGGCGCGATCCCGAATTTGTCACAATGCAGAGGGGAAGGGGAAATGTCGCCTTTGATGAGAAAAAAGGGGTAATAATACTCGGGGAGAAAAAAACAACGCGCAATTTCCTCAACATAGGCCATGCGAGAAAATTCATGCAGACGATGATGGTAACAGGGAAATGCCATGATTATGTGAGGGAGAACAAGACGGCAAGCATACGTGAAATTTATTACGAACTGAAGCATACCCTTGGAAATACAAAGGAAAACACTTTCGAGGAGCAGGGGGAGAGCGACAGCTGCATTGTGGACATTGAGCATGCTGTTGACTCAATAAGGGAGAAATTGAATTTGCATGCTAACCCCAAGGGAACGCTCTATGGGGACATTACGCTGCGCGATAAAATGCACAACAATGACACATTCAACTGCGCAAAACTTGGAAGGGGCGGATGGAGCGTAATGTCAAGGCTTGAGCCCGAGGAAATTGAAATTGTTGATGTGAAGGCGAAATATGTCCTTGTAATTGAAACTGAGGCGATGTATGAGAGGCTTGTTGAGGAGCATTTTGCGCAGGATAACAAGGCAATTCTTGTTTCTACGGGGGGGCAGGCTGCGCGGGGAACTAGGCGCCTGATCCACAGATTGCATACTGAGGAGAAGCTGCCTACAATAGTATTCAGCGTTGATGGCGATGAAACTGTTGTTATAGAGGAAAACGGCCTTATCAAGAATTTCAGACTGAAGGACCTTATGGATGGCAGGAAACTGCTGAAGGTAAATGGGATTATTGAGAATGAGCGCGCGGATATTGATGCAAAATCAATGTGCTTTGACAACAGGAAAACAAGTTTTGGGAAGATCAACCAGGTCATAAGGCATCCGATAGTTGAAGACCTTTATGAGGTTAAAACAGATCTGGGCTATAGCGTAAAGGCCACAAGGTCACACAGCCTTATTGTCTATGATTCAAAGAAGCACGAGTTTGCTGAAAAAACCCCCCTGGAAATTGACAGGGAAAATGATTTTGCGGTTGTAAGCCTTGATGTTCCGAACAATGAGAGCCTTGGGAGAATTGACCTTGCGGAATTTGCGCTTGGCTGCCCGAATGCGGAGATAACAGAATCTGCAATAATCAACAAAAGGAACAGGAAGGGCTCAATGCCAAGATTTGTGGAAGGGAATATGCTGCCTGATTTCTGCAGGCTTCTTGGGTATTATGCCGCAGAAGGGCATCTGGATGAGCACAATGTGTGTTTCAGCTTCAACAGCAGTGAAAAAAATTACATAAATGATGTCAAGCAGGCGCTTGCGGCAATATTCGGAAATGATGCAAAAGAGCATTCCCCGCATTCCACAGAAATACAGGTTGTTGCGCATAATACAATTCTTTCTGCAATATTCAAAAGGCTTGCCTCAAGCGGGGCGGCAAATAAAAGAGTGCCATACGTAATTTTTAACGTTCCCGCAGATGCGAAAAAAGAGTTTTTCAGGGGCTATTTCAGGGGCGACGGAAGAGTGGATTTCAAGAAGGAAAAATCCTCAGTAGAGCTCTGGGCAAAAACAGTAAGCAAGGGGCTTGCCTATGACCTGGTTCTGCTTTCTGCGCAGATTGGCGCAAATGCAACAATCCAGTATCCAAAGGAAGATTATGATGAGCACGAGGTTGAAATGACAACTGCCTCAGGGGTGCAGATAGCAAAGGTTGCCGCAAAGCACAAGCCCTATCTTGTGAGCATTGCAAACAAGGAGGCTTTGCTGAAGCTCGGGGAGGTTGTTTCAGAGCTTAATCCGCAGGCATTGCAGCATATTGCAAATGATTATATCAAAACGCCTAAATTTGACAGCCTGCCGAGGGAATTTGTTGAGAGGTTCAGGGAGGATTTCAGGAACGAGTTCAGGGGCGAGCTCGAAAGGAGGCTGCCGCCGGCAACATTCCAGTGGCCAAGAATTTCCAAGAAGAAGCTTAGGGCGCTGCTTGAGGGCAGAAACCTGAATGGCAACCTGCAAATTCTGAATGATTTTGCCAGCAGCAAGACAACGCTTGCAAGGATAAAGGAAATAGAGCGCGTGGAGCCGACAGACCAGTATGTGTATGATATAGAGATGGCTGATACGCACAGGTTCTTTTCAAATTTTATCTGCGTGCACAACACTGATGGGGACCCGTTCGGATGGTATATCTATTCAGTAATAAAGCAGGGCTCGATGGCGCTTGCGGCGCATTCTGAATTCCTTGCGTGCCCTGATGCGAAATATGTCGGAATGACGCTTGAGGATGTGAAGGATTACGGGCTGCAGAATGTTACGGAAAAAATGAAGGAAGGGGACGTGAAGCGCGCAAAGGAGATGCAGAATTACGACTGGTTCAAGAACAAGCCCTGGCAAGAGGAACTAAAAAAGGCGATTGATGAGAAAATCAGGATAGAGCAGCAGGCGCTTGCGAACAAGAGTCTTGACTTTGTTGCAAAGAAATACCTCCCGGAAAAAATAAAGAAGGAAATTTTCCTGCCATAATTAATAAGGGATTTTCATAGATGATCGATACTATAATCTTTGACGCGGAAGGTATTGTAGTAGATAGTGAAATTATTTGGGACAGGGGGCAAGAAGAATTTCTAAGACGCAGAGGATTCGTTTATGATAGAAGTAGAATCAAGCATCTACTTACGGGGAAGTCTTTACCAGAAGGCGTCAAGATACTGCAAAGAGAATATGGTTTTAAAGGCGATTCTGAAGAGTTGGCAAAAGAGCGTATAGAAATAGTAAGGGAACTGTTCAGAAATCAATTAAGCTTTATATCCGGATTTGAAGAATTCTATAAGAAAATTGCAGGAAAATATAAAACTTGCATTGCAACTTCTATGAGCAAAGACCTTTTGGAAATTACTGATCAAAGATTGGGATTATCAAAATTATTTAATGGAAATGTATTTTCTATAGCCGATGTAGGATATGTTTCAAAACCTAACCCTGAAATATTTCTGTATTCCGCAAAAATGTTAAGCTCACAACCTAAATATTGCTTAGTAATAGAAGATTCACCGTACGGAATTGAGGCTGCTAAAAGAGCAGGGATGAGATGTATTGCTTTAACTACTACTTATGAGAGGGATAAATTGAAAGATGCGGATTTAGTTGTGGATTCTTATTCTCAAATTAATTTAACCAATTTTAATATCTAGGGAATGTTATATTTCTCTCCCCCGCGCTCGCCTATAGGCGGTGTTCAGAGGGTATAGCAGCGCTTAAGAGAAAAATCCCTGCAGGATTGTGCCCAAATTTTATTTATGGCAAAACTTCAGTAAATGCCATGTGTTGGCATAATTACAAACCTTAACTTTAAAAATAAGGTATTTCTATTATAATTCTGAGAAAATGGGCTGGATTGAGGACATTAGGAAGCGCGCTTCAAGCGCTGAAGCTCCGCTCATGAGCACGCGCAAAACCAGCAAGGCCGATAAATTAAGCCTTAATGAGCTGGTTTTTGTGCCCGCGCAGCTTGCAAAAACACCGCACGATTATTACAGGGAGAAGATTGATTCTGAAACAATTATTGGAAAGAGCAGCAGGCATCCCCTCAAATTGAAAATCCCCATAATGATTGCCGCTATGAGCTTCGGCGCGATGAGCAAAGAGGCGAAGATTGCGCTTGCAAGGGCATCCTCAATCGTAGGCACTTGCGCAAACACGGGGGAGGGCGGAATGCTCCCTGAGGAAAGGAAGGAAGCGGAAATTCTTATTGCGCAGTATTCCACTGCGCGCTTCGGGGTTGATGAGAAGTATCTGAAGAGCGCGGATGCGATTGAAATGAAAATCGGCCAGGGCGCAAAGCCGGGAATGGGCGGATTGCTGCCGAAGGAAAAATTGACTGAAGAAATTGTGAAACTGCGCCATATAAAATTCGGGGAGGATGTGCATTCCCCGCCAAAGCACCCTGACATAAACAGCATTGGGGATTTGCGCAAGAAAATTCAATGGCTGAAGAAAATTACAAACGGAAAGCCGGTAATATTGAAATTGGGCGCGGGGGATGTTGCTGCAGATGTAAAACTTGCAGTGAAGGCAAATCCTGATGTGATTGCAGTTGACTCCATGATGGGCGCCACAGGCGCTGCGCCGGAAGTGATGCTTGAGGAATTTGGCTCCCCGCTCCTTACAACTGTTGTTGAGGCGCGCAAAACACTTGATAAATTAAAGGCAAAGCAGGATTTGGTTGTTGGGGGAGGCCTGAATACTGGGGGCGACATGGCAAAGTGTTTAGCGCTTGGCGCCGATGCTGTTTTTGTTGCTTTTCCGCTGATGATTGCAATGGGCTGCACAAACTGCAGGCTATGCTACAAGGATGTTTGCCCTGTGGGAATAGCAACGCAAAAGCCAGAATTAAGGAAAAAATTCATGCAGGGCGCAGAGGAAAAAATTTCAAATTACTTGAAAAGTTGCACTGAGGAAATTAAAATCTGCGCCGCTGCATGCGGAAGGAAGGGCGCGCATGAATTGCGCAGGGAAGATGTAAGAAGCCTGAGCTGGGAAGTTTCGCAGATGACCGGAATAAAGATGGTTTAAGCCGGAAAAGCGCTATTTGGATAATATCGTTATTTGACGGATAGTTTTAAAATACCTTCTGCACACTATATGCTGTGTTGGTTACATGACAAGAGAACGGCTTATTGTCAGAGGCAATATACAGGGAGTTGGTTATAGGGCATTGGTCAAGCAGGCAGCAAGAAGCCTTGGAATAAGGGGTCTGGTAAGAAACCTTAATGATGGAACTGTTGAAATCTTCTGCGAAGGCGCCAAAAAGCAATTGGAGGGATTTGAGAAAAGCATCAACCTAAAACCAGGAAATGGCCTGTTCAGCACCAGTGTGGATAAAATTGAAGCATATCCTGAGGGAAATAAAAATTATATTAATGCCCCAATAGAATTCAAAATATTTGAAATTGATTATGGCATGGAAGCGGCAACACCATTTGAAAAGGCTAATTTGGAAAGGCTTGAAATTGGAATTTTGGTAATGTCTGAATTCAAGGATGAAACAAGGCAGAGCTTTGATAGATTGGATAAGAAATATGACAAGATGTCTAACGGGTTATCCGAAACAAAAGATGCTCTGGCTGATAAGTTATCTGAAACCAAGGATGCATTATCTGATAAGCTGTCTGAAACCAAGGATGCTCTCGGGGGAAAAATGGATGGAGTTTCTGGGAAATTGGAAGAAACAAAAGATGTTTTGTCTGATAAGCTGTCTGAGGTTTCAGGGGAGATTTCCAAAGGGTTTGCCAATACACAGACCGGATTAAAAAAGGAAATTTCAGAAGGATTTGCAAACACCCAAAAGGTTTTCAAAAATGAGTTTTCAAAATTTAGGGAAAGCAATGAAATGCTGGCAAAAAGTTTAATTAAGGCAGTTAAGAGGTAAAATCAAATAAAAGGAGCATCAGAAATGAAATGCCCGACCTGCAGCAGCGCCAAACTTGTGCTGAAGAAGGTTACGAAGGACCATTTCGATGGAAGCGAATGCTCGGAATTCAAATGCCCTAAATGCCACGAGATATTCATGGATATAAAACTGTTTCTTGGCTATTGGACGGCTGCCTGACTTTTTTCTGTTTTTGTTAAGCAATCCGATTAGGGCAGAAAAGCAAAAATTATTAATACTCCAATCTACTTCTATAATGGCATGGCAAATCCAGATATTTTGGGCGCTTCCGGAAAGAAGGTTGTATTGCTTGGAAACGAGGCAATAGTGCGCGGGGCGCTTGAGTCCGGGCTGGGGTTCTCCGCGGCATATCCCGGAACGCCAAGCACCGAAGTGGGGATGTCGCTTGCTGATTTTGCAAAAAAACTGGGAATTTACTTTGAGTGGAGCACAAATGAAAAGCTTGCGTTCGAGGCATGCGTTGGCGCTTCATTCTGCGGGGTAAATTCAATTACTTCAATGAAGCACTTCGGCTTCAATGTTGCATCGGATTCCGTTTTTCCTGTTGTTTATACCGGAGTCAGGGGCGCGCTTGTGATTGTAGTTGCCGATGACCCCGGAGGGCTGAGCAGCGCGCAGAGCGAGCAGGACACGAGACTGCATGCGAGGCTTGGGAATATTCCAGTACTGGAGCCGAGCAATGCGCAGGAGTGCAGGGACTTTGCAAAAATCGCATTTGAAATTTCAAAAAAATATGAAATTCCCGTAATAATAAGGACAACAACGCGCACAAGCCATGCAGTGGGGACTGTAAAATTGGGAAAAATAAAAAAAGGAATAACTTCCGGGGAATTCAGGAAGGATTACGGGCGCTATTACAATATCGCGCCTGCGCTGCAGAAGCTGCATGGGAAAGTGCTGGAGAAGCTTGCGGGAATTGAAAGGGAATACTCAAAAATAAACAAGATTGAGGGAAATGGGAAAACGGGGATCATAACAAGCGGAATATGCTACGAGTATGTGAAGGAAATGGGCCTGAAGAATGTTAAAATCGCGAAATTGAACCTGAGCAACCCAATTGCGCCTGAATTCATAAAAAAATTCGCAAAAGGGCTGAAGAAAATAATTGTTGTTGAGGAGCTTGAGCCGGTAATAGAGCAGTTTGTGAATCAGGTGCTGTTTGACGAGAAAATAAAGATTTATGGAAAATCGCTTTTCCCGAGATATGGGGAGTTTTCCGCGGAACTGGTTGCTGAGAAGATTGCCCCGCTTGCCGGAATTAAAAGGCAGGATTTCAAAAAGCACGATGCGCTGCTCGGAAAATTGAAGATTCCAATAAGAAGGCCTGTGCTCTGCCAGGGATGCCCGCATAGGAGCACTTTCTACGCTGCGCAGAAGGTGTTTGGAAACTCTGCAATTTGGGCGGGAGATATTGGCTGCTATACGCTGGGGGTTTATGAGCCATATTTCACTGATGATTTTGTGCTGAGCATGGGCTCCGGAACAGGAATTGCGCACGGAATCAAAAAAGTAAGCAACCAGAGGGTTGTGAGCTTTATCGGAGATTCTACTTTCTTCCATGCGGGAATGCCAGCAATTGCAAATTTGTCCTACAATAAATCAAACCCTGTTGTTGTGATTTTGGACAATTCCATAACAGCAATGACCGGCCAGCAGCCGTGCGCAAATTCGGGAATTAATGCATTGGGGGAGGGGGCAAAAACAATACAAATTGAGGATGTTGTGAAAGCGCTGGGAATTTCAAACATAAAAATCGCAAACTCATACAGCCAGAAGGACATGCAGGAAGCATTTAAGCAGGCTTCAGAGCAAAAAGAGGCGGTTGTTGTAATATCGCGCGGAATATGCAGGCTGCTCCTGAAAAGGCAATTGCACAGGAAGGGGAAGGGCTTTGCGAAATATTCCATTGACCAGGAAAAATGCATAAAGTGCAGAATATGCTCGGACAAGTATGCGTGCCCCGCAATAATAAGGAAAAAGAATTACATATGGATTGAAAGGGAATTGTGCTGGGGCTGCGGCGTCTGCCCGCAGGTCTGCCCGGTAAATGCAATTTCACTTGAGGCAAAAAAATGATTCACAATGTCCTGTTTATTGGCGTGGGGGGCGAAGGCGTACTGAGCGCAAGCGTTGTGCTTGCAAGGGCAGCAAACCTTGAGGGATTTGAGGTAAGGGGAACGCAGCTGCACGGGCTCGCGCAGAGGGGAGGCTCCGTTCCAATACATCTGAGATTCGGAAATTATGTGCACAGCCCAACAATACCAAGAGCAAAGGCGGATCTTATTATCGGGCTGGAGCCCGCGGAGGCGCTGCGCGCGTGCTATTTTGCGGAAAGGAAAAGAACCAATTTCGTTGTTGATGCGTTTCCCATTGTGCCCATATATGCAAGGCTTAATAAGCAGGAATATCCTGAAATGAAAGGGATTGGGAAAATGCTTAAGCCTTTTGCAAAAAAATTAATCATGGCTGATGCCTCGGATATCTGCGAAAAAAGCCTTGGAAACCCTGTTTATGGGAATATTGCGATGCTTGGGATTGCACTTTCAAACAAAATGCTTCCAATAAGCAGGAAATCATTGCTTGCCGCGCTGAAGGAAACATTTCCGAAGGATTATGAAAACAATGCAAGGGCGCTGGAGATTGGATTGAAATGGGAAAAATGAGGGCGCTTGATTATTTCTTCTACCCGAAGAGCATTGCAATAATAGGCGCTTCGCGCGACCCTGAAAAAGTAGGGCATGCAATATTGCACAACCTTGTGAACGGAAAATTCAAGGGCGAGTTATTTCCCATAAATCCCCACGCAGAATATGTGCTGAATCTTAAATGCTATAAATCACTAAAACAGATAAATTCTGATTTGGACCTTGCGGTAATTGCGGTTCACGCGGAGGAAGTCCCGAAGGAATTGGAGGAGTGTGGGGCAAAGGGAATTGAGGCGGTTATAATTGTGAGCGCGGGCTTCGGGGAAATCGGAAATACAAAACTTGCGGAGAAAATTTCAAAAATAAAGCGCAGATACAAAAAAATGCGCGTAATAGGGCCGAATTGCCTGGGAATACTGAATACAGAGAATAGTGTTGATACCTTGTTTTTGCCTGAGTACAGATTGAAAAGGCCTGAGAAGGGGGAAATCTCGTTCATAAGCCAGTCCGGGGCGCTTGGGAGCGCTGTGCTTGACTGGGCATCAATGCAGGAGATTGGGATAAGCAAATTCGTTTCCTACGGGAATGCAATGGATATTGATGAGAGCGACCTGCTTGAATACTTGGCGCAGGACAAAAACACCAATGTGATTGTGATGTATATTGAGGGGGTTAAAAATGGCAAAAAATTCATGCAAAGCGCAAAAAAATTCGCGAGGAAGAAGCCGATAATTGTGCTTAAGGGAGGGATTACAGCTGAGGGAATGCAGGCGGTTAAATCCCACACGGGCTCGCTTGCGGGAAGCGCGGATGTTTACAATGCTGTTTTCAGGCAGGCTGGAATAATAAGGGCGGAAAATCTGCTTGAGTCCTTTGATTTTGCAAGAGTATTATCAAAAGTCGCAAAACCGAAAGGAAACCGAGTTCAGATAATAACCGACGGCGGGGGATATGGGGTAATAACCGCTGATGCGGCAATAAAAGAAGGATTGCGGCTTGCGGAGATGGAGGAAAAAAATAAAAAATTCCTGCGCAAAATCTTCCCAAGCTATGCCGTCCTGGGAAACCCGCTTGATTTGACCGGCGATGCTACAATGGAGCGCTATAAGGCTGCTGCAGAAGCCGCAATGCGGGACAAGAATGTTGATATTGTAATCCTGATTCTTTTGTATCAGGTCCCAACGCTTAATTCGGATGTGATTGACATTATTGCGGAATTGAGCAACAGGAGGGCAAAGCCGCTTGTTGTAATTTCCGTGGGCGGGGCATACTCAGAGGTGCACAAGCGCGCGCTGGAAAGGGAAGGGGTTGTTAATTTCTCATATCCGGAAAATGCTGTCAAGGCGCTGAAGGCGCTGATTGATTACCATAAAAAGAAATAAATTTATTTCATGCGCTTGCCCAAAAGCAACGCAAGCGCCTCCTGCTCGCGCTTCTTGTCCGAAAGCAGCTCTATGAGCTCGCGCGGGTCAAATGCGCCATTGAAATCAGTCTGCGCAAGATTGCGCTCAAGGATTTCAAGCCCGAGCTCTGCAACAGATGCGCGCTTCTGCTGCAGCGCGCGCAATTCGTCTATCCTCATCCGGAATGCAGCAGCGGAAAGCCCGTCATCGATTGAAAGGAGCGCCTTTCCCCTGAATTTTTCAATAATTGCCCTGAAAGAAAGGTCGCTTGCCTCAAGCCCCTGCTTCAAGGAGCCGGAAATTTTTATCCTTATGAGCGGAGCAAGCTCCTGCTGCGAATTCACATATGAATTTATTTTTTCTTCAACTTTCCCCAGAACTTCCTCTGCGCTTGCGTCCTTGAAATTCAGCTTTTCATAAAACAATTTGCGCTGTTTTTGAATCTGCAAAAAATTCAGCGCCCTTGTTCTCGTATCATAAATGTAAATTCCTTTTGGGTTTTTTGATTCCAGATCCTTCATCTGCGTAATTATTGTCGAGCCGGGAATGGCGAATTTTGCGCCGTTTGCAAGTGTAGTTTCATTCTTAAGGTGGAAATGCCCATCAACAACCAGATCAAAGCCCTTTGGAAGGTCATCAAGGGAAAGCGTTACTGACATCTCATCATCAGCTGCGAAAGGGAGGTATTCCTTGAGGGACTGGTGGAATAACAGGATATTGTGCGCGTTTTTTTCCGGTTCTGGAGCCCATGCCCTGAGCGCATCCAGAGCCTTTTTTTCAGGAACTCCCCCAAGCCCCTGGACTGCAATTTTCTCCCCATCAGTTTCAATAATCGCTTTTGAAGCGTGAATATGGATAATGAAGCCCGCGCTTTCCAGAACCTCAAGCGCATTCTTGTAGTCCTTCCCCCTGAATTCATGAGTTCCGTGGATTGCAATTATCGGAAGCCCCTTCTGCCTTGCAGCCCTCGCATTCCCTTCCCTATCAAGTATTTTTATTTCACTTATTCGCGATTCTGAATTCTGCAGGCATTTAAGCAGCTCAAATGTCCTGTGCCAGGTTTCCTGCGAGGGAATATCAGAATCAAAGAAGTCCCCGGCAAAGAGGATTGCATCCGCGCTGCCGCTTATTGCCAATTCAAATGCCTGCTGCGCATTCCCAAAGCTCTCCTGCTCCCTTTCGCTTCCGTATCCAAAGCCGAGATGCGTGTCCGAAATTATTGCAAGCTTCATTTGACCAGCCTTTGCAGACCATATATTAGACGTTGGCCATCATGCGCTTTTGCAATGCTTTTTAGGCCAGCCGCGGCTATTTGACCGTCAGTTATTCCCTTGCCAAAGTTGAAAATCCATACGGTTCCGCTTTTCTTGCACAAATTGGCAGCCAGGCCCAGCCCCTTCTGTATCTCCTCATGATTAATGCGCGGGCCATCCAAAGCCTCAGCTAAGACAACATGGTCATATGCGCCGTCTTTCCCTTTTCCGATTGTTTCCATAAACCGTATTACTTCACCTGTATTGCGCAGGTCATGCACAACACCAAGGCCTTTCTCTTTTATCCTGAAATATCTCAGAAGTTTCGTTATGTTTGTTCCGGCTCCAACAACATTCCCTTTAAGCGGCCCATGCCTCCTCATTTCAGCAAGCAGCGGAGCATATTGCGGGCACCTGAATCTCCTTAGCTTATCCAGGTCAGTAAAGCCCATATGGCGTTTTTTTCCGGTTCTTTTTCCCCTTTTTCCGCCCCATATAACTCCAACCGCTGTCATCTTTCCGTTTGCGTCCGGTTTGTAACGTGTACCTATTATTTTTCCCAATTTACCACCAACATACCAAATTTGCGCAAATCACTTTTTAATTGCTTTGGCTTTCAATGAACTTTGGCACTTCAATAACTGATTTTAGTATGCACTCGTCTTTTAATCCCGCGCGCAGGAAATCCTTCCTTTTCCTGAAGCCCGTAAGCACGGCAGCAAACTGCAAATGCGCATTCTTTGCAGCGCCATAATCCATCAGGCCGTCGCCCACATAGAGAGTTTCAGATTTTTTTATTTTTCTGCCTTTCAGTTCAGCAATGAGCTTCCTGAAAACCCTTCCATCCGGCTTGTGGAACGGCGCGGATTCCAGGCCTATCAGTTCCCTGAAATAGTCCAGCTTCAGGCCCGCCTGCCTTGCGCGCAGGGGGATCGCCTTTGTGTGCTTTGAGCTCATTATCGCAAGGAACATTTTTCTGCGCTTCAATTCTGCAAGCATTTCATTGACGCCTTTTATCAGGGGATATGAGCGCTTTCTTGCAAATTCACCATGAATTCTCGAGAATTCTTCAATTGGCGCATTTCTCCATGTGCCCCTGATAAGCTCATCATAGGGCATGCCCCAGTGCTTCAGGAATTTTTTCATCGGCACTTTCTTCAGGCCGAGCGCCTTTGCAGTGAGCATGTATGTGCCATACGCGATTTTGTATGTGCGCAGGAGCGTGTCATCCATATCGAATATTACTGCCTTTATTGCCATTTATGCACCAACCCTTTTTTCCAGTTCCTTTTTCATCTGCTCCGGGAAAAACGCAAGGGGGTATAATATTGGAAGTTCGGCAATTGAAGCCTCTTTGGGATTTTCATCAGCTGAAACAACAGCCCGCAGATTGTGCTCCGCAATCAATCCCTTTAATTCATTTTCCCTGCTGATTCTGAATTCCCTGAGGCTGTTCCACGGGATTAGGGAATTTACCGCGCCTTTTATTTTTGCGCTTTCCTTTTCCGCAATCGGAAAGACCCTGCAGCCGCGCTTCATGACAAGCCATGCGGCAAGCGCGTCATTTTCATTTCCGGAAAAAAGCGCAGCAACCGCACCTTCCACTCCCAAAGGAAGCCCGCCGGCGCATGCCTGCTCCGCATCATATAAATAAAATTTTTTATTTATTATTTCAATGAAAATCTCCTTTTCGGGGTTTTTCAAATCAACCTTCAGGTTTGGAAGCGCTGCCTGGATTGCCGCGCCGCACTGCACTGCAACATCGTGCGAGCTGAACTTGTGCTGCCCTGAGCGGGAAACGCGAAGCGCAAAGGAGGAGGAATTATTGAGAAGGGGTTTTGCATATTCCACAACCGCGCTTTTGATGTTTTCCATTTCAGCACCCTCATAAATCTCTGCAGGCGCAAATGCATGCAACCCGAATATCCTGGGGAGCAATTGCGGGATTTTCTGGAGGTTTGTGGCATCCGCGGAAATGAAAAGCCTGCCCCTTCCCATTACGATTCTCCCGCATTCCGCGCCGCTGTTCTTCAGCGCGGTCTTTATGTTCTCAGCAAGCTTGCGCATGAAGAAGCGCATAACGTGCTCGGATTTAAGGGAAATTTCGCTTGCGGTTTTCACAAGCAGAATTTTTTCAGCGCACATAACACAACTGTGGCAAAACAATATTTTAAATAGATTGCAGGGCTAATTTTATATATCATCTGCCTCAAACAGAGGAAGGTATCGGAAACGTAGTTTCTGATTGCTGGGGTGGCAGAGCGGCTATGCATCGGGCTGCAGACAAGCCTTTTCTTCAAAAAAGAAAAGCCTTGGGAAAAGAAACTGAAACCCGAAGATCGCGAGTTCAAATCTCGCCCCCAGCTTTATTAAATCACTTTTTTAAACACTTCGTTGCTTGCTATTTGCTGTTGGGAAACATGGCTGACAAGACTGTTGTGAGTCTGCTCGCTTCGGGAATAAGCATTGAAAAGACAATGAAGGAAACATACATTGAGCAGGCAAAGCTTGTGAAGGACAGGAAAATAAAGGCTGCGCTTCTTGCAATAGCAAAGGACGAGGCGGAGCATGAGAAGATAGTCGAGAAGCTCTGGGAGAAATACGGCGGGTTTGAAGGGGTGTAATTGCATGGACAAGGAAGAACTGCTGAAAATGCTGAAATCCAACCTTGACTTAGAGGTGAATGCGGAAGCTTACTATGAGGATTTTGTTTTCATACTGAAGGACAAGGAGGCCGTGGAAAAGCTTGCAAAGGTGCTTGTTGACACGCACAAGCACATAACAACCTTCTCAAAGCTCATCCAGGGGCTTGAGAAAAAAGTAAAATGACCATGCAAATTCATTACATTTAAAAAATGCTGATTCTTTTATTTATTATCGAGAGCATGGCAATTACTGAGAAAAGCTGGGACAGGGCGCTTGAGAAGCCGCTTTATGAGGCATGGCAGAAAAGCGGGGCATACAGATTCAAGGACGACAAAAAAAAGGGGATTTTCGCAATTGATACGCCCCCTCCTTATGTGAATACGCCGGTCCATATAGGGCAGGCAACCACTTATGTGCTGATGGATTTTTTCGCGCGTTTCAACCGCATGATTGGGAAAAAAGTGCTCTTTCCCTTGGGATTAGATAGGAACGGATTGCCCATAGAAATGGCTGTTGAGCAGCGCTTCAATGTGAGGCTGAATGACGTTAAGCGCGAGGAGTTTTTGAAATTGTGCGAAAAGCTGCTTGCGGAAAGCTCTGCCGAATCAATTGATTCCTTCCTGCGCCTCGGGATTGGGTTCAGCTCCTGGGAGGAGAGCAGGGAAATCGGGGGAATGTATTTGACTGACAGCGCGGACTACAGGCAGCTTACGCAGGAAACCTTCATTGACCTGTGGAACAAGGGGTTGATTTACAAGGATGCGCGCATAAACAACTTCTGCCCGGGCTGCCAGACGACAATTGCTGATGCTGAAATCGAGTATGTTGAGAAACCCACAAACTTCAATGACCTTGCATTCAGGGTAAAGGAAACAGGGGAAAAAATAATCATCGGTACAACGCGCCCCGAGCTTGTGTGCACGTGCGGAATGGTAATATTCAATCCCAAGGATGAAAGGTATAGGCACCTGAACGGGAAAACCGCAATTTCCCCGATATTTGAGAAGGAAATTCCAATAAGGGCGCATCCGCTCGCGGAAATTGAAAAGGGAACAGGCCTTGCAATGATGTGCTCTGCGGGAGATTTATCGGACATAAGGTTTTTCAGGGAAATGAATCTGCAGCCGGTAATTGCAATTGAGAGAGATGGAACAATGAATGAAAATGCGGGCTTCCTGAAGGGGCTTAAAGTAAAGGAGGCGCGGGGGAAAATGGTTGAGGAATTGGAGCAGCGCGGATTGCTTGTTGCAAGGAAACAGGTAACGCACAGAACCCCCACTTGCGAAAGGAGCAAGCACGACATTGAATTCATTGCAATGGAAGAGTACTACCTCAAGCAGCTTGAGTTCAGGGAGGACATGAAGAAAATTGCTGATTCCACAAGATTTTTTGATGAGAGCTCAAGGCAGATACTGCTCGACTGGATCGACTCGCTTGCAATTGACTGGCCAATAAGCAGGAGGCGCTATTACGCAACTGAGGTGCCTTTGTGGTATTGCAAAAAGTGCAATTATACCGTTGTGCCACCGAAGGGGAAATATTACAGGCCGTGGAAGGAAAATGCGCCGATAAAAAAATGCCCGAAATGCGGAAACGCTGAATTTGCAGGGGAGGAAAGGGTCTTTGACACGTGGTTTGACTCCTCAAACAGCCCGCTATATATTCTGAAATATGCGAGGGATGAAAACTTTTTCAGGGAAAATGCTCCCTGCACTTTGCGCCCGCAGGGGAAGGAAATAATACGCACATGGCTTTACTATACTCTCCTTAAATGCTTTTTGCTAACCGGAAAGGGGATTTTCAGGGACGCGTGGATTAATTACCATATTGTGGATGAGAAAGGCCATAAAATGAGCAAATCAAAGGGAAATGTGATAAATCCGAAGGAAGTCCTTGACAAGTTCGGCGCTGAGCCCTTCAGGCTCTGGGCAAGCGTTGAGGGAAATCTGACAAAAACGGATTTCAGATGCTCGTCCGAGAGGATTGCGGGGGAGAACAAGACCCTTATAAAGCTCTGGAATATTGCGAAGTTCATTTCGCAGTTCCCCAAGCCGGGAGGAAAAGCCGAATTGAGGGAAGTTGATTTGTGGATTCTGAATGAGCTGAATGAATTGGGCGATTACTGCAGGGAGCGCTATGAGAATTATGATTTCCACAGCGCAAGCGCGCGCATAAAGAATTTTTTGTGGGAAATATTCGCCTCGCAGTATCTGGAAATTGCAAAGAACCGCGCATACAATGACAGGAAGCAGTTCGGCGCTTCCGAGCAGAATGGCGCAATACAAACCCTCTACAAATGCCTTGAAACAATTTTGCTCCTCTGGGCGCCGGTAATTCCCTTCATAACCTATAAATTATACATGGACCTGTATGGGAAGGATGTGCATTTTATGGACTTCCCAAAAGCGCAGAAGGAAAAGGGAAAAACTGGAATAAATTCAAATGAGCTGATTGAGCTGAACGGCTGTGTGTGGAAGGCGAAGAAGGATGCTGGAATGGGGCTGCGCGATGAGATTGCGGAAATTGCAATCCCGAAAGGCCTGAAGGCGCTGGAGCTGGACCTGAAGGAAATGCACAATGCGAAGAAAATAGGCTATGGGAATAAAATTGAAGTGAAATTGAAATAGTATTACTTCAGTTTCAGCAGTTCATTTATTCTGTTTTTGCAAAGTCAAAAACAAGCAGGCAGCTGTTTTGGTGCTCTATCCTCCGCGCCCGGTGGAGAGCATTGTGAGAAGCCTGTTGAGGATTGCTATCTCGGCCGTTAAGTCTTTCCTTCTTTCGCTGTGGCTTGATTTCAATTCATCCTTGCATTCTTCTATGCGCGCCCTCAGAGACTCTCTGAGCTTTGGGACATTTCCTAGGGCAATCAACTTCTCTATGGTGGGCAGAACAACCCCTGCCTGGTGCCTCATATCAAGAATTTTTTCACAGTTTAATTTTTTAAGGCCAAGTGAATGAAGCCATTTCAGGGCGATTCCTCTTTTGTAATGCATAGCCTCAAGCCTGTCTGCAATAGAGGCGGCAATCCGCTCTGTTCCTCCTTTCTTATTAAGATTTCTCTTGAAGAATTGTCTTCGCGCTTCTGGTTTTCTGTGCACCATAAATAAGACCTTAATAGAATCAGTCCTTGGAAGTATATAAATTTAGCGCCTATTTTATCCCCAATAATTCCTTGATTCTTGGCTTGTCAAACCCCACTACAATTTCCCCGTCAATGTCAATTACCGGAACGCCCTGCTGGCCTGATTTTTCAATCATCTCGCGCGCCCTGCCCTCATCCTCTGAAACATCATAATCCGCAAACTGCACCTTTTGCTCCTTCAGGAAGGCCTTTGCCATGTGGCAGTATGGGCAGGTGGGGGTGGAATAAACAGTCACTTTCGCCATGGCATAAGAATTAGAAAAGAAAAGGAATTTAAATGCTTTTATTAACAAATTCTACTAGGATAACCTGGGGTTGATAAGGGCATTCATGCGCTTATTTTTCCTATTTTAATTCGCTGTAAATTCTGAGTTGATAAAAATGGGATTGAGACCTGGACACTGTTATCGTGAAAAGAACGACAGGGCATACACAAGGATAGCCATAACTGTCCCGAAAAGAAATTACATAAGCACTTCCCCGGGCACCAAGATAAGGCAGTTCAACATGGGCAATCCATTAAAGAAATACAACCGCATACTGAAGCTTATTGTCGGCAACCATTCGCAAATCCGCGATAATGCGCTGGAAAGCGTGCGCATGATAATTAACCGCTATTTGATAAATAAAATTGGGAAGGACCTTTACTTCATGCGCATAATGAACTTCCCATTCCACTTATTGAGGGAGAACAAGCAGGCGCAGGGCGCCCATGCGGACCGTATACAAAAAGGAATGTCCCATGCGTTCGGAAGGGTTATCGGCCGCGCCGCAAGGGTAAGGCCCGGGCAGGTAATAATCTGCGTCCTTGTCGACAAGGAATTTGTGGAGCTTGCGAAAAAAGGGCTTGCGAGGGCAAAGGCAAGGCTGCCGTGCGATGTGCATATTGAGGTTGGAGAGGATGTTGAGAGCATTGGAACTCTCCCCAAGCATGTGAGGGAAGAAGTTGTTGAGGTTGCTGCGCCAACAGCGGAAGCTGCAGCGGAAACAGGAAAGGCCGGAGAAAAGGGCGCTGAAGCGGGAAAGGAAGCTGAGGGCGCGAAGGGCGGAAAGGATGAGGGCGCAGGAAAGGGAAAGGGCGCCGAAAAGGGCAAGAAAGAGAAGAAATAAAATAAACGTAATGTAATTTATATAACCTCGCCCATTCTATTTCTGGTTATATGAAAAATATTTTGTGGTTCAGGGAAATCCATGCCGGCGATGTTCCGCTTGTCGGGGGAAAAGGCGCCAATCTCGGGGAAATGACAAATGCCAATTTTCCGATTCCCCCGGGTTTTGTGATAACTGCGCAGGCGTATTTCAATTTTCTGAAGGAAACCGAAATTGAGGATGATGTTATCGTAAAGGAGAATTCCATTGATGTGGAAAACATCGGGCAATTGCAAAAGAGCGCAGAGGAATTAAGGAATTTAATAGCAAGCGCGAGGATGAGCGGGGAACTTGAGATTGAAATAAAAAAAGCATACCGCGCCCTCGGGGAAAGGCAGGTTGCATGGCTTACAAGCTCTGAGGAGGCGTGCGTTGCTGTCAGGAGCAGCGCAACTGCCGAGGACCTTCCCACTGCCTCATTTGCGGGCCAGCAGGAAACCTACTTGAATATCAGGGGCGGGGAGGCGCTTGTTGATGCGGTCAAAAGATGCTGGGCATCGCTATTTACCGCGCGCGCGATTTATTACAGGCGCAAAAATAATTTTGCAATTGAGAAGGTGGGAATTGCGGTTGTTGTGCAGAAGATGGTAAATTCCGATGTTTCGGGGGTAATGTTCACTGCCGAGCCCATGGGCGACAGGAGCAAGATAATAATTGAGGCGGTTTTTGGACTGGGGGAAACGATTGTTTCAGGGGCGGTTACCCCGGACCATTATGTTGTGGACAAGGGGAAACTGAAAATCATTGAAAGGATTGCAAATGAGCAGACCTGGATGATTACAAGGGCAAGCAGAGGCACAAAACAGGAAGAGCTTCCCAAAAAGAATCAAAGCAAACAAAAATTAACTGACAAGCAGGTTATTGAAATCGCAAAAATAGGCAAGCAGATTGAGAACCATTACAACTTCCCGCAGGATATTGAATTTGCAATCGAGAACAATGCCCTGTATGTTGTTCAGAGCCGCGCAATCACAACGCTCAAAACCGAAACAAAAGAGGAAAAATCTGAGGAGGAGAGGATTGAAAAGGAGATTGCACAGGGGAATGCGGTCGCTTCAGGGCTTGGCGCATCTCCCGGAATTGCAATTGGAAGAATAAAAATAATTCCTTCCGTTTCGGATGTTGCAAAGCTGGAGAAGGGGGAAATACTTGTTACAAGGATGACCTCCCCGGATTGGGTTCCTACAATGAGAAAGGCGGCTGCAATAGTTACAGATGAGGGGGGCCTTACGTGCCATGCAGCAATTGTTTCACGCGAATTGGGGATTCCCTGCATTGTGGGAACAGAAAACGCAACAGAAAAGCTGCAGGACGGGATGCTTGCAACTGTTGACGGATATTCGGGAAAAATTTACGAGGGGAAAATTGAGGTTTCAATGGAAGTGAAAAGGGCGGAAGCAAAAGCAGAAACAAGCCTTGCTGAAATTGAGGAAGAGGTTGAGGAATTAAAGGAAGAGATGCACGAAATTGTTGCCGTTGAAAAGACCCCGAAAGAAATTGCGGGGCACAGGATACTTGTAAAAGTGAATGTTGCGCTTCCGGAAGCTGCGGAGCGCGCTTCTGCTACAGGCGCCGATGGAGTTGGATTATTGAGAGCGGAGCACATGATAACCGCATCAGGCACCCATCCCGCGGAATTCCTGCGCAATGGCAAGGGCGCGGAGCTCAAGGACATTGTGAAAAACGGGATACGCGGAGTTGCAGTTCACTTCAAGAACAAGCCTGTGTGGTACAGGACATTTGATGCGAGGACTGATGAATTCAGGAATCTGAAGGGCGGGGAGAACGAGCCGCATGAGGACAATCCTATGTTAGGATGGCATGGAATTCGCAGAGATTTGGACGAGCCTGAACTGCTGAGGGCGCAATTCCGGGCAATTAAGGAGCTGCGCGAAGAGGGCTTCTGGAACATTGGAATAATGCTGCCGTTTGTGCAGAGTGCAGAGGAATTCAGGCGCGCAAAGGAAATTGCAAAGGGGATTGGGCTGAAGCCCGGGGAAAAGGAACTGCAATTTGGCGTAATGATTGAAACCCCTGCAAGCGTTTGGGTGATTGATGAATTGATTGAAGCGGGGGCGGAATTCATAAGCTTCGGCACAAACGATTTAACCCAATTGACACTTGGAATTGACAGGAACAACGAGCGCATACAGAGATGGTTCAGCGAGCTGCACCCTGCAATCCTTATGGAGGCAAAGCACGTTATTGAGCGCTGCAGGAAGGCAGGGGTTGAAACAAGCATCTGCGGGCAGGCGGGAAGCAATCCCGAGATGGTGAAAAGATTGGTTGTGTTTGGAATTGATTCCGTTTCCGCGAACATTGATGCCGTTGAAGCCATAAGGAAGGTCATAGCGGAAGAGCGCAGGCAGCTTGCGGAGCAGGGATAATTCCTTTTTATTCCTTTGTCTGCGCAATTATTTCATGCGGCTTGAAATTGAGAAAGGCGTGCAAAGCGCAATAAGGCAGATTAAGGCGCTCAAGCAGAAGCCCAAATTGATTGCGGTTCAGGTCCCTGAGGGATTGAAAACCCGCGCGCTTGAGATTGCTGAGCAAATTGAGAAGGCAAGCGGAGCGGAGGCTGTTATTTTTTCTGATCCTTGTTTTGGCGCTTGCGATTTGGCTGATGCGCGCGCGAGGCAGCTGGGCGCTGATTTGCTTGTGCATTTCGGGCACACTAAAATGCTAATTTCTGAACTGCCAGTAATTTATGCTCCGCTTAGTTATGAGTTTGATGAAAATGAATTGGCAAATAAAATTATTGCAAAATTGAATGAGCTTTCCTACAAAAAGATTGCATTGTGCGCAACTGCGCAGTATGCGGAAAAATTAAATGGAATTAAAAAAATTCTGGGAAAGAAGGGGATAAGGGCTGAAATTGGAGTTGGGGGAAAAAGGGTTGCGCTTGCGGGGCAGGTGCTGGGATGCAATTACTCTGCCGTTAATTCTGCAATTAAAGATGCCGATGCGATTGTATTTGTCGGCGATGGGCTTTTCCATCCGCTCGGAATTTCCTTCAGCATCAGCAAGCCGGTGCTTATTGCAAATCCGCTTGCGGAAAGGGTTGAGGAGCTCCGGCAGCAGCGCAGTATGTTTTTGAGAAAGAGATATGCCGCGGTTGCGCTTGCAAAAGACGCGAAAATATTCGGGATTATTGCAAGCACAAAGCGGGGGCAGCTGAACATGCGCAGGGCGCTTGAAATTAAGGGGGAAATTGAAAAAGAAGGGAAAAAGGCGTATTTAATTGCCGGAGATTTGGTAAAGATGGAATATCTGCTCGGGATGCAGCTTGATGCGCTTGTCTGCACCGCATGCCCGAGAATTGCGCTTGATGATTCAATATTGTTCAAAATCCCGATAATAACCCCGAATGAGCTGGAAGTAGTCTTCGGGAAGAGAAGCCTGGAGAATTACAAATTCGAGGAATTGCAATGAATGGTAAAGGCATAATTAGAGCAACTTACGCAGCCTGTTGACCTTTCTTAAATATCTAGTCATCTTTAACCCCGGAAGTGAATCAGTTATATATTGTTCTGGCACTGTTGACTTGCTCTTGATATGTTGGGATTTTACATTAAGCCCAAAAACTTTCTCTATTATGTGTTTTGCTAAAGAAGGCGGGCAAGCCTTTTTATGCATACCAAAATCATACCATTTGGTTTTTTCATCAATGCTAAAATCCAACTTTGCTAATAGCTTTGGAAGTGTTTGCATTCTTAAATGGCTTATTAGAATGCATCTAGCCCCCAAAGACGGTCTTAGAGAAGCATCAACTAATTCTTTTGTTTTCTTAAGGTTTCTTGCTTGCGCAACTACAACAAATACCCCGTCATTTGGAAGTGATTTTGCAGAGTATATCCAGCTGTTTATTTTATTCTGCGGAGGGACTTCGTTTTCAAAATAAGGTGCTACTAGCAATTCAACTGTGCTAACGTGTTTCATGCGCTAAAGCTCCTCTGGAACTTCGTTTTCTTCTGTGCTTTCCACAACAGTGCCCTTGAATTCCTGCCCGCGCACTGCTGCCTCAAGGTTTGCAGTATCCTCGGCATTCAGGACAAAAGTGCGGATTTTGCTGCGCTTGAGGAGGAGCGCGCAGGGGATGTCCAAAACAACATGCTGCGAGGGCTCCGCGCTTTCCCCTGCGGAGCGCATAATTACTGCCAGCAATTTTTCGTGGGACATTTTCGGAATTAATTTTGCGCTTCGGCTTATGCGCGGGTCCAAGTTGTAAATTCCATCAACATTTGTGATGTTTATGAATGTCGCATTCAAATGTTCCGCCAGAACTGCAGCAACCGCATCTGTTGTGTAGCCCGGGATGATGCCCCCATAAACCGGGATTTTCCCAGCATCAATTATCTCGCGCGCGCGGAGCAAATCGCTTAAAACAACCGGAAACGCCCTGTCAAGGGCGTTTATTACCAGCATTGCGTTTGCGCGCGTAATTTCAATCCCTATCAAATCCTGAAGAAAGCGGTTTGAGCCAAGCGCCTTTACGGCGCTGGCATAATCCCTGCAGGTTCTGCCTCCCCCAACAGACAAAGCGAATTTATAACCTTCGCTATAAAGGTTATTTATGGAATTGCATATTTTCCCAATCAGCGCGGTATTTATCCTGTCAGGCACAATTGAGGAGCCGCTAATTGAAAGCACAAAGGTCTGATTTGAGGAGCCTGCGCCCTGCTGCTGTTGCGCCGGCTCATTGTAATTCTGGAACATCTCAAACATTTTTGCAGCCTTTTGTTTTGCTGATAATTAATGGGAAAGGTAATATAAAAAGATAACCTAAACCCAAACTATAAAAATCAAGAAGAAGTAATGATGAACATGAAGGAACTGGAGAAGATTGACGAGGCTGAAGCAGCAGTATTCAAGAAAAAACTAAAGATGCTCAAGGCCTTCAAGGGAAAGGGGACTGAGCTGATTTCACTTTATTTGCCCCCGGATGTTGACAGAAGCCTGGTTATGGGGCAGCTTACCGAGGAAACTTCGCAGAGCTCCAACATAAAGAGCCCCACAACGCGCAAGAATGTGCAGGGCGCGCTCAGGAAAATATCAAATTTCCTCAAAAGGATAAATTTCCAGCTGCCTGAGAGGGGGTTGGTAGTTTTTTGCGGGAATATTTCCGAGCAGGAGGGAAGGAGCGACATAACCCTCTTTACTGTAAGGCCGCTGAGGAGGCTGAAAGTAAAATTGTACTGGTGCGATTCGCAGTTCCATCTGGATCCGCTTGAGGAAATGGCTGCGCCCTCGGAGATTTATGGATTGGCAACCCTTGACAAGAGGGAGGCGACATTTGCTGCGCTTGTGGGCAAGAAATACGAGGTTCTGGGAAGAATAACTTCCGCGGTTCCGGGAAAGGTAAAGGCAGGGGGATTTTCGGCGCACAGGTATGAGAGATTGAGGGAAGAGGCAACGCACGACTTCTTCAAGCGCATTGCGGAAAAAATGGGCGCAATCTATCTTGTATACGGGAATAAAATGAAGGGCATAATTATCGGGGGGCCTGGCGCCACAAAAAATTATTTTCTTGAGCAGGACCTGCTTGATTACAGGCTTAAGGGGATGGTGCTAGGAACACTTGACACTTCCTACACTGATGAGTCCGGAATAAGGGAATTGTTCCAGAAAAGCGAGGAAATACTGAAAAGCACAGAGGTAATGAAGGAAAGGCTTGCTGTTAACAGTTTCCTTCAGGAGGTTGTGAAGGGCGCGCTTGCGACCTACGGGCAGAAGGAAGTGGAAACTGCGCTTGCTGAGGGAAAGGTAAAAACCCTTCTGGTTTCTGAGGCGATAGACTGGGTTGTTTACAGGCTGCTCTGCGGGCACTGCAATAATAACGAGGAAATCCTTGTGAAAAACCGCTTCGGTTTGGGGGGAATCCCAAAATGCACAAAATGCAATGCCGAGGCTGAAATAATGGAGGAAGTGGATTATGCAGACTGGCTGCTGGAAAAGGTGCACAAGATTGATGCGGAAATGAAATTAATTTCAACAGAAACCGCGGAAGGGGAGCAGTTCTACAAAACCTTCGGCGGGCTCGGAGCAATATTGAGATATAGGTAGGGAATATGCCGGGAAACAAGCCACCAAGATCTAGGCGTGTAAAAATTGGCGGAAAGTTATATAAAAAACTTAATCCTGAGGATCTTTTGTATGGAGAGGGTGTTCCAAAATCAATTCTGCTGTCCCTTGCACGCAAAAGAAGCACAATTCTTGGAACAAATGATGAAGTATTTTTGGGTTATGCTATTGGAACAGGGGTTAATTATTATGCCCGAAAAGTTATTGATGATGAAGGTAACCCCAGAATTAGTATGATTGCTAAAATAATAAAAAAGTGATCCTTTGAGCGCAATAAACCATTATTCGACTTCCGCTCCGGGAATTGGCGGCGTTCTGAGGAAACGCATTGCGGATTTCATTGTGGAGGAAGTTGCGCCCGGAAATGAAATTTGCGAAGCCATGGTTTTTACTGATTCGGAGAAAAAAACGCTTGAGAAGAAATGGCCGGCGCCTCTTGCGGATGAGAGGGCTAAGGAGAATCAGCTGATAGTGAAGATGGAAAAATTCAATGTTGATACCGCAAATGCGCTGAGAAGAATTGCAAGGGCGCTGCACACGAGCAGGAAAAGGATTGGGTTTGCGGGAATGAAGGACAAGCGCGCAATAACCTGCCAGCGCA
This sequence comes from Candidatus Iainarchaeum sp., assembly GCA_016187745.1. Classification (GTDB taxonomy): domain Archaea; phylum Iainarchaeota; class Iainarchaeia; order Iainarchaeales; family JAXPJC01; genus JACPJC01. The sequence continues at coordinate 125,914 of JACPJC010000005.1, read as the reverse complement.
TTTCAATATGGAAGGCTGATGTTGAGCTGCTGAAGGCTTTTGATTCGCGCTATATTGACCTGAGGGAGGCGGAGTGGAGCGATAAGAGGGTTGAAATCGGGGATTTGATCGGGAATAAATTCACAATAATGGTGCGCAATCTGCAGCTTGAAAAGGAGGAACTGGAGAGGCGCATTAATGCGTGCTTTGGGGAAATTAAAGGGGGAATTGCGAATTATTTCGGGGAGCAGCGCTTCGGGGGAATCCGCGGAATTACGCATCTCGTGGGGAAGGAATTCATAATGGGAAATACTGAAAATGCAGTAATGCTCTACCTGACGGCAATTGATGAAAGGGAAGAGGAAGACATTAAAAATGCGAGGAAGAATCTCGCGGATACGAAGGACTTTTCAAGGGCAATAAATGAGTTCCCCCCGAAATACCGCTATGAGAGGATAATAATCCATCATTTGTGCAAATACCCCAAGGATTTTGTCGGGGCCTTTTCGCGCCTGCCGAAGTCCCTTACATACATGTTCACGCATGCGTATCAGAGCTATCTATTCAATCAAATCATAAATAAGCGGATTGAAAGTGGATTGGGATTGCAGGCGGCAGAGGGGGACGTGCTTGAGGATGGAATTGCAACCGCGCAGCTTTTCGGGTTTGAATCAAAATTCTCTGAGGGGAAAGTCGGGGAAATTGAGAGGGAAGTGCTTGGCAAGGAAGGAATAAAGCCGGAAGACTTCTACATAAAGGCATTTCCGCAAATAAGCTCAAAGGGCGCGAGGAAAACAATTCTGCTGTTTCCGCAGGATTTGAAGCTTGAGGAAATTGCATATGATGAGTATTTCGAGGGCGCGCTCAAGGCGAAAATCTCATTCACACTGGAAAAGGGGAATTACGCAACAACTGTGCTGCGCGAGTTGATGAAACCCGAGCAATTAAAAGATGTTCAGGAAAATAAATAAGTATGGGCGCATTTGAAATTGCTATCCTTGCAATCGCTGTTTTTTTAATTACTGCAATATGCGAGGCGCTCTGGATCAAATTTGCCAAAGCGCGCGGGCTTGTGGGCCTGGACTGGGCGAAAAAGGGAAGAGTATTGCTTTCCGAGGGGGGCGGGATTGCAATGCTCCCTGCAATATGGTTTGCAATCGCTTTCCTGTTTTTCGGCTCAGGAAATTTCAATTACATCGCATGGGGATTGCTGCTGAGCGCTTTCGCCGCAATAGGCATAATTGATGACACGAAGCACAAGTTCCTCAAGAAGGCGCTTTCATGGAGGAAAAGGGCAGTTGCAATCGCAGTTGTCTGCCTGGCGTTTTCGGGAATTTATTTCTGGAATTTTGGGGTTTTGTGGATTGTGCTTGCTGCGCTTTACATTGCGGGAATCGCATCATTCCAGAATACCTTTGCGGGATTGAACGGCTGGCAGGGGGGAAGCGCGGCAATAATTGTTGCTGCTTCAGCGCTGATGGTTGCAAAGGAAGGCCCTGGGGGCGTTTGGCTTAATGCGGTCCTGATTGCGGCAATCCTAGGCTTCCTTGCATGGAACAAATACCCTGCGAAGGTATTTGAGGGGAATTCAGGAACGCTTATTATCGGAAGCGCAATTGCGGGAATTTTCATCCTGAACGGGAAAATTGGGCTGATGGCATTTTCATTGCTTTTCTTTTTGCCGCACATGTTTGAATTCGTTGTTCTGAAATTAATTCTCTCGAAAGCGCGCGATCCGGGGCAGATGAGGCAATTGCCCTACAGGGTCCTTGAAAACGGGAAAATCGCAATTCCCGAATATGCGAAAGGGAAAGTGCAGTATGATTTTGCGAAGATGCTGATAAGGATTTTCGGCCCGATGCGCGAATGGGAATTGGTTGCAATAATATGGGCAATTGTTGCGCTAAATGCGGCATTCTGGCTCCTGCTATTTGGCCTTGTGTAATTTCCCGTTCCTGTGCATCGCATAAAGGATGAAGCTCATTGCAATCCCCACAATTGTTGGAACAACAAGCCTTGCAATGTCATAGACAATAAGAACGGCGCCTATCTGAGCAGCAGTAAGCGTAATATAGGGGCTTACAAGGCTGTGCACTGAGAGGTATGCATAGCTGAATATTTCCACAATGCCTATCCCCCTTGGAAGTATTGGCGTCCTTTCCAGGATTGAAACAAAAATCATCAATACAATAACCGCCTGCAGCTGGAGGTAAATCCCGAGGGACATGAAGGAAAACTGCAGGGCAAGGAATTCAAAAAACAGGGAGAAAAAAGAAAGCGCAAACACAACAGCAAATGATTTTGGCCTGATTTTCTGGAGGTAATTGCAGTAATCCGCAAAGAACTTCCCCAGCGCGGCGAACTGCCTGAAGGTTTTTGAAATGCGCGAAAAGAAATTCGATATGCGCATGCCTATTCCTTTCTGCAATGGCATCAGGAAAAGGCAGGCCGCAATTACAATAATGACAAAGCCGGAAAACAATCCCGCAGTAAGGAGAAGCCCCAACTTTGTGTTAAGGAGATAGAGGAAAAACACAACCACAAAAACAATCGCAAGTATTGAGAACTTTATGCCCTTTGCAATCATGCTTGCGGAAACCGAATCAGAATATGAAACAGCAAAATAGTCCTTGAGCCTTATGCTCCTAAGCGCTTCAGCCCCCAATTGCACAGGGGTTAGGGCGCCGTAAAGCGCGGCTATCCCTACGCCAAGCAGCTTTGTGTAGGGTATCTTTGAGCGCTTTTTAATGAGGAAGGCCCACGAAATAAGCCATATTCCTATGGAAATAATGTAGAAAATGCAAGCCAATATGAAGAATTTCAGGTCAATAACACTCAAAACAGCCCCTGCGTTGGTTAGGCCTACTACCAATCCGAATACTGCGGCAATGGCAATAATGCTCAGCAGGGATTGCTTGAGATATGAAACCATGGCTAAGCCCCTCCGAGGCGCTCATTTATCTGCCTTATTATGTCCTCGGAATTCGCATACATGGCCTTCAGCACAAGAAGGGAAAGCCTTTGCATGCCGCTAAGCCCCTTTGGCTCTATTGTAATTTTATCCTCATCCAGAATTACCCTTGGTTTTGGGAGCAGGGGGTTTGCGCTTTCTATGAGGATTTTTACGCTGCGATTTCCTGAAAGCATGCTGTCGCATTCCCCGGAAGTTATGTTCCTTGCAATGTTCCTGTTGCCATCATTTGTTGAGCAGTAGCGCAGCTCCCCGGAAGCATCAATTATCCTCAGCAGGGTAATTGCCTCCTTTTTATTTGCGACAAGGATTCCTGTAAATGTTGTAAGTGCGCTTGTCATAAATGGGAGCGCGCTCCCCTTCTCCTCAAATTCCGGGGAAATTATGAAGGAGTTTCTTGAGCCCAGGGATTTCAGCATCTGCGCCGGCTCCGCGGAATTCGAGAAAAATTCAATGCCCTCCTGCTCAAGGCCGTATTTGTAGGGGCCGGAATAGAAAAGCAGGAAAATGGCAATTGAAAACAGCGCTATCAGGATTGCAACAATTATTGCAATTGGAAATGCCCTGTTTTTCGGCTTTGAAATTTCTGATTGCTCCATGGCTCTCATTCAGATTACAATCAAAACCAATAAAAAGCCTTGCGGCTGGGTTTAATGAAAATAAAAGAAAAAGAAAAAAAGAACGGGTTTTGAAGCCCGTTTTTTTGTGCTACTTACGCAAGACCTGCGTCCAGTGCGGCAATCAATTCCTTTGCTGCGTTGCCTGTGTCTGAGGCTGTGTATCCTGCAACAACAACATCGCCATCGGCTGTTACATCAACAACCTTGTCGCCTGCTGCTGTCAGCTCTGCCTCCAAGTCCAGGTCTTTTGCCAGCTTGTTGACTTTCCATCCGCCAACAATGATGTGCCTGCCTGTTCCTGCGCTTGAGTCTGTTACAACCAAGTTGCCGTAGCCGCTTGCTACAGTGCTGCTTGTAACAGCGCTGCATGTGATGTCGCCTGTTGCGGCGCCGCATGAGCCTGCTGTGTAGGTCAGGTCAGTTACATCTATCTTTGTTCCGCCTGTGGTTGTCTTGGATTCGCCCTTTGCAATTTCAAGGGTTTCTCCGGTTACTGAGGACTTTACATCGTTGCTCTTCACAACAACATAGGCTTTCATAGCTGCATTCGGTATTGTCACTGTGAGCTCGCGGCTTGCAAGCTTGTACAATACGCCGTTTGCATCAAACCCTTGTGTGTAGGTTGAGCTAGAGCCTGTGTATTCGCTCAGGTTATTGATGTTGTAGTCCCTTGTGCCCGCAATGTCTGAGTTGTAGTCTATTGCTGTGAGCTTTCCTGTGTAGTTGGTCTTGTTGATGTTTGCTGTGTCAACAATCTTGTGGTCTGCTGTGTCCACATAAATTGTTGGGCCTCTCTGCGCATCAGAGCTGTAGTCTGGCATTGTCGTGCCTACCGCTATTGGCTTTATCTTGAAGACTGCTGTCTTGAAGATGCCTGTTGTTGCACCCGGATTTGCTCCGAATTCAACAGTGTCTGGCGCGTAGTATGGCAATACTGACCCCGGTGACCTGCCCTGCAGTGTGTCTGAGTTCTGCAATTTGGTTGTGGAATTCACTATTGACTGATAGAGGTTTGTGTCTGATGCCCTTGTTGCAATGCCGTTTATGTCGTCGTAGTCTGTTCCCAACAGCCAGATAGTTCCTGCATTCCACTGCAAGTCATCTATCTTTCCTGTGTATGGCGCTGCATTGTTGCTGTCGTAGTAGCCTGTCAAGACAAGCCACAATCCTGATGCTGTTGCTTTCAAGGCATAGTTATAGGTCTTGCTGTTTCGTCCTGTCAATGTTAGAACAGGGCTGTATGTTCCTGTGTACAGGGATTTCAGGCCAGAAACGCCTGCTGGCTGTATGCCAACATTCGCATCAATGTCCCCTGGATTTCCCCACTCGTTGTTTCCTGTGTTGCCATCTAGTGTGTAGTTGCTGTCAGACCCGTTCTGTGATGTGCCTGAGCCGATAGTTGAGCCGGTCTTGAACCAGAAGTTTCCATCTCCTGAGGAGAGTGAACTTTCTGCTGTTCCGGGAGCCGGTGTAATGCCTGCTCTGAAGTTGTATGTCTGGCCTTCGAAAACGAATGTTCCGCTTCCGTAGCCGACTGAAGACAACTTCATTGCGTATGGTATCATGTGATGCACAGATGATGCATCGTAGTAGTCCAGGTTACCATATGCTGTTGCTTGGCCTGTCACATCAGCCCCTGATGGCTGGAACTTAATGGTTGTTTTCTGCACTCCTGAGTCATAGTATCCCTTGAATTCTACTTCTCCAAGAGTGTCCAAACCGCTTCCTTCCAGGATTATTGCTTTGCTGTTTCCCGTGCTCTTCAAGGAATATGTGCTTGAGTAGAGCGGGTTTGTTGCATCCCAGACTTTTGCCTGGTTCTTCACAATAAGCTTTGCAACCATTGTGCTTGAGCTGCCCAAGGTTATTGTGCCTGTCCAGGGATATGTTCCTGAAGTGTTGTTTGGATCGTATGGGAATCTCTGTCCGTTTTTGACGGTTATTCTGTCAGAGCCTACCAATAAGGTGAAGCTCCAGACATCGCTGCTGGCAACAGACTGCTTTGCGATTGACTTCAGTGTTACCCTTGTTTCGATGAGGTTTGCGCCTACACCGTCATAGAATGTAACATCCGAGGTTGTGCTTGCAGTGAATTGCTGGCTCTGCAATTTATTCCCGTTTGCATCCTGCAATTCAATCTGTGCCTGGTATGTGCCGTCGCTCTTTGTTGAACCGCCCATTAACTTGAACTTGTATGCGGTTCCTGCGGTTCTGCCGGTTACATCAACTGTGTCGCCGACAGCCATTATTGTCTCAGCAGTGTTTGTTACTAATTCGACCTGTGTGCAGTCGGAATTTACTGAGTCAATGACGTATGGCTTGCCGAGGAAGTTTATTGGCACATAGTCCGCTGATCCTGTGTCAGTGTATGCGCATGGCACTACGCCTGAACCGAAGTCAGCCACATAGTTAAGGTCGCCGTTGTTTATTACTGCTACAAGGTCCTTAACATCTGTGTGTGTTGTGTCCCAGCTTGCATCTATCTTCACACCAATAGTTTCTGTTTCTGTTATGCTGTTTGTGTCTGTGCCCTTTTTGGCGGTTAAGCTTCCGTTCTTGAAGCTTGTGAAGTAGGCATTTCCTACTGATTCCTGGTACTCCGCTGTGTTTACCTTGTTATTCACTAATGCAGTTATCAGCTCTCTTGCTCCGCCTGTTATTGTGGTTGTGCCGCCAACAACGAGCTTTGCCTTGAGGTCTGATGGAGCTTCCCATGTGCCTGAGCATGTCCCAGCGCTGGGAGTTCCTGTTGTGTCGGTAGTTGTTACCGCGTTTCTAGCTACTGCTGCTGCGATGTTTCCTGCCCATACTACGTCGCTTACAGCTGCGCTTGCACCAACAACCACATTGACTGCTGGTGTGCCGTCTGAATAGATATCTGTCTTCGTCAAATCAGAGGCAGCTGCAGTTACGATAGGCAGTAAAGCGCTTCCCACTAATGCAGCGCCTGCTGCAACAGCGGCCAGCTTCTTTACATTTAGTCCTTTCATTAATTCACCTCACAAATCTAGCCAAAAATAGATAACCGCCAATAACAATGCAATAGAAAAAATAATTGAAGACAGTTATCTATTACGGCTTTTATATAAAATCTGGGACTCATTTAAATAGGTTTCGGTCAGTGGGAAAGGCTTTTAAAGCCGGGGGCGCCCGAGGGGGCTTTTTGGGGCATTTTTTAAGGCTTTTGGCGAAGTGCCCCTTGGCGATGGGCGAATGGGCTACTACTTCGTTGAAAAACGAATATATTAAAAGAGTGTTGTAGTTGATAATTAATATGCCTGCCGAAAGGTTTTACCTTGATTCCAATGTTCTAATATCTCTGCTGCGGGAAGAGATTAATGGTAATTTCAGATCCTTATTCAGCGAATCTTCTGCATTCTTTGATTATGTCAGAAAATATGGGGCAATTGTTGTGGTTTCTGATTTGTTCTTCTCAGAAGTTCAAAAAAAACTCAATATGAAAAAGGAGGATGCCCTTGGCTATTTTAAATCAATTAATATAAAGACTGAGCAAGCTGAATTTACGAATCAGGATTTCCCAGAAGTCAGGAAGTTTATGGCCATTGGCATTCATTCTTCAGATGCAAAACATTTGGCAATTGCTCTCAGGCTAAAATGCAATGCGATTGTTACGTTCAACAGAAGGGATTTTGAAAAGGCAATGGCAGTTATCAGAATCAGAGAGCCTGATGAATTTATAAAATTTATATAAAGCCTTTCTTTTTTAGCAGTTCCTGATGGGCCTTCTCCTTTTCTTCCCTTGTAATCAGGCTGCCGTCCCATCCCCTTGCCTTTGCTAGGGCAGCTAACTTTCTTGCCCCTACCCTTATGTCTGCTGTTTCTTCATTGAACTTGATCAGCTTTTCAAGCTTTTCCCTTACTGCATCCTTAAGAAACTCGCTTCTTGAGCTGTACATCCTTGAATTGCTGATTGCCTTGTCCAGCAGCTCAACATATTCGTCCTTTACAACTGTTGTAAGCGTCCTCATATATCTCGTATACTACTAATCTACGACTAATATAAAAGGCTTTTGGTTATGGGCTTTAGACACTGCAAAACTCTTAAATAGTTGTTTGTGAAGAGTATATATGTGAACTGATGCTAGGGCGTTCTGCAGGTAACCATTCCTGGGGGCAAACTAGGGTTCAGCTCGCAAGGGCGCTCGGTCCACATTCTTGTTTTGCTATTTATGGCCCGAAAACCTTGCCATAGAACTCATCAAGCTCCTTGCGGTTCATGAGCTTTGTTATATATTCAGTGTAATTGTGCACCATCTGCGCAAAATCAACAAGCGCATCCTGCAGGTCCGCGGCGCTGAATTTGTATTCCTTGGGCTTTATTACCTCAACGCTTGTGGGCCCGTAGAAAAACATCAGCCTTACAAGCGCCTTGAAATTCTTTACCGTTAAGTTCAGTTCCAGATAGCTTGAGTAGTGCTCGCCCTCTTTTATTATTTCAGCCGCATCCAGCGCATAGATTGTGAAATTTTCCTCCTTGCGAAGGCCTTTGGTAATGTCGTCAATCTGCTTCTTAATTAGGCTTTCCTCAATCGCCTGGATTTCAATTATTATCTTGAGGCGCAGCTTGTTTGGGTCTTCAACTTCAATTGATTTGCGCCTGTCCAGCTCGCCTGTAATTTCCTTCCTGAGCGCATATTTTATTGGGAATCCGGGCAGCTTTTCAATAAGCCCCAGTTTCAGCATCTGCTTCAGTTCCGCGCTCAGCTCCGAGCTTCCGATTTTCAGTGAGGCCTGCATCTCCTCCATTGTGCCCGGCCTGCGCTGCAGGGAAGAGCCAATGCGCTTCTGCAGTTCGGATAATTGCGCCATTAATGAACTGTTGTGGGAAGGGATTAAAAGGGTTAGGCTTTAATACTGGTTTAAATCTAAATTAATTGGGTATGATATGGGCTTTGCATTGATTGCCAATGACCTTGCCGGCGCTGCTGCAAGCGGAGCAGCCGAGGCAGCAAAAGGCCTTGCGGGGAATTACTGGATTCTTATTGCAGCTGTTGCGCTTATTGTTGTAACTGTCATAATTTTCCTTGTGCTGAGGCAGATTGTCATAAATTCCGTCCTTGGGTTTGTTGTGTGGGGGATAATACATTTTGTTTTCAATATTGAGCTGCCTTTCTGGCCCGCGCTTGTTTCAGCTGCAATCGGGGGCCCTGCGGGAATTGCAACTGTCCTTATACTCAAATTCCTCGGGGTCGGATGATGCCGCCGAGATACAAAACATACAGGCAAGGGGTCAGGAAGAGTCTTGAATCAGTTGAGAAAGCGCGCGAGCGCGCTGTTTTTGCTTTGCATAAGAATTATACTCCTGGCAGGGATTTTGAAAGAATTATAAAAACGTTTGAATACGAGGGCTTAACTTATGCCAAGGTGGCTGATAAAACAGGAAAAGAAATCATCCTTATGAAACGTGACGAGGAATTTACAGGCATATCCGAAGGCAGGCGGAATGACATTAAAAAGGCGCTTAGGCTATAGGATGATGTTTGCCTTTGTCCCGCAGCGCTTGCATTTGCCCTCGGAATCAATTCCCATTATGCTTGCCTCAAAGCCAGCGCGCTTTATCAGTATGTTTTTGCATTTTTCGCAGAAAGTGCTTTCCTCTTTGGCGAGGTTTCCGGCATAAACGTATTTCAATCCGGATTTTTCCGCAATCTCCTTCGCGCGCAGGATTTTCTCTTCCGGGGTCTGGGGCAGATAATTGAGCTTGTAGTTCGGGAAGAATTTTGAGAAATGCAGCGGCATTCCCGGGTTTATTTTTTTTATGAACTGCGCCACTTCCTTGAAGTCAGTGTCCTTGTCATTGAAGCCCGGAACAATTAAGTTAGTAACTTCAACATGGACCTTTTTCTTGGCAAAATATTTTATGTTCTCCTTCACCCCCATTATGTCTATCCCGACGCAGAGCTTTTTGTAAAAATCCGCGTTCCCCTTCAAATCAATGTTTATTGCGTCAAGATAGGGGATTATCGCATCTGCCACTTGCCTTGACATGTAGCCGTTTGAAACCCACACATTGTAAAGCCCGGCTTTCTTCGCAAGCTTCATCGTGTCAAGGGCGTATTCAAAGAATATTGTTGGCTCGGTATAGGTGTATGAAATTCCGGGGACATGCGCCTCAAGCGTCTGCTCAACTATTTGTTCGGGGGAAGCGTAAGGCACCTGGGTTATTGCGTGCTCTGTAAATTCCTGCGAGCTTTCCCAGTTCTGGCAGAAGGTGCAGTGGAAATTGCACCCATGGGTGGAAATGCTCATGCAGGAAGTGCCCGGCATAAAATGGAACAGTGGCTTTTTTTCTATGGGATCAATTGCCATTGTAAGCGTTCTACCATAAACAAGGCTGTAGAGCTTTCCCTTTATGTTTTTGCGCACTCTACATGCGCCCGTTAGCCCGTCGGAAATCACGCAGAAGCGCCTGCACACAAGGCAATGGACCTTCTTGTTTGCAAGTTTTTTATAGAGCTGCGCTTCCTTTATGCCCTTGAAAAAGTCCTTCTGCATCACGCTCTGGCTTTTTTCCGGAGTATGCTCCTGGGGGTACATATAATATATTCATTTATAAAGCATTAAATAGGGATATTTTTAGGGGTTTTGAGAAATGCGGGAATACAATGCGGATTTGCACTTCCATGGGCCCTATTCCGGGGGGGTCAGCAAGAACATGCTTCTTCCGGTAATAGCGGAGCAGGCGCAGCTTAAGGGCCTGCATATTTGCAGCACTGCGGACATACTGCACAACGAATGGCTGAAGCATGTGAAGCAGAACCTGAAGGAAGAGGAAAACGGGATTTTCGGGATTGAGGGAAGGGAAATAAAATTCATTGTCGGAACAGAATTGCAGGATGTGAACAGGGTGCATCATCTTGTGTATCTGCCGGACATTGCCTCCGCTGAGAATTTGCGCGAAAGGCTCCTTAAATTCGGAAATCTTGACGGCTATGGGAACGGAAGGCCCAGGCTGAAGACCAATGCGGAGCAGACTGCGGAGATTGTGAAGGACTGCAATGGCATTATGGGCCCTGCGCATGCTTTTACCCCTTACTTTTCCATATATGCGCATTTTGATTCAATGCTTTCGTGCTATGGGAAAATGCTAAGCGAGATTTACTTCATGGAGCTCGGATTGAGCGCAGATTCGTATTTCGCCGACCTCATTGCGGACAATCACAATTATCAGTTCATTACCGCAAGCGATTCCCATTCCCCCTATCCGCACAGGATTGGAAGAGAGTTTACGCGCATAAAAATGAAAGAGCCTGATTTCAAATCCCTTAGGCACGCGCTCAGGGAGAGGGAAGAGGCATTGATTACACTGAATGCCGGCCTTGACCCGCGCGAGGGAAAATACCACTTGAGCGCCTGCAATAAGTGCTATACGAAATTCTCAATGCTGGAGGCCGAGGCCTTCAAATGGAAATGCCCGAAATGCAAGGCAACAATAAAAAAGGGAGTAAGGGACAGAATTTTTGAATTGGCAAATTACAAAGAAGAAAATCATCCGAAATTCCGCCCTCCGTACATGCACATACTTTCCCTTGCGGAAATAATACAGATTTCCCTCGCTGCAAAAATTGTGCAGGCGCCGGAAGTGCAGACCCTTTGGCGCAATTTTGTTGATGCCTTCGGGAATGAGATAAATGCTGTTATTGATGCGCCATTGGAAGAGCTTGCAAAAGTGCATTCAGAAACAGCAAAGAACATTGAATCTTTCAGGAAGGGATATGTCATTTACATCCCCGGGGGCGGCGGGCAGTATGGGACGCCCGTAATCTGCAAGAGCAAAGAGGAAATGGCGCAAAAGCAAAAAGAGCTTGAAAAGGAAATTTCAGGAAAATCCGAATTCTCAGGGCAGAAGACGCTTGGGGAGTTCTGAATTTTAAAAAATAAAAGCTTAAACAGAGCAACAAATGCAATCATATTCATAATAGAGATTCTTGTCAGAATAAACAGTAAAGGATGTGCTGCATGTCTCCGGGCTTGATAATCCTTCTGCAGTTGCCACGTGCATGAACCCTTCTACACAAGTAAGCTTCTTGTTCCAGATGTTTTCTCCATAATAATCGCATAAGTCGTTGCAAGTCAAGTCTTTATTTAGTAACCCGCTTTCTTCACCATCCTGAGTTGTAACTTTCCCGATTACGCATTCATTCAGCATATTTAGAACTCCCTGATTTGTAGAAACCTTTTCCATTTTTGCATCAATCTCTGCCTTTGTATAACCCCCAGTTATAGAGGCTGTTGTGATTGAAGCAATAACAGCAGCAACAAGAGCAACACCAACAATTGTCCACAATTGTTCTTTTTTAATTTTTATGCTTTTCCAGAATTGCTTTTTTTGCATTTTTTGCCTCATTTCATTTTTTATTTTTGTTTAATTGTTAATAATTATATGTGCTATCTAACATAGCTCAATCCGCTTGGCAATGGCTTCTCTTCCTGCTCTTCAAGCTGCTCCGCAAGCTGGGTAAAGGCCTTTTCTATTTCAACGGATTCCTTCTCTATTTTGCGCATATCAACCTTGAATCCGAATTTTTTTATCAGAAGCTCCAGAACTTTCTTTGCTGCGCCATGGTCGCCGTAAACCAGCCTCACATTTGTTTCGCCCATCAGGCACGCTGCATCCATCCCGAATTCCGCTGCAATTCCCGGGAGAAGGCCTGCCGCCCCGCTTATCAGCCCCTCGTTCTTGTCAATTATTACGCCGTATTTTTTCAGGTCATTCAGAAGCGCCTTGCTTGTTGCAGCAACAATCACTTTCGGCTCGTGGTTCATGCGCTTCTCGCCAACATTTATCCCCGCAAGTGCATAAACCTCCTTTACATTCTGCTGCTTGAGAAATTCGCATATTGCGCGCGCAAATTCATAATGCTCGTTCGCGCTTCCTGTGCGAAAATCAAGGCTCGGCTGCACCGGCCCCGACAAAAAGAGATAGTCCTTCCCCTTGAAATTGAAATGGTAAATCTCGTCCTTTATAAGTTCCAGCACCCCCTCTTTTGTGTGCGCGCTCGGGGGGAATGAATCCGAAATGATTTCCGCAATCTTTTCAGTATTGAGCTCTTTCAGCAGGTAATCAACAACAATTTTCCCGACAAGCCCTATTCCCGGAAGGCCTGTGAAAATGACCGGCGCCTTGAGCTTTGCCTTCTTCACCAATTTCACTGTTGTCGCCAATTTCTCAACTCTCTCCTATAAATTGCAATAAGCGAATATTTTTATTAGTTTGCGCTTCAGGATTCAAAGCTGCCTGTTCCGCCGGCTGCCTTTATTGATTCTATTGCATTTCCTGCGGCAAACTTAAGCACGCGCTCCGCCACTTTATAATCAAAGCTGCTCACCCTTATGACATATTTCCCAGAGCCCGAATAGTATATGGAGATTTCCGCATCCCTTGTGGAATTCTGCGCGGAAACCAGCGCGTCCTTTATAAGTTCAATTCCGTTCGGGGCATAACTGCTCAATGCAATAACCCCCTGGATTGTCCTGCTGGGGATTTCAACATTTTTCGTTATGACATCAAGCGCTGGCTTCAGCCATTCCTTCTGGATCGGCTTTGAGGCCTCTTCCGAATTCAGGGCAATTGCCTGGAATGCATCATGCAATGAATCATATTTCTCAAGGAGCGGAAGAGCGACATTTTTCCATGCCTCTTCCATTGTTGAGCTCTTTTCCTTCGCGATTATTTCAACAAGCTTCTGCGCGCGCTTCATTTTTTTCCATGCGTCAAGCCTTGCCCTCTCATCGGACGTTGAAACTTTAGTGAAGGACAGGTCAATCTGCTTTTTTTCAGCATCCACATGAAGCACTTTCGCAACCCTTACCTCATTTTCCTTCGCGAAATTCCTTATGTTCTTTATCCATCCGCTCGCCACTTGGGAAATGTGCACAAATCCGCTTGTATTCGGGTATTCCACCAAATCCGCAAAAACCCCGTAATCAAGGATTTTCGTTACCCTGCAGACAACATACTCGTTCAGTTCGGGGAGATTCATTCAAATAGCCTCGCAGGCTTTATCCTGAGCCTTATTTTTCCCGCGCCTGTTTCCGCAAGCTCATGGTTGCAGACAATGCATTTTATGGGGGTGGAAGCAAGGGAGTATATTGTCTGCTCGTTGCTGCATGAGGGGCATTTCACCCTTATGAATTTGTTCCCCGCCTTCGGTGCAAGTTCTGTTTTTCTGCTCATTTTTTCGCCTCACTCGTTTGTTTTTGCCAGTTTTCTTGAAACCAGGAGACTGGCGACCTTGTGCGGAACTTCTGCCATCTGCCCAACCGCATATGGGCCGTATTCCTTCATGTCAGCGCCAATAAAAGGCTGCACTTCAGAAAGAATTGTCAGTGAAATCATATTAAAATCAGAACCTGCGGTTCCGATGCCCCCCTTTTCCTTCTCAGCGCCTTCGCTTTTTTCTTTTCCCTCCGTGAACATCCCGTCAAGAAGGGCGTGGTGCGCCTGCAGGATTTCAAGCAGCGCGCGCATCGTCTTCCTTTCCTGCGAGGTCAGGTTCTCCTCGTTTATCTCGCTGCTGTGCAGCGCAAGAAGCGCCTTGTTCAGGATTTTCTTTTCGCGCAAATCAAAGAAGTCCTCAACAATCTTCTTCAGGTTTGTGAAATTCCTTGCCTTTGAGACCGAGAATTCCTTGAGCGATTTCAAGTAGAGCGCTTTTTCATTGTCCATTAATTTCACAAGCGCGTCATAGAAATTCTCATCAAGCTCAATCGGCTTTGTCGCATTCTTCTCAAGCCTGTAAAGGCGCATTATCTCATCGTAATTCAGTTCCGCCATAATTTACAACCCTGTTTTTTCATTCCGCCAATTGCGCCGCATTCCTCGCAAGCAAATAAATTGCAGCATATTCGGGAATTTTTATCTCCTCGTTTGCGCCGAATTTCCCGAATTTCCGCGCGTTCAATTCAAATTCGGGAATCTCCGCAATTGTTCTCACTTTCACTTCATCGCCTGAAAATGCGATGCACTCCTTCAGTGCATCAAATTCCACAATTTTCTCCAGGGGGATTTTTTTTGCCGCAAGGCCAGTTCCGCCGTGGAGCGTTTCCGGCAGCCTTATTATCTTGTGCAAATCAATTGAGGTCTGCCTGTCTATCCCGAGCTTAAGCGCATCAATCGCGCTTGCAATCAATGAATTCCAGAAGGCTTCCGCCTTGCTCCCCGGGAACTGGTAGAGCATTCCGGAGCTGATGCCTGAGATAATTGTGGAGCGCATGGTTATTAACTTTTTTGCTAGGGCGTTTGAAATGCCCCCATAAAGCGCGAGCTCCTCGGAATCGGAATTTTCAATTTTTCCAAGCATCCAGCTGATTATTTTTTTCTGCCAGCCCTTTGCTTTTTCGGGAATGGGGCAGGAAAACATCCTGCTTTCCGTATCAAATCCGAGGTTTTTCTGGATTATGCCGTTTCCGCTAAGGTAATCAATAAGCTCCGTCCTTGCGTTCTGGCTCAGCTGAAGGGCTTTTTCATTATTAACGTGGATGTGGAAGCCCTTGGAGCCTGAATAATTCACTTCTATCCCATCGGAAAAATCAAAATCATCCTGCAGGAATCCGATGAGGCGCAGGCTCTGCTTTTTTGTTTCATTTAGGCATTTGCCGCAGACCCATTCCTCTTTTAGCGTGTGCGCCCCGCATTTCGTGCAGTTCTCTATTGTTCCCTTTCCTGAGGCGCCGCATTTCACGCACTTCCAGGAATCGTGCCCCTGCTTGCAGTCAGTCTGCAGGTCATCCGCATCAAACTCATAGACCAGGTCCGCTTGCAAAAAATGCTTTGCATTCATGGGCTGCATTTCCGGATACTTATAGTAGGCGCAGGAATAGGAAATGTAAAATGGCACTTCATTGCGCAGGAAGCCATTAAGCTCGTTTGAGTCCGCAAAGGCAAGATGGCGCATGCTTATTTTTTTCCCGAAGGCGCCTATCCCGAACTCGCGCTGCCCTATTTTCAGCGGCGCGGAAACCGCGTGCGCGCGGTAATACTGCTGGAATTTCGAGCGCAGGAACTGCTCAGTGGGCTGCATAATTGAATGTTAATTGGAAACGTTTAATAAGCAATTATTGCCATTTAATTGCATGCTTGCGTATGATTTGATTGTGTTTGCCATCGGGCTGGCATTCCTTCTCAAGGGCGCCGGCGCGCTCATAGAAAATGCCTCAAAAATCGCAAAGCAATTTGGCATAAGCGACTTTGTTATCGGAGTGAGCCTGATTGCAATCGGGACATCGCTCCCGGAGTTCATGGTCGCATCAATTGCATCGCTGACAAATAATCCGGGAATTGCGCTTGGGGACGTTGTGGGGGCTAACATTGCAAATATTGCGCTGAATCTGGGGATTTCCGCGAGCATTGCAAGCATATACATCAAAAGGAGGATTTTTGACAAGGACTGCCTGATAGTGTTTGGCTCCGCTGCGCTTCTCTATGTGCTTTCCCTTGACAATGTGATTTCAAGGATTGACGGGATAATTCTTTTGGGGATATTCGTTTATTATGTGCTTTTTCTCTTCGGGCGCATCAGGCATCTTGAGGAGGTTTTTGAATTCCGCTCATACATAAACCTGTTTTTCAGAAGGGGAAATGGGAAGGGAAAAACTGCAAAAGAAAAAATCAGTATGAAAAATCTGCTGCTTGCTGCGCTTTCAATTGCCGCGCTTTTGTTCGGCGGCTATCTGCTTGTAAGCGGCGCTTCCGGAATTGCAGATGAGCTTAATTTAAGCGGCGGCATTGTCGGATTGACTCTTGTTGCGCTTTCCACTTCTGCGCCGGAACTTGCGGTTTCATTGCAGGCAATAAAAAGGAGAATGCCGAATATCCTGATTGGGAACATCCTCGGGAGCAATATTGCGAATGTTCTGCTTGTTGTGGGTTTTGCAGCGCTGCTCAATCCCCTGAATGTTGCAAAAAGCCTCCTGGACTACAGCATGCCGCTGATGCTCATAATTGCCGCAGTGCTGCTCATGTTCGGGTATGTGAGCCTGAGAATCAGCAGGAAGGAGGGATTGCTTCTCATTGCGCTTTACATTGCGGCAATTTATTTCAGCATTGCCGGCGCAATTATTGCATGAACTCGGATAACTTTTTCCCCTGGATGAATTTCGCGCCCTGCTTGAATTTCAGCTCTATGTGCGGGTATGCGAACTCTATGTCGCGCGCCTTTGAGATTTTCTCATGGATTTTTTCCGTGATTTCGCTCGCGACCTTCTGCCTCTTGTCCGCAATTGTGTAATAGCGCACCTTCACATCAATGCCCGAATCTTTGAAAGAAACCCTTGCAAAGGGCTTTTCCTTCACATCCGGCAGGATTTCCTTTGTAATTTCCTTCGCGCATTCTACTGCAAGCTCCTGCGCCTTTGCCAGGTTGCTTTCGTATGTAACGGTTGCTGAAACCTCGTCAAGTATGAAGGGGTCGTGCATCGTGTAATTCACAAGATTCTTGTCAAAGAGTATTGAAGTGGGAATGTGGATTGCCCTTCCGCTCTGCTCCTCGCCCTCAACAGTCCCGCCAATCTCGTTAAGCACAATATAGAACAGCCTTATGTCCGCTACATCGCCAATGTGCTCGTCAATTATTATCCTGTCGCCGATTCTGAAAGGGCGCTGCGTCACAATCATCAGCCATGCGGCAATTCCCGTAATGGGCTTCTGGAGCGCCCAGCCAAGCATTACGGAAAAAAACCCGACGCTGATTCCGAATGTTGTGAGCGAGCCGGAAAATGAAATGAGGATTAGAATTGCCGCAACAACAAAGAAGCTGTAGCGCCAGAGGTTAAGGAAGGTTTTGACATCCTGCTTGCGCTTTATGGAATTTGAGAGCGCATTTGTTATTGACCTCGTGAGCAGCTTGTAGGATATGAATACTGCAATCAGAACCACTGCCGCGAAAATTATGTTAGGCACAAATGCGAGAATGTCCTGCACAATAGCGAAATTGCCAGTGCCTATTACCGATGCCAGCGCATTCAATGCAATTCACCCCGAAAATCCAAATATTCAGCTAAATTCCACTAAAATCAGTGGGAGTTGAACTATGGAAGTGCAAAAAATTTATAAATTGGAGCATTTATTAAAGAACCTTGGCGCTGGTTGTATTTTTGCTTTCTTTAAGCAGCTTGGCGTTTATGCCAAGGTTCTTTATTGGGCTTTTCTGCGCGGAAATGCCCTGCTCCTGTAAAACTGCATCGGGTGCTTCACATTTCCGCACAATTCGCCGTTTCTTATGCAGAGCTTGTAGCTTTTCATCTTCGCGCAGCTTGCGGGAGCATAATTTGTCTTGTTTCCGGAGCCTGCAATCCTTTCAATCTGGTAGCGGGATATTTTTTCATTGAAATTCGGCGCATTTTTGAAAATTGCAATTATCTGCTCAGTGCCCATTCCGGCTGAAACAAGGAAACTTGCAAGGGTAAAGCGCTCCGTATGGCTGAGGTTTGCGCCGGAGAGCATTTTTGCATACAGTTCGGAAATGCACGGGGGGAATGCATCGGCCTTTATGTTTCCTGAAAGCTTTGCGTTGAATGCCTGGAAGCTTTCGGAAAATGCCTGCTTTGAAAGGGAATTCGCGATTGTTTTTAGGGAATTTGGGATCTGCTTTGTGTCTGCGGGCATTGAGGAGAAAATTTTTTTGTAGATTGCCTGTGAGAGAAAGCGCACAAATTCGTTTTTGCTCAGGATTATTCTTCCCTTCTCAAGCCTCTGGTTCGCCAGCTTCATGAAATCTTCCCTGAAGTCCGCGCTTAAATACTGCAGCATGCCGATTTCCGCAAATTCCTCGGGATTGCCTGAGAATTTTATAATTATTCCAAGGTCTTTTGCAATGTCGCAGAGGGTTTCATCGCTCTCGCTCTGCAGGGAAACAAATGCTGATTTTGAGAACATATTTGCGAACTTGGAATAGAGTTCTGGCTTTGCAATTATTGAAAGCAGAATTTTTGCGACAGGGAACGCAAGCACCTCGTTCTGGAGCAGTTCCTCATAATTCCCGATTTGGGGGTCATACTTCTGCTGCTTTGCGGAGGCAAGAATCATCTTCTGCGCCCTTTCAGTTACTGCCTCGGAAACGTCCTGCAGATTAAGGCCGGTTTCAGCCACTATTTTCCTTGCGGTTCCGCTGAACGGATAGCGCTGCGCGAACTGCAGGTCCTCAAGGTTCATGAAATAATCTGCCACAAAAGGGAATAAAAAGGGTTTTGGGAGCGGATTGCCGGTGAATTTACAGTATCATCGGCGCTAAGTGGTATTGGATCTGCGCCTGCCCGATTGAATAGGAAACTTTCATCGGCGCATCGGATTTCAGCTCCAATGCGACTTTTGCTTCCGGGTCCGCGCTCTTAACGATATTCATAAGAAAATTAAGGGAATATTTGCTAACCACTTCAGTAGCGGATTTTACAACAACCTTCTGCGCCTCTTTTGTCTGGCTTTTCAATGTCCCCTGGGAGCCGCGCGCTTCAATCGTGAATTGGCTGCCCTTTATGCGCAGTACTACTGAGCTTCCGAACAAGCTTGCGTCCTTGAGCGCTTCTTTTATTATTTTTCCAGCAATTTCAACCCTTGCGTCGAATTTCGGCTGCGGGATATTGATGTCCTCCTCGCTGACCTCTATAAGCGGCAGCTTGAAGCTCCTTACCATGTCCCCTTCCAGTTTGAGCGAAAGCTCGGAATCGCTGACTTCCATTGTCAGTTTGTCATTTGGAAGCGTGCGCTGCATTATTTTGTTCAATTCCACAAGGTCAATGCCGATATAAGTGGGCTCGATGTCAAATTTCTCAAATGCGCTTTTGTCAATTATATAGTCAACAAGCACAATCTGGCTGGGATCTACGGCCTTGAAGGAAATGCCCTTTTCATTGAAGCGGAAATTCCCCTCTGAAATGAAAGAGGCGATTGCGTCTATGGAACGGCGCCACAAATCGACATTTTTCAACTCAATAGCCATATCCATTACCAATAGAAATTAACAGCCGTAGGGTTTAAATGTCTTTTTGTTATTTAAAGCAGTCAGCCTTCTATGCGCGGGGCGAGGTAGTAGCAGATGTTTGCGCTTCCGATTTTGTATGCGATTTTTATCGGCGCGCTTGCTTTTATGTTTATTCCTGCGATTGTTGAGGAGTCTGCGGCTTTCAGCATATATTGCATATAATCAAGAGGGAACATTGCGCTGCATTCTTTTTTTACCGAGAATTCCTGCACTATTGCCTTGTCGGTTTTCGGGGTTTCATTGTTCAGTTCGCCCTTGCTGCTTGTTGCCTTTACAAAGAATTTCTCCGCATCTGCGCCAAGCGTTATATGGCTTCCTATAAGCGAGGCGTCCTTCAATGCGTCCTGCAGGATGTCCGCCCTTACTTTAAGCTCTGCATCAAACTCAATTTTCGGGTTTGGAAGCTCCTGCGAGGAAATGTCAATGAGCGGAACGGAAAATTTCCTTGCTGATGCGCCCTTCAAAAGCACTTCAAGGCGCGCCTGCTTCTCATCCATGCTTATTGTAAGCTCGTCCCCGGACTTTGCCCTGCCTAAAATCCCTGAGAGATATTCCAGATCGAGGCCGATTTTTGCGGGCTCGGAAAGATTGTATTCCTTGAATGCTTCCCTTCCAAGGGAAAAATCAATCATGCTTATCTGGCTGGGGTCTGTTGCCTTAAGCGTGAGGCCTGTCTGGGTTATTACGAATTCAGCCTCATCAATAAGGACCGCAATTGCATCAACTGCCTTTTTGAAGGCAAGCGCGTCTGAAAAAACAAGTTTCATGCTCCCACATATAAATTCAGCAAGCGAATATTTTTAAGGGAGTTGCCTAATCCGAAAGCACCGGAGAAATTATGCCCTGCTGAGCACTCCTGCAATTTTAGAAAGAAGTTTGTTATTTTTTGTTATATTCCCATTTATGCTGCCCATTGCTTTTGAAATACTGCCATATTTGCCATCCAGCTTGCTGAAATTATCAGAGGTTTCTTTTCGGAAAAAGTCTGTTTTGCCGCCTAAAGTAGATTCGAGCCGTTTGAAATTGCAGGAAGTTTCTTTTCTTAATGAGTCTGTTTTTCCACCTAGCGTATTTTCAAGCCTTTTGAAGTTATTGGATGTTTCTTTCCTGAAAGAGTCTGTTTTGCCGCCGAGAGTAGATTCGAGCCGTTTGAAATTATGGGAGGTTTCTTTTCTGAATGTTTTAGTTTCAGACTTAAGCGAGTCGGTTTTTGATACTAATGAATCCGTCTTTGATACTAAGGAGCGCATCATCCATGTTGCAATGCCCGCCTTTTTTACCATTTCTTTCTGCATATCTGCCTCTTCTCCGTAATCTATCTCAAATCTCCCAAGTTTTCTATTTGGTTTTATGAATCTTCTGTCAGACTCAAATGCAACTTCGATTTTTGTAACATGCAAAGAAAAAGGATCTGAATGGTCTTCTTGAAGGTTTATTCTTTTGGCAAAGGCATTTATTTTTTGTTTTTGGGTCTTCACATAAATTTCTACTGTGCCGTCATCAAGGTTTCTTATAAAGCCATTGATCTGCATGCCTCTTGCTACCTGCTCAACATATGCGCGGAAGCCGACGCCCTGCACATTCCCAAAAACAAGAACTCTTGCTATTGTCAATTTTTCACAATAAATAATGGATGCAACCAATATTTAAGCCTTTCTATTTTTACGCTTATCAGCGAATATGTCGCAATAGGGCTATTTCTTCAATCCAAGCAGTTTTGGGATTTCATCAAAGGGAATCAGCTTGACCCACCCGAGGAGGGGGATTTTCCCAATCATCTTCCCTTCAATTTCATTCTCGCTTGGGAGGTAGGGGGTTATGCATGCGCTTTCAATGGAGGTTATTGTTATGAGGTCAGTTCCCGGAACATAGCCAAAAACAACATTGCCGCAGGCCTGGTCAACAAACCAGTTTGTTTTCGGGTTGTCGCCCTTTGTAATGAAATATGTGCCGTCAGAAACATGGACTTTTGCAATCACCCTGTGGATTATGGGCTCGGGGTAGTATTGGGAGTTATAAACAATCACATCCCCCTCTTTGTTGATTTTTACTTCGGCGCCATTTGCAAAAATTATTTTCTGCTTTTCATAATCAACTTCTGCGATTTCTTCCAGCATTTTTCCCTTGAGCGTGCTTATTCCGGGGAAATAAACATCCTGGCCTTTTATGTTTTCTGCATCCGCGCCTTGGAGTATTATTATATCGCCCCTGTAAAAGCTTGGCTCCATGCTGCCGGAAAGGACTATTACGCCGGGAGCGGAAGTGCCCAGAATAAGGCCGAAAATAAAAAGCAGGGCATAAGCAAAAATCGCCGCGAATGCGAGGTAGATAATCCAATCCAGATATCTGTTGCGCTGCGCCCTGGGCTTTATTTTATCCAACAGGATATCCACATATGTGAATGGGTCAAGCCATTTCAATTTTGAGAATATTTTTTCCATTTTACGGCCTCGTGGATTGCCCAAGGGTTATGCCGCTTGCAATCATGTGCGCAATCCTTATGGGCTCTGGAAGGAAACTATGCATCAGGGTCTTTTTAATCACTTCCCTCGCGGTTTGCTCATCGGTTCCAATGAACTGGAAGTGGATTGAATTGATTTTGCGGATTTTCCCCGCATTTTTTATCAGCGCGAGCCTTTTTTCCCTGTCAGGAAATTTTTGCAGCGCATTTTCAATTTCATCCATATCGGGAAACTTCCTGAAGACAATTATAACCGGCTTTTTGAGAACGGAGTTGAGCTTCTTCACGTCCGCAATGTTGAAGCCGGCGAAATTTATTCCCTGAAGGAGAATGAATGAAATCTGCGGAAGGAATTTGCCCCCTGAGAGCATTTCAATTATTTTTTCAGTGCAATCGAGCGCATCAACGGAAATTTTTTGGGAGAGAATCCCTTCAATCCTGCCGTCAATCCTGTAAATTACCCCCACAAGGGGGATTTTTTGCTTTTGCCCGGGCCTGAAGGAGCCGTCATCAATCGCAAGAACGCGGAAATTGGGTTTCAGCAAGACATTCTGCATAAAATAAGCCTTTTACTTCACAGCCTTCCTGAACTGCTTGGAGAATTCCTCCAAGTCCGAATCAATCGCATCGCACGCCTTTGTAAGCGCCTTTTCCGCGGTTTCAGAGTCCTTTGTCCTTACTATGAATTTCGCATCGTTGTCCATGGGATGTGCCAATGTGTATGCCGCGAATTCAACTCCCGCGTCATTCAGGAGATAAGAGCGCAGCAGATTCGGGAAAGTGTGCCTTTCCCCCTTTATTGTGAATTCCAGAAGATTTTTCTGTTTTCTTATCAGCCCCAGGTCCATTTTTTCCCCCCAATAAATTCAGTATTTAAGCGTGTAAAGCGTTGAGAACTTGCGCTGCTCTACATTACCGCAGTTTATGCACTTGAGCTGCGAATCAAACAATCCCAGAACATCCCTGCACTTGGTGCAGTATGCCCTTATGACCCCCAATTCCGCGTCTGCCGTTGAGCTGTCAACAGAATAGGCGGTTATTACCTCGACCTTCGCCCTTATTAAATCCCCGATCCTGAATTTTGTGTCCATTGTTGTAACATAGCCCCTGCTTACCAGAGAAATGGGAACTGCGCCGATGGACTGCTGTATGTTGAGCTTTCTCCCGTCCTTTTCCGCCGCATAAATCTCAATTATTGCGGCCTGGGGCTTGAGCATTATAACAACGCCCTCAATGATTGCCCCAACTTCAAGCAGCTCTATCTCCCGCCCGTCTTTCTCTACGCTCACTTCCCTCTTGCCAAGGTCAAACTGCGCGCTTCCAACGGTCGCGGCATATATCCTGCCTGAAACATCCTCGTAGGTGTTTTTGCCCGCGACAAATTCCTCCGCTGTTGTGAGGAAATCCCCGGGAAAAACTATTCTGCTGTCCATTTTTTAACCATCAAAAATCAGA
The DNA here is from genome assembly GCA_016187745.1 of Candidatus Iainarchaeum sp. Taxonomy (GTDB): domain Archaea; phylum Iainarchaeota; class Iainarchaeia; order Iainarchaeales; family JAXPJC01; genus JACPJC01. The sequence continues at coordinate 102,430 of JACPJC010000005.1, read as the reverse complement.
AACTGAGTTTCCGATGCCTTCCTTAAACGGAAATAAAACAATAATTATATTAACCCAGAAACCTATTTAAATTATTGGTTTTGCGGTTTTTTTGGGGAATGGGAAAATGGTGTTTGAATCAATCCTTGGAGAGGCGCAAATAAGGAGGCATCCCCTTTACATACTGTTCCTGAGCATTGCATTCTCAAGCATAAGCATCTGGGTGAGCTATTTTACGTTCCCTGAGAGCTCGAGCATCCTGAGCCTGGCATTCGTAACAATAGGAATGATGCCGGTCATGTTCTCGCTTTTCACTGTGGAAGAGGAGGAGGAGGCCGCGCATCCGGGGAAAGCGGCAACATTCATTGAGAGGCATTTTGACATAATTGCGATTTACTCCTGGTTTTTGATCGGATTGATATTCAGCTACAGCATGTGGTATGTTGTTCTTCCGCAGAAGGAGGCCTCCTTTTGCCTTGGGGAGGGAATATGCATGGCAATGCCCGCAAAGGAGAAGGTATTCAGGGAGCAGGAAAATACATTCAGTGCGTTCCAGAGCATAAGGCAGGGCATTGCAACAGGAAAGGCCACTGATGCAATAGGAGGGGGGGGCGCGAACTTTGTTGATGTGTTCCTGCTGATATTTACCAACAACGCCTCGGTGTTCGGGCTGGCGGTATTGTTCTCATTCATTTTCGGCGCGGGCGCAATCTTCCTGCTTGCGTGGAACGGGAGCTTCATCGGGGTTGTAGTGGGGAAGGAAATGCTCAGGAGCGATGTGCTTTCGGGAATGCTGATTGTTGTCGGGCTGCTGCCGCACGGGATTCCCGAATTCATCGCGTATTTCATAGGCGCAATTGCAGGGGGCATAATAAGCGCTGCAATTTCAAAAAAATCCTACCATAAATTCGAATTTGAAATAATTGCGAAGGATGTGCTTGTGCTTATAGCGCTTGCATATGCGATTTTGCTGTTGGGCGCGCTCATTGAGGCATGGATAATAGTTGCGGGATAATTTCAGCGGAAATCTGCTCCCAAAAGTTATTTAAATTATCTTTGCATATAATTAATAGATTATGAATCAAGAGCTAATTAATGTGATTAAGATATACTCTACTGGAAGCCATGAAGAACTAAATAGTTATATTTTAGGAAAATCAAAAGATGTTCTAATTGGAATGCTAAATGACCTGCTTACAATGTATATAAATGACAAAAATTCATCAACAATCAGGGAATTTATAACGGTTAATATTGCAGGCTACAAGCACAAAGAAGGCAAAATAGGATATAATGGCTTTAAGCAGGATTCTTTTGTTTCAGGAAAAACTATAATGTGCGAAGCAAAACCAAAAAATGTGGATACTAATTCAAAACCATTAAGAAAACTCAATGGCGGAGGAAACTTTACAGATTATACTTTTGCCAGGCTGAAAAAAGACAAAAAAGAAAAAAACCTGAATATGCTGATAAGCGGCTTTGTTGACGGCAAGCTTATTTACATACTTGAATTTCCTTTTAACTACAATACTTTTACAAAACGTTTGGAAGAGCAATTGCATCACAGATTTAAAGGTGGAAAAGACATGAGCGGCCAATATCTAAGAAGTGCGAATTTTGATTACAAATATTTTATAGACTGCAGAAATCTTAGGACTGTTTATCTTTTGAATAGGGAGAAGCTGGAGCAGTACAAAGCAGAGGATGTATATCAAAAAAATCAAATAGAAGTTTTAAATGAGTTGTTTAGGGTTGCTAAAACAGGTGGATCCTTCTTTTACAACCACAAAGTTAGATGGGAAAAAGGGAAAATGCTCCATCCCATTGACTGGCTGAAAAAAACAAAGTGGGAAATGCGACAGGAAATTATTTGGGACAGGATGATTGCTGCAAACATAAGGGGCTGGAGGTTCTGGCAGGTAGAAGAAAGAATTTATTGGCTTTACAAGCCGCAGGGTAATGATCTTATAGGGGAAGAATTAAAATCAAAACACGCTCTTCTGAGCTCAATATGGAGGTTTTCGCCTGAGCAGAATAACCTGCATCCTGCCCCCTTTCCACTGGCACTGCCCGTAAGAGCTATTTATTCTGTTATGGATGATAAACGAGGATTAATAATTGACCCTTATTGCGGAAGCGGAACAACATTAGCTGCTGCAAAAATATTGGGGCATGATTATTTGGGGATTGAAATTTCTCAAGAGTATGCTAAACTTGCGGAAAAAAGAGCGAGAAATTTTAGGGAAGAAATAGATTGCGCAAATGAAGAAATATCAAGGCATTTTGTAATGAAAACCTTTAAAGAAAGAAAAGAGAATGGCGAATTTACGGGAAGATATGGAAAAAATTATAGAAAAAGCAAAGAGCAGAAGACATTAGAATTATTTGCCTGACTACTTATTTTTATTTCCCGCCTTTTTGCGCTTTTTCGCTTTTGCCCTTTTTGTTCTTTTTACTTTTGCCTTGGATCTGCCCTTCTGCAGGGATTTCAGGAGCGGGGCAAGCTGTGAGAGGGTTTCCGGCGCAATGGTAATTCCCCCCGAGCCCTTTGAAATGCCTATTTTTCCTGAAAGCGCTGATGCTAATCCGCTCAGTTCCATGGGAAAGATGAATTTCGTGCTCTGGCCTTCGGCCATCTTTTCAAGCGCGCGGATATAATAATAGGAAAGCGCATTTTCCGAAAGCCCTGCGGCGGATTCCTTTACCGCATCTATTTCGGCCTGCTGGGCCTTTGCCCTTTCCATGCGCGCGAGCTTTTCCTGCTCCGCAGCCTTTTCGGCGTGCATTGCCTCAATTACAGTTTTCGGGATGTTTATGTCCTTGATCTGCACGGCATCAACGCTTACTCCCCAGCCCTCGGAAATTTTCTCAAGCATTTCCTTCAGCTGGCGGTTTATGCCTTCAATATTCACAAGCACTTCGCTCAGGTCCATCCCGCCCATGACATCACGCAATGTGGCAATCGCATAATCTGTTGCTGCGGTCCTGTAGTCCTTTACCGCCACAACGGAATTTATCACGCTCTGCTTGTCCTTCTTCACCGCAAGGTAAATTACAGCATCAATGTTCAATTCTATTTTATCGCGCGTAACAACATCCTGCCTCGGAATGTCAATTGTGTGCACACGCAGGTCAACATAGTTTGACTGCTCAATGCCCGGTAGGATAATGCACCAGCCAGGGCCTCCTACCCTATGAATTTTTCCGAAGCGGAATATCACAGAGCGCTCGTAATCCTTGAGCATCAGGATGAAATCAAACTTCCATATCAGAAGCAGGAATGCCGCAATTATGAGCGCCCATATGACATACTGCGCCCATATGCTTGCAAGGGAAATTGCAGCATATACCGCAAGTATTGCCAGAATTAGCAAGGCGCCAAACACAATCTGCTTCATTGCCGAATTCTGCATTTTTTCCACTTTCCCTGTATAGTAAATATATATTAAGCAGCTATTATTAATTATTTACCCCTATATAAATACAGGCGGGCTGAAGGTCATGGCTAAAATACAGAATGTTGCGGTGCTTTGCGCCGACAGGGACAATGATTTGGGCAGGAAGGCGAATGTTGAAGGCCCTGTGATAGGGAGGAAGGAAAACCTCAAGGCGGCTGCAAAGCTTGCTGTTGCGGACCCGGAGGAAAGCGATGCGAACTGCATGTTCGCTGCGGTAAGGAAATTTGACGAGGTAAAAAAGCACTATGCGAATGTTGAGATTGCAACGCTTACGGGCTATGGGAAATCCGATTTTGAATCAGACAAGAGGCTGAATGAGCAGCTTGATGCTTTCCTTGAAAAGTTCCATGCGGAGGGCTTTGTGCTCGTTACAGACGGGGCGGAAGACGACCAGATAATCCCCATACTCCAGAGCAGGGCAAAAATAATCTCAAAGGAAACCGTAATAATAAAGCAGGCGAAGGAGATTGAGGGGACTTATTATGCAATAAAGGAGGCAATTAAGGACCCTACGCTCGCGCTCATTGTTTTCGGAATCCCGGGGATAATACTTCTGCTGATTGCCTCGCTTCCGAACATCGGCCTGCAGCTGGCCGTTGGAGGGATAGGCGCGTTCCTTCTTCTTTACGGATTTGGGATTTATGATGCTGCACTGTCCACAATAAGGAGCGTTACATCCTCAATTTCAGTGCAGAGGACCTCATTCCCGCTTTACATTGCGGTAATACTGCTGTTTGTGTTCGGAATTTATTCAGGATATACTGAATTCATTACAGGGGAGAAGACTGCGGATATCATTGCGAGGACTGTTGATGCGATTATGCAGGTCGTGAATTTCACAATGCTCTCCGCAATTTCATTCGCGCTTGCAAAAAGCGTTGATGCCGTGCATTTCCGCATGGCATATATGCTAAGAAAATACTTCCTTTCAATAGTGTATGTCGCGATCATATGGCTCATACTTGATTCAGGCAGGAATGTGTTTGTGGGGGTCGCAGACCTCAACCTCTTCCTCTTTGTGGTAATAGTTAGCTTCGGAGCCGCAATACTTGCGTATTACGTTTCATCGGTATTTGATGTGCGCGGGAAGATAACAAGGCTGCTTGTTGGCCTTCCCGTATACAGCAGGGAAGGGAAATGGCTTGGAAGGGTTACCTCAATCTCCGCAAGCAGGGATGTTGTTGAATACATTCCCCTGAAGGAAAAGGAAGCAGTAAAGCTCAGGAAGAAGGACCTTACAATAGGCATTGACAAAGTGATAGTTGCTGCCTAGGCGCCTGCGCGGGAGATTTTCCCGATTCCCGCAACAGGAATGTGCAGTTCGATAATCTTTTTCAGATTGGACAGCAATTTGACTTTTGCGCCTGATTTTTCAAATGCATTGGACAGGACATCGCTCAGCGTGCTCACAGGGATTATTCTTATATTCTGCAATTCCTTTTTTCCAAGAACAACATCCTCAAGGTTTGCCTTGGGAATTATTACTTCCGAGAACCCCGCCTTGATTGCCGCCTGCACCTTTGCTGTGATTCCGGCAACAGGAAGGACTTCCCCCCTTACTGAAAGCGAGCCGGTCATTGCAAGATTCTGCTTTATTGGAATTCCCTCAAGGGCCGAAATTACCGCTGTTGCCACGGAAATGCTTGCCGAGTCCCCCTCAACCCCCTCATAGGTCTGCAAAAACTGGATATGCAAATCATATTTGCTCACATCCTTTCCTGAAAGCTTTTTAATTAAGGCGGAAACGTTCTGGACCGCTTCCTTTGCAATCTCCCCCAACTTTCCTGTTGCAATCAGTTTTCCCTCGGATTTGCTTGCCGCGGGCGCAATCTCGGCTTCAATTGGAAGCACAAGCCCGGCGTCGCCCTCGCCTGAAACCGCAAGCCCGTTGACCCTTCCGACTGCGGTTCCCTGGGTGAAATAAACCTCATAGGCCTTCCTGTCCTCAATTATCTTGCCTGCAATCTGCTGCTCAAGTGTTTTTGCTGAAATTTTTGCTTCCTGCAAATCTTCCGGAACTACAATCTTGTGCTGCTTTGCGGCTGCAATGTCGCCTGAGGCGCGAATCAGCCCGCCCAAATCGCGCAGTTTCAGGGTTAATGTGTTTTTCTTTGTTGCGCGCCTTCTTGCCTCAAATATGATCGCTTCTGCGGCATCCCTGCTGAACGCAGGAATCCTTCCGTCCTTTTTTATCTCCTGCGCAATGAATTGCACTATTTTTTTGCGGTTTTCTTCAGTGTCAGGCATGTCCCAGTTCATGTAAATCTCATAGCCATAGCCCCTTATGCGCGAGCGCAGGGCAGGATGGACCTTCTGCAAGTCCTCGTAATTTCCAGCGGCTACCAGGACAAAGTCGCATGGGACTGCTTCCGTGCGCACCATTGCGCCGCTGGAATTTTCGCTCTGCCCTGTGATTGGATATTTTTTCTCCTGCATTGCAGTAAGAAGTTCCTGCTGCGCCTTCGGGGAAAGGGTTGCAATTTCATCAAGGAAGAGAACTCCGCCGTTTGCCTTGTGGATTGCGCCTGGTTCTACTCGTAAATGCGCAGGCGTTCCAAGGCCCCCGGATTGCAGGGGATCGTGCAAAACATCCCCAAGCAATGAGCCGGCGCGGGAGCCTGTCGCCTCAATGAAGGGCGCGGTCTTTTTCTCGGAATTGTCAATCAGCAGTTTCGGGGTTTCATGGGAAAAGCGCATGCGCATCTGGGATGCGACAACAAAGCCCATAAGGAGTATGCCGCCGAGGATTATTGTTGCAGCAAATATCACATCGGAAATCCATTTAAGGCTCCACATGAAGGAGCTTAAAATAAAAAATCCCAGGGGGAATAGGATTGCGAGCATCCTTGAGTTGTGCTCGTTCGCAAGCGCATTCATCCTTTCAGTATTTACAATCTGCTTGCCCTTTCCCGCATCAACCATCTTAACCTTCGGGCTGTTCGAGTCCAATGGATTCGGATAGACCAGAATGTCCTGCATCTTCTGCACAGGCAGGATTTCGGCCATTGCCTGCGCGAGCATTGACTTTCCGGTTCCGGGCAGCCCCACAAGAAGGACGTTGCGCTTCTGCATCGCAGCCTTTTTAATCAGCTCAACGCAATTGTCCTGCCCAATAACCTGGTCAATGATCCTTTCGGGAACCGCAATTTCAGAAGTGGAATTCCAATCGCCTGGAATTTCGGAAATTGGAATCTGCCTGCGCGCCTTTGCATGCGCAATTTTCCCTTTTTTTTCTTTTTTCGGGGCCTTTTTCATAAATGTATTATATTGATTAATAATTAAAAAGGTTCACAATTCAATTATTTGGGGAAAATATGGCGAATATGCAGATAGTGTTTTTGGGAACATCATGCAGCGCGCCCACAAAGGAGCGCAACCTGAGCAGCGTTGCGCTGAAATTTGAGGGGAACACATTGCTTTTTGACTGCCCGGAGGGAACGCAGAGGCAGATGATGCGCTCGGGGATTTCCTATATGCGCATTGAGCACATTTTCATTTCGCACCTGCATGCGGACCATTTGCTTGGGCTTCCGGGGCTGATAGCTACGATGAGCATGCACAGGCGCGATTATCCCCTGAATATTTACGGGCCGAAGGGAATTTCCGAAAGGGTCAAGACCGCGCTGAAGCTCGCGCTTATGCAGTGCAATTTTGAAGTCCGCACTAAGGAAATTATGCGCGAGGGAACGCTCCTCCAGGGGAAGGATTTCAGCGTGAAGGCCGTAAAATTAAAGCATGATGTCCCGTGCTATGGCTTTGTGTTCGAGGAGACTGGAAAAGCCGGGGAATTCAACAAGAAGAAGGCGCTGGAGCTTGGCATTCCGGAAGGGCCCCTCTTCGGGAAGCTGCAGAACGGGGAGACAATTTCCATCGGAAATAAAAAAATATCCCCCGCGCAGGTGATGGATTACACTAAGGCGAGGAAGGGCAGGAAAATCTGCTATATTACTGATACGCTTCCGGGCGCGCAGTATGTTCCCGCAATCAGGGATGCCGATGTCCTAATACATGAGTCCGCGTTCCTTGAGAAAATGAGGGAAAGGGCGAAGGAAACCTTCCACTGCACAGCAAGGCAGGCCGGGGAAATTGCGGAAAGGGCGCACGTGAAGGCGCTTTACCTCATACACATAAGCCCCCGGCACAAGGATGTGAAGCAGAGCGAGAATGAGGCGAGGATGGTTTTTGCAAATTCCATTGCCCCGAATGATTTGGATGCCGTGGAATTATGAATGAAAAATTGAAAGCGCTGGTTCTTGCCGCAGGGAAGGGCGTAAGGATGCTGCCCGTTACTGAAGAAATTCCGAAGGCTATGGTTGAGATTGCGGGAAAGCCCATGCTTGAAAGGATTCTGGACATGCTGGGGGGTTCAGGAATTGATGAGACTGTGATTGTTGTTGGCTATAAAAAGGGGCGGATAATGGAATATTTCGGGGATGAATTCAAGGGGCTGAAAATAGATTATGCAGCCCAGGAGACGCAATTAGGAACGGCGCATGCCACAGGGCTGGCAAGGCAGTTCATGCGGGGGGATTTCATTTCCGTAAACGGGGATTTGCTGTTTGAAAGTTCTCTGATAAAAGAGCTTGCCGGGAAAAATGGCTATGATGCGGTAATGGTGGGAAGGAAGGTTAAGGACATAAGCAGGTTTGGCGCGCTGGAAATTGAGGGAGGGCTGGTAAAAAATATAATTGAAAAGCCCAAGCCCGGGGAAACGAAAACCGACATTGCAAACTGCGGGATTTACCGCTTTTCAGAAAAAATATTTGACGCAATTGAAAGAACCCCGATAAACCCGATAAGGAACGAGTATGAGATTACTGATTCATTGGAATTGATGCTGGGCGAAGGCGCAAAAATTGCGTGCCTGCTTTACAATGGATTCAGGATTGACATTTCAAATGCGAAGGACCTTGAGGAAGCGAACAGGATGTTTGAAAATGCCAGAACTTGAAGTGAAGGAAAGCTATATTAAAAAAATCCTTAAAATAGAGAAGGAACATTTTAAGAAGTACGGCTACAGAAACACATGCATTAAGGAATTTAGAAAAGAAATTGAAGGCAATAGATTTTATAAAAAATAGATTATGTTATTAGAACTCAAATTCCTGCCCGGGCTTCAGGATGATTGCCTTTGTTTTTATTATGCTCTTTTCAATGCGCTCCTTGAATTCGTTCGGGTCTGCCCTGATCGCGCCAAATGTGTTGAAATGCATTGGGATTGCATAATCCGGCTTCATGCTCTTTACTGTCTTTACGGCATCAGTAACGTCCATCGTGTATGTGCCCCCTATCGGCAGGAGCATAAGGGTTATTGAATTCAGCTTCGGGTCAGTGAATTCCTCCATGAGTTCGGTGTCCCCCATGTGATAGATGCTCTTGCCCTCGTGCGAAAGTATGTAGCCAACAGGGTAAAAGGACTGGGGGTGGTGCGCGGGCATTACATCAATCTTTATGTTGCGCAGGAGGTAGGTGTCGTTCATTTTTATTGTCTGCTTCTGCGAATTTTGGATTTTCAGCTGGTTGAGCATTTCCTCGTGCGCCATCACTGTTGAATTGTTCTTTAATGCGATTTTCTCAATCGCACTCTTGTCAAAGTGGTCGAAATGCTCATGGGTGATTAAAATAAGGGAAACGTCCCTGAATTCATTTTCCGGGGCGGATGAGGGAACAATGCGCTTCAGGTCCTCGCTGCCCTCGTGCGAGAAATAAGGGTCTATAAGGACGCCTGTGCCTGCAAGCGAAATCAAAAATGAGGAATGCCCAAGAAACCTTGCCTTCACCATAAGCCTACGATATAATACACTGCAATGCAGTTTAAATAAGTTCTTGATTAATAAAGAGTGTTGAACACTTTAGTTTGATGCATATATAAGCCATAATTAAGCTTTTATATGTTCAGCACTCTTTAATACAATAAGAAATATAAGGGAGTTTGGAAGTAGTAATATATCCGGGGCTCTGGGAAAATGAGGAAAATCGCTTTTGCAATGGCGGCAGCGCTTGCAATCCTTCTGCTCAGCTACGCAAGTGCGCAGAACCTTACAAGGCACCTTATTGAAATTGACATTGACAAAAGCGGATATGCGAAAGTTACTGAAATTTATTCCCTTGATTTCCCGGACAAGAACAGCCTCAGCGCTTTCCTCAAGAATGTTGCAGAGAACGGGCCGAGCCTTGATGCGTGGAAAAGCGATTATCCGTGGCTGTTCCCGCATTTTGCAAGCACTACAAGAATTTCCGCCTACATAACCTTTGATGACAGGGAGAGGGCGGTAATACTCAATTATGCGATAGATGACAAATTTGCAAAGCTGGAAAGCGAAAGCGCAAGAACCGCGGACTGGCGCCTTCTGGACAGCAAATTCAGCAATTTTGCGAATGGCGGAATAATAATAATTCCTAAAAATGTTGAAATTAAGATTGTCCTGCCCGTTGGAGCGAGAATTGATGAGGCAAAGCTCACAAGCCACGCGAAGAGGATTGAGGACGCGATTGTGCTGAGCGGCATTTCCACAACTTACGTGAACCTGCAATACGCGCTTGAGAAGCCGATTGCGCCGCCCGTGGACTTCGCGCAGCTGATAAGGCAGTTCATGGCATCAGAGCTGAATATTGTTTTTGTTGCGATAGTTGCAATCCTGATTGCCATTGCAATATGGAAGCGCAGGCCAATAGCGCAGAGAATAGAGAATTATGTTGTTGCGCACTCCTCAATTGAGGCGAAGGCGCCGGAAGAGGAAGTTGAGCTGGAGTAATGAATTCAGACAAAATAATACAGCATTACATTGCAGAGTATGTACATGAAAAATGCGAACATCCCCAAATCCGTGAAAAAACTGCCGCTGAAGAACGTAATATTGCCTGTTCCTATGAGTATGAAGGCCAGGTAAAAGGCCAAGATTATTACGAACGACTTGAATATTGATTTCATTATCATTTTCAATCACTAGCGCAGGAATATGTTGTAAATCACCAGTATCACGATAAATTGCAGGCTGATTATGAATGGTAGCTTTTTCTGCATGCTCGGCACATTTTCAACAAAGCCCACAAGCGCAAGCCTTGAGAGGTAAAGCAGCGCAAGGAACGTTCCTGAAAGAATAACCCATCCTGAAAATGCGCTGAAATCCAGCGCGCTCCATAAGAGAAATACAGCTATAATGAAGCCCGAGAGCATCTTTTTTCTGCCATAGAAAAAGTAGGCGGCGGCCATAACGCCGAATACCCAAAACAAATTGTTCATTATAATCCAGACCCACCAGCTGAGGTTCAGGGTAAGAGTCGCCGCGATTGCATCAAACAACATTGCCATTTTTGCTCACTTCACCTATTTCAAAGAAATATTCCATTTTGCTGTTTCCAAAGGGGGCGCAGCGCCCGCTATACTACTATAATATTATGGCTTTTGGGCTTTATAAGCATAACTTATTAACTAAAATTAGTTAATTTTAGAGCCTTTTTCTGCCGCGGATAAGCCTTGCCCCGCAATCCTCGCATTCTTCTACATAACTGCTGTACTCCTTACCGCACACCGGGCAGTTTTTGCTGAATTTGAGCGTTTCAGAAATCCTTCCGTGCAGTACATCAATAAAGCGGAATTTCAGCGCGCTTGCGAGATTCTGCACAGACCTGTCATCAGTAATTAGGGTAAAGGAGCGCTTTCTTGAGCGAAGCTCGAGCGCGAGCGCAAGTATTGACTTGTCCGCATCCGAAAGCCTCAGGCCCAGCTGTTTTGAGCGCAGGGAAATTTCCCTGAGGGCCGCGGCTTCAGGATTCCTTATGCTAAGGCTTTTCTGCCCTATTGCGGCCTGAATGAAGTTCCTGCTTACCAAATCGCGCATTTCCCCAACGATTGAATCCGTTGTGAGGTATTTGTGCTCCCTTGAGAAGCGGAAGCCCGGGGCGTTCAGAATCGCGCCGGCATCAAGGAGATATAGCATAATAATCACTAAAGTATAAATATAATTAAATGCATCATTATACAATATAAAGGAATTGCCATGAAAATCGAGGAAACCGCTCAGGCGCTGAGCGAGATTGAAAGAAATTCCCTAATTGCGCTTAGGGACGGGCGGCTAAAAAATGCTGGGCAGATTGCAAATTCCGCAGGCATGAACATAGATTCCGCGCGCAGGGCAATAATGTGGCTGAAGGAGAAGGCGCTTGTTGATTTGATTGAAAGCGCAAAAATGCACATTTCATTGACTACTTCGGGGAAGGAGGCGCTGCAGAAGGGCCTGCCGGAGAAAAGGGCAATTGAGGCAATACATAAGGCCGGGGGAAAGGAAAGGCTGATTGAGATCCAGAAAAATGCGAATCTGGGAAAGGAAAGCGATTTTGTGCTGGGAATTGCAAAGCGCAATGCCTGGGTTTCGCTGCACAAGGAGGGGAATGAGCTTGTTCTGGAACTTACTGGGCTTGAGAAGGATTTATTGCAGGGGAAATATGCAAGCGAAATTGCGCTTGGAAAAATTGGGGAGAATGAGAAATTAAGCGAAGCTGAAAATGAAGGCCTGAATGAGCTTATCAGGCGCGGGTTTGTGGAAAGGAAGCAGATAATTGAGAGGAGCGCGAGGATAAATGAGCTTGGGCTTGAGGCGCTTGCGTTTGCTGAAAAGTTCACTGAGAGAAAATATGTTGTTGATGCTGGGGTTCCTGAAATTCTTCTGGGAAAGAAACAGCCCTATGTGCAGTTTTTGGGGAATATCCGCAATAAGTTAGTTGCGCTGGGATTCAAGGAAATGCCTGCGCCATTGATAACGCAGGAGTTCTATAATTTTGATGCTCTTTTCCAGCCGCAGGGGCATCCTGCGCGTTCTTGGTCTGATACTTATCAGTTAAAACAGCCGAAATTCGGGAAGCTTCCGGATGCGAGAATTGTTTCAGGGGTAAAGGCAGCGCATGAGAACGGAGGAAATACGGGAAGCAGTGGATGGCAGTACAAATGGAATGAGGAAATTGCAAAAAGGCTCATGCCTTCAGCGCACGGAACCGCGCACAGCGCAAGGCAATTGGTAAAAGGTATTGAAATTCCGGGAAAATATTTCGCAATTGCGCGCTGCTACAGGCCTGATGTTGTTGACGCTACACACTTAATTGAATTCAACCAATTAGAGGGGTTTGTTGTTGATAAATCATTCAATTTCAGGCATCTTCTGGGGATGCTGAAGCAGTTCGCAGTGGAAATTGCGGGCGCGGAGGAAGTGAAATTCCTTCCTGATTATTATCCATTCACGGAGCCTTCAGTTCAATTGAGCGCAAAGCATCCTGAATTGGGATGGATTGAATTTGCGGGCGCGGGAATTTTCAGGCCGGAAATGATGCTGCCCCTTGGAATCAAGGAGCCTGCGCTTGCATGGGGGATAGGGATTGACAGGCTTGCGATGTTCAAACTGAACATAAAGGACGTGCGCTATCTGTTCTCGGATGATTTGGGCTGGCTCAGGAAATGCGCGGTGGTGCAATAATGCCAAACGTTGAAATTAACCTGAATGATTTGGGCGCGCTTGTGGGGAAGAAGCTGAGCCTTGAGCGGGTGAGGGAAGCGCTGCTTTTTGTAAAGGGGGAAATCGATTCTGTTGATGGGAATGAAATTGTTGTTGATGTGAAGGAAACCAACAGGCCGGATCTGCTCTCTGCGGAGGGAATTGCAAGGGAATTGAAGGGGCATCTGGGAAAGGAAAAAGGGCTTGCGAAATATGATGTGAAATCAAGCGGAGTGAAGGTAATTGCTGATGCCTCCGTTTCCGCGGTAAGGCCCTGCATTGCTGCCGCAATTGCGAGGAATGTAAAGGTGGATGGAAATTTCATCAAGCAGATGGTGCAGCTGCAGGAGAAGGTCTGCTTAACATTTGGAAGAAAGCGCAAAGAGGCTGCAATCGGCTTGTATGATTTTGATGCGATGAAGGCGCCAATCCATTACAAGGCGTTTGCCCCGCATGAATTGAAGTTCGTTCCCCTGGAATACAGAGTTGAGATGGATTTGGACGAAATCCTGAAGGAGCATCCGAAGGGGAAGGAATATGCGCATTTGCTCCAGGGCTGCAAGAAATATCCCATACTGATTGACAGCGCGGATGTTGTTGCATCAATGCCTCCCATAATAAATTCCCAGGCAACGGGAAAAGTAACTGAAAAAACCCGCAATTTGTTTGTGGAAGTTACGGGAATGAGGCAGGAAACTGTTAATACCGCGCTGAATGTAATTGCAAGCGCGCTTGCCGAGAGGAATGCAAAAATTGAATCCGTGCAGATAGTTTATCCGAAAAGCAGGATTACAACTCCGGATTTCACTCCGGGAAAAATTTCAGTTGATGTTTCAGATGTGCAGAAAATCAGCGGGTTGGAGCTGGGCGCCGCAGATATTGTAAAACTCCTCAGAAATGCGCACTATGATGCGGCTGCAAAGGGAAAGAAAATTATTGCGGAGTATCCCGCATACCGCCAGGATATCCTGCATCCGATAGACGTGATTGAAGACATTATTATTGCATACGGATATGAGAAAATTGCGCCTGCGGAAGTGAAAATCGCAACAATCGGGAATGAGCTGCAGAACAACAGGATTGAAAATGCCTGCAGGGAAGTTTGTGTCGGGCTTGGGCTGCAGGAAGTCCTTACCTTTACCCTAACCTCAAAGGAAAAGCAGCAGAGGATGATGGAACTCCCAGAGCAGCAGTTTGTGGAAATCGCAAACCCTGTTTCAACCAACTGGAGCGTATTGCGCAGGAGCGTTGTTCCTGAGCTGCTTGAATTTTTGTCAAAAAACAAGAACTGCCCCTATCCGCAGAAAATATTCGAGATTGGAAGGACGCTTGCGCTTGATGCAAGCGCTGAAACGGGAGTTAAGGAGCGCACGCAGGTGTGCATTGCAATTTCGCACAAGAACGCGAATTTTACTGAAATAAAGTCGCATTTGAATGCGCTTTTGCAGAACCTTGGAATAAAATACGAAACGCGCGCAATGAAGCACCCAAGCTTTGCGGAGGGAAGGGCTGCGGAGATTGTTGCATTGGGAAAATGCGGAATCCTCGGGGAAGTGGGCGAGAAAGTCCTGAAAAATTTCCTCATTGATGCGCCTGTTGCTGTGCTTGAATTCGAAATTTAGGTTCATCAGTCCTTTTTATATCTAACCAGAAACCTGGACATTCTCCTTTCTAAGAAATCAATTTTAAGGCCTGTTTCCTTTGCAAGTTCGCGGAGTTCCCCTTCTGAGAACCAGTGGGTGTAATAAAGAACTTTTTTGCCTTTGTTGCGGTACTCTGCAATTAAATCCCCTTTTGCTAAATCGCTCAGATTTTCAACCACTGTAACATTGCTGCAATACTGTGATTTTTCATTGAACTTTTCTATGTTGTATACTGACAGGATTAGGCATCCTTTGCTGCACAACGCATCTGTTATTTTCCCGGCTATGCCTGCCCTTATTTCATTCTGGTCAGTGCCGCTTACGTACAAGTTGCCGAAGGCGTTGTTGAGGGAAGTTATTAGGTGATATTTGCCTTCCTGAAATTTTTTAGTAATATCGGAATTGTTGAGGGCTATATTCTTAAGGCCCAGATTTTTAATTTTGTATTTTGCGGCATTCAGCATCTGTTGGGAGTGGTCAACTCCGACAATGCTAACTTCAGGATATAGCTCAGCCATGGCTGCAATATGAAATCCTGCGCCGCATCCCAGATCAAGCCATCTTGGATTCGGTTCTGTTTTAATCAGTTCGTCAAGGCTTGCTTTTATCAAATCCAAATCAGAGCCCCAGTGGGTGTCTTCCCTGATATAATCCTTTGCCAATGCCTCAAAGACATCCCTGCTATTTATTTGTTTTTCCATTGGGATCATTTGTTAAAATAATTTCCTCTGGCCGCTTTCCGCAACCGGCTTTGGAATTTCTTCCTGCTCATGCGCGGGTTCTGCAATCCCGGATTCCTGCATTAATTGCTTTCCCGGCACTGCGTGCCTGCCCCTGATTTTCTGCGCCTCCCCGATTATTGCCTGCACTTTCTTTGTTTCGGGCTTTGTGCTGAGAAGGAAGGCGACTTCCTCGGCATCAAAATCAAACTGCGCAGCCAGATTTATCGCATTTGCCTTGTTCTCAAAAAGCATCTTTATGTAAGTTAAATCCTCGCGGATTATGCCCTTAATGCCGGAGTGCATCTGCTCCGCCATTTTCCCGGAAAGGCTTTTGCGCAGGGCCTTTTGGGAGGAGCCCGCACTCAGCTTCTTGAGGAATTGCGGAAACTCATATCGGACATAGGAAGCGATTTTTTGGGATTTTGAAAGAGCGACCCCGCTTGTTGCAAGCTCGGAGGAATATTTCAAGAAGCCGTAGTGCTGCCTTTTCCTTATCCTTCCCTCGTAAATGTCAGCCCTGCTCAGCATCCGGTATGCCGAGGCGATGTCATTGGCATCTGCATAAGCTCTGGGAATGTTCTCCTCAATCCAGTTCTGGAGCATTTCAGTGTCCACTTCACTTGAGAATCTCGCGCTTCTCGCCTCGCTTATGCTCTGCGCATTGAATACCTTTGCGAGGATTGAGAATATTTTTTCCTGCCTTTCCCTGTAGGAGAGGGTTGAAACCTCCTGAAGCGTAATGCGCTCGGAGCTGATTGCAAGGGTCTGCAAATCAAGAAGCGCGGAGCGCAGGTCCCCGGAGCAGTTCTTTGCAATTTCCGCAAGCGCCAAATCCTCATATGCAAGCGCATTGGCATTGCAGATTTTTTTAAGGTAATTCGCGATTGAGAGGTAATTTATTTTCCTGAATTCCAGCGGAGTGCAAACAGCGCGGATTGGCGCGAGCTTTTTTTCGGAATAAATCTCATTTGCCGTAAGCATTACAGGATTCTGGGACTGCTTCAGCACATTTACAATTGCTGCCGCACCCCCCTTGTCGCTTGACTGCAGGCCATCAATCTCATCAAGGAGAACAAGGCGCGGCTTTCCGCTGAAGGAAGCGTTCAATGCTGCAGCGCCAGCAAGCCTTTCAATTATTTCCTTTGTGCGGAAATCGCTTGCATTCAATTCAAAAATCTGCCAGCCGTTTATGCGCGCAATAAGGTGCGCAAGCGCTGTTTTCCCGGAGCCTGTCTGGCCGTAAAGGAGGAGGGGCTTTCCCTGCTTTCCTGAATTCCATCCATTCGCCCATTTATCAATTGTTCCAACTATTTCGGAATTGCCTATGAACTCGGAAAGGCTTTTCGGAAAATACTTGTCAGTCCAGAGTTCGGGCATGTGTTTTTCATTCCCCCAAAAAAGTCTTTATAGCTCTGAGGGCTACGTCCCTTTCTACCTTTGTCTTCAGGGAGCGGTTTATTATTTTCAGGAGATTTATTATGGTCTTTTTGCTTGCAATTGGAATGCCGCTTGTATGGAGTATGCGGTCTATCTTTATCCTGCGCTCCGGATTGCGTTTTTCCAGCCCTGCCCCGCGGGTTTGTGTTGGCTTGAGAGAAATTTTTCCTTTTTCCAATCTCTCATTAACCATTTGTTCAAGCGCATCAATTTGATGACCTGCGCCCCTTGGCGGCTCTCCAAGGACAAAAACATTACTATCACCAACTTGGCGCAATGATTGCCTGCCTGCCCTGGGCAATTGCACTTTCTTATTTCGGAATTTGAACATGTTCTCCCATATAAGCTTCGTTGCAAGAGTTTTTAACTATTTTGTGCCCAGATAGATAAAATGATGCAGATAGGGATCGTTGGAAAAACAAACACTGGGAAATCTTCCTTCTTCAGCGCGGCAACGCTTGTTGATGTTGAAATATCAAACAGGCCATTTGTTACAATAAAGCCGAATCAGGGGATTGGATACGTAACAGCAAAATGCGCGCACACTGATTTTGAAAAGGGGGAATGCCAGCCGCAGAACTCAAAATGCATTAATGGGATAAGGGAAATACCCATTACGCTTTATGATGTTGCTGGGCTTGTGCCTGATGCGTGGCAGGGGAAGGGGCTTGGGAACAGGTTTTTGGGGGACATAATGCAGGCGCGCGCATTGATTCACGTGCTGGATGTTTCCGGAAGGACTGATGCGGAGGGAAATCCTACAAAGGGAAGGGATCCTGCGCTGGATGTTGAATTCCTTGAAAGGGAAATTTCCTACTGGATTAGGGGAATTCTGATGGAGAGCTGGCAGAAGCTAAGCAAGCAGGCAGCGATGGATTCCAAGGGCGCTGCGCCAACGCTTGCGAAGCAATTGAGCGGATTGGGAATTTCCGAGGAGAATGTGAAGGAGGTAATTAAGGAGGGGAACTTCGGCGAAAGGCCTGACAATTGGAATGAGGATGAGATTCTGCGCTTTTCCGGGGATATAAGGAAAAAAAGCAAGCCGATGTTGATTGCAGCAAATAAAATTGATTTGCCTGAATCCAGGGAGAATTATGAGAAATTGCGCGCGCAATTGCCGGGGAAGAAAATTGTTCCCTGCTGTGCGGAAGCTGAACTTGCATTGCGCAGGGCAGCAAGAAATGGCGCAATAGAATATGTTCCCGGGGCGAAGGAATTCAGTGTGCTTAAAGAAATTGATGAGAAGCAGAAAAAGGCACTTGAGTTCATACAGAAAAACATATTGGATGTGTGGGGCGGAACCGGAGTTCAGGAAGCGATAAATGAAACCGCATTCAATTTGCTGGAGCTTATGGTTGTTTATCCCGTGGAGGACCAGCACAAAATGCTTTCGGGAAAGGGGCATTATTTACCGGATGCTTATCTCCTAAAAAAAGGCGCAACAGCGCTTGATCTCGCGGGGGAAATACACAGCGATTTCATAAAGAGGTTTGTTGCTGCAGTTGACTGCAGGAGCGGAATGAAGCTTGGAAAAGAGCACGCGCTGAAGAGCAATGACATTGTGAAAATACAGCTGAACCATTAATTCTTGGTCAAATTTTCTATTTCTCCTGATTCTTTCGCAACATAGCTTCTTATCTTTAATTTGAAATGCCCAAAGAACGGCTTTATTGATTTGTCATTTAAATCTGCCTTTTTAATGAATCTGAATAGCTCTTTAAAGAAAGCCATTCCCTGCCTATTCATCGCATTAACCCTAATAGTCCATTCTTTATCTAGTGCCATTGCTTTTTCCTTATTGATTGACCTAATCTTCCTTATTTCCTGCTTTAATTTTGCAAATTGCTCAGGCAGTTTGTGGAATTCTTCAAATGCCTTCAAAGTTAGGCAGAGCAGCACCTCTGCTTTTTCATCGGCTATTTCATATGGCACTGTATCTTGAATAAGCTCTTTTGATTTGAAAATGGGTTTTTTGTATGTTCTTTCCCCCGAAAGCATTTCCTTTCCAATCGGCGTGAATTTATAAGCAGTCAAAAAGCTTACAATCCCATACAGGGTAAATTGACCAATCTCCTCCAAAAAGCGAATATTGCTTTCAATTTCTTTAAGTGTACTCCACGGGTGGAACATTATGAAGCCGGGGTCAACATTTATTCCCCTCTGGCCGCATAATTTTATTGCCCTTTTTGTTTGTTCAATTGATAGGTTCTTTTTGAAAATTTGCTGCAATGTATAATTTGTTCCTGCCTCAGCGCCGATGAAAATAGACCTGACACTGCATTCATCCAATAACTTCAAGAGCCTTCCATTGATTTGATTTGCCCTGAGATAAATATTAAGGTCAACTCCCAAATCCAAATCTTTTATCCCTCTGCAAAGCTTTGCTGTTCTTTCCAAGCCCTTTTTTCCAGGAACAACAAAATTATCATCAACAAACCAAATATCGCTAATTTCGGGAAATTCCTCTTTCAAATGCTTCAATTCTGCCAAGACATTCCCAGCGCTTCTGTAGCGAAATGCACTTCCTCCGGGCCCTGAATAAAACTGGCTTATTGAGCAATAAGAGCAGCGATTATAGCAGCCCCTGCTGGAAGATATAATGGGCAAGCCGCCATTTTCAATAACTTTAGGCAAAGTATCCCTTGCAGGAAATGGGAGTGAATCCAAATTGCAGATTAAAGGCCTTAAAGGATTTTGCTTTATTTGTCCATTGAAAGTTTTAAATGCCAAGCCCTTAATGGAGCCCAAATCAAATTCATTATTAAGGGCATTTGCAAGCTCAAAAAGCGTTTCCTCGCCCTCATATAGAACAACGGAATCAAATTTATTCTCAAGGGAAAGGAGCTCCCTGAAAAGAAAGGTTGCAAATTGGCCGCCGATAGTTATGTGTGCTTTATTTCCATTCTTTTTCAACTCTTTAATCACTTCAAGTATGGAATAGATTTGTGATTTTGCAATTGCTGTAAAGGCAATTATGTCGCTATTGCATTGGAGGCTTTCAATTGTTTGCTTCCTTTGCAAACCCATAACTTCTTCATCAATGATTTCTGCCTCAAGCCCCTTACTCTTCAAAAAGCCAGCCAGATAGCCAAGGGCCAGGCTTTCCACCTTTGGGAAATGCAACACATCATTTGTCCTTGCGTCTCTAAGCCTAACTAGTTGAATCTGCATTTAAATCAGCCGGGAGTTTTGTAGTCAAATCGTATGAAGCCTGCATTGGTCGGATGCCGAGGCATAGCGCTTTTGTATTGATTCTTTTTGCCTTTCTCTGCGCCTTTTAAGCAACCAAGGATTTTTCTCTTGCATACGCATACCTTAAGGATAGGGGCAATCATGCCCGCCCCTCAACTGCCTTTCAAGCGGAGATGAGCAGCGTTCGCCTCTCACATCTTTTTCTATTCTCTCTTTTGTCAAGGATTTTAACCATTTATTCATTATTCCACCATACACATCTTCCTTCATTCTGATTTATAAGAATTCCTATTATTTTACAGAACTAATAGAAAGATTTATTAATATTTTTTTACAATTGTCAATATATGTATAAGCTAGACTTGATAGACAGAAAACTATTGGCTGAACTGGACAAAGACTCAAGACAGCCCATTTCAGCTTTAGCTAAAAAAGTAAGGCTCTCAAAGCAGGCAGTAAAGCAGCGACTTGAAAAACTTGAGTACAACAAAATAATTCTTGGATACTATGCAGTAATTGATGTTTTCAAGCTTCAGAGGCAGAGTGCAAGGCTTTGGATAAAGCTGCAAGGCAGCTATAATGAAGATGACATCATTAAATTTGCTTTGAAGATGCACGATGTTGGCTGGGTCACAAGGCTTGATGGCGCATATGATCTTTTAATAATTTTCTGGTCAAGAGATATGCTTGAGCTTGATGGCGCAATAAAGACATTGAAATTTAAGTTTGGGAAGTTTCTCAAAACAGTTGATATTTCCTTTATTGTGAGGGCGCACCATATCTCCCATAGATATCTCACAAAAGAAACCTCTTTGCATGAGCTGATGATGGAGCAAAGGTTCTCGCACTTTGAAATAGATTCTATTGACGGCAGAATTCTTAGCATATTGGCAAAAAACAGCAGGGCCTCGCTTGTTGAAATGGGAAAAAAGCTTGGCATATCAGACAAGACTGTAAAGTATAGGATAAAAAGGCTTGAAAGAAACAAAGTCATTCTGGGGTACATGGTTGTTTTGGATTATTCAAAAATCGGATACACATGGTATAAGGTCTTCATGCAGTTGCAGGACCTTTCTGCAGAAAAATATCTGCAACTTATTTCTTTCCTTAAATCCAAAATGAATGTAATGTTTGTAACAGAGGCAATTGGCATTTCTGATCTTGAGTTTGAGGCAATGCTTCAAACACCAAGAGAATTCCATGAGCTGATGAGGGAAATAAGGCTGAAATTCCCTGAAATAATAAAAGAATTCAACTGGATAACTATTTTCAAAACTGAAAAAATCTATTATGCGCCGCAGATTTAAAAAAAGTTAAATATTTTATATCTTTTTCTTTATGAAAAATGACGCAATAAACAGAACCAGCCCTATAACCAGAAGCGCTATCCCATAAGCCATTGCGCCCGAGAAGATTGCGTTTGCGAAATCCGCTATAAATGCGGAAATTGTATTGGCGCCATAGGCAAGGCCGCCCGCCGCGCCCAATTGCTGGGAAAGCATCTGCTTTACAACAGCCGGCATCGTGTAGGCAAGGGAAATGCATACCGCGCCTGATGCAATCAATGGCTCAGAAACCCAGCGGAGCAGGGATTTCAAACTCCTGAATGTAAGGAGAATTATAAGCACAAAAAGGATTACCGCGCTCACAATAAGCGCATTTATCGCAAGGAAAAACAATTGTATTATCCGCCTTGCCTGCTCCACTTGCTGCAGATTCGGGAGCATTGATGTTAAATCAAATGTGTCCGGGAGCGAACTTAAGAGCTGATTTAAATTTATTGCGCCTGCGAGCTCAGGGGGGATGTTCTTCGCAATGTAATCCTGCGCAAATGCCTGCAGCGAGGATTTCACTTCGGAAAGGGAAATTTCAAGCTCAAGGGCTTCTTTTTCGCCTTTTAAATAGGCAAGGGTGTTTTGCGTCAGGCTTTTGAACTGCACCTTCATCCAGGAATCGGGGATTGCATTTTTTATTTCCGCTTCAAGCCGGTCTGCGGGGATTATTAATGTTAATTGCGCGGGAAGCTGCTGAACCAGCAGCTCTGCAATAAGATTTTTCGCGGAGCCATAAACCTGTAGCTTTTCCAGCTCATCCTCATAGAATGTTGGCTCAAATGCCACTGCCTTGAAATTCAGCAGAAGCACAAGCGCAACCAGATTTGAAACTAGGAGGAATGCAAGGACTGCAAGGACAATTTTCTTCAGTATGCCTAATGCAGACATAATTGAAGGAATAATAGGGGAAACTTATTTAAATTCATTTGCCTAATTTTTCCGCGAGCTCGCGCCGGGAAATCTTCAGCGAAATCCTCCGGGTCCTGCCCCTTTCCGGAAGGTTTATTCCCTCTGAGGAAATTATCTGCTTTTTTTCAAGCCCGGTTGCAACTTCGCGCAGGCGCCTCTCGCTGAGCTTTTCCCCTGCGCTTTCATTGTATTTCCTGAACAGTTCACCTGAATTGAGCTGCTTTTCCTGCAGGATTATTTTGAGCATTGCCTTTTCTGTTCCGGAAAGGAAATTCGCGGGCTTTCTTCCCGGGGAGCTTTCAATAAGCTCAAAGGCGCTGCGCAGGTGCTTTAATGTGAGTTTCCCTGCGCCCTCCTTTTCCGCAATCCTTCCCGCTTTCCATAAACTTTCAATCGCAATCCTGCAGTCTCCCCCCAATTTTGCAGCGTGCGCCGCAGCGACATTTATAACCTCATTCTCAAGCGCATTTGGAAGGAATGCAAATTCCGCGCGCTCCCTCAGGATTTCCTTCAATTGAATGGGGGAATAGGGCTCGAATTCAATGCGCTCCTCGGCAAGGGAGCTCCTTACTCTTGCATCAAGCTTTGCAAGGAATTCCCCGGAATTTGAAATGAGCGCAATCCCGAAGCGGATTTTTTCATATTCTATTATGCGCAGCAAATCGTAAAGCAGCTTTGAGGCATCCTCCTTTCCCTGAACTGAGAGCTGGTCCGCCTCATCAAGGATGATTATGGGGGTAAATTGCAGGCGCCTGGCGCTTTCAAGAAGTTTTGAGTATATCTCATCAGTTGAGAGCCCGCGCCTTGGAACAACAGCGCCAATGAAGTTTGCGACTTCCGAAAGGACAGAAGAGCGCGAGGAAAACTCAAAGCAGTTTATGTAAAGCGCTTTCGCGCGGTCAGTGTGCTCCTGCAGCTCATTCATCACATATTTCACTGTTACGGTTTTCCCTGTTCCGGTTTTCCCATGGACAAAGACATTGTGCGGCTTTGCGCCTTTTGCTATCGGGGAGAAGCAGTAAACAAGCGCATCAATCTGCGCCTCGCGGTGCGGGAGGCGCTCGGGAACGAATTCCGGATACAGATAACTTTCATTCTTGAATATTGCGCCCTCAAGCGCTGCATTCTCAAATATGTTGCGAGGCATTCCAATTCCTGAGAATAAAATGGCTGAAAGGATATTTAAAGAATATGCCGAAAGGCATTAATACCTCTTAAGATATAATTGATTTGAGAGCAGATGGGCAGATCAATAATTGTTGGAAACAGGAGCAATATCAACCTTAGTGCGCAGAACAGGCGTTTATCCAAAAGAGGAAACCGGCGTTTCCCGGTATTTGGGAACCGGCGCGCCGCCCCTCCCGGGAAAATCAGAATCCCCTTTCCAAATAAAACGCCTGTTGAGAATCTGCGGCGGGGAAGGTTTTTTGGGAATTCCTCCCTCAAAAGGCGCATTGCGCTCGGGGCGCTTGGGTTTATCCTGCCTTCATTAATTGCCCCGAGGCTGGCTGCTGTCCAGGAAGATGTTAGCGCAATGTTGCGCGGAGCCAGAAAGCCAACACCAATTGTGCGCGAAATAAATGCAAAAGGCCTGTTTGGGCTTGAAAATCCGCAGGAAATGATTAAAAACACCGCAGAAATGAGATTGGTTGAAATAAATGATTCCCAGCTGCCTGTTGCTCAGAAGTTTGCTCCGGGCTGCGTGAAATCAGTTATGGAAGCCGAGGGCTTCGCAAAAAAAGGAAAAGGCGGGCCTGAGGCTTTGGCTGCAAGAGTTATTGGCGGCGAACAAAAATTAACGCTTGTTGGGGGTGTTGCAACTGCGGTCAGCACCAACCTGCTTGCGAGTTTTGCACACGAGTATTTGGGGCATTTGGAAACAATACATAGCTATGGAAATCTTTTTGAAAACGTGGAATTTAATGTCAGATTCCGCGCCAGCCTTCTTCCTGTCAGCGGCAAGATAACATGGTATGACTCGGAGAAATTCAGGGAATTGGCGGATAAGGACCCGAAGGCGGCAAGCAGGGTCCTGCTTGATGTATATGTCAGCGGGCTGGAAAATTCAAGAAATTTCGCCCATATGGCCGAGAATCTGGCTATGGGGGACCCTGCGCATGCATCATTCTGGGCAACTGCGGGCCTTTTTGGAAGGCTTGACTTCCCGACATATGTTGCAAGCGCTTATTTGTTTGGGGGAAGCAAAGAATCCATCAATGACCTGAACGGCATTTCCAGGGAAACAGGCGTTAGCAGGGGGATGATTGGCGCAGCCGCGGTTATGGACCTTGCATTAAACTGGTCAACATTGCGCGGGCTTGGGAAAGCCGCACTCACAGGCAGGATTGACCCGAAATTGCTCAGGGAGAGAAACATAAATGTGGACCTGGGACCTATGAGGACGCCTGGCGGGGCGCCATATGTCGGGGCAAAGCTGACTGGCAGATGGTAGAAGCATGAAAGCAAAAATGCTTTTTGGCACTGCGGGGGTTCCTCACTCCTCGGGCGGACCCGATTCAATAAGCGGGATTGAAAGGGTTTCAGCGCTCAGGCTTGATGCGATGGAGCTTGAATTTGTGCGGGGGGTGCACATGAGCGAGGGAACTGCGCATTCTGTTGGGAATGCGGCAAGGGACAATAATGTAATGCTCCGCGTGCATGCACCCTATTTCATAAATCTGACTTCTGCTGAACAAAAGAAAATTGAGGCGAGCAAGAAAAGGATTTTTGATTCCGCAAGGATTGGGGAAATCTGCGGGGCTAAGATTGTAACGTTCCATCCCGCATATTACGGGGGGAGCGGCAGGGAGGAGTGCATGCGGGCTGTTGAAAGCGCAGTCAATGACATCCTTGGGGGAATGGAAAAGGAAAAAATGAACATAAGGCTTGCGCCTGAAACAACAGGAAAGGGCTCGCAATTTGGTTCGCTTTCGGAAACGCTTGAATTGTGCAGGCGCATTCCTGAAATAATGCCGATGGTTGATTTTTCGCACCTGCACGCGCGGGAGAATGGAAGGTTTAAAACAAAAAGGGATTTTGCAGAAGCGATAAATGAAATCAAAAAATCAAACAGAAAGTTTTTGGAAAACCTGCAGATGCATGTTTCTGGAATAAATTTCAGCGCAAAGGGGGAAAGGAACCATATGAATATGCAGGAAATTGGGAACAGCTTCAACTACAAATGGCTTTTGGAAGCGCTTCGCGGGGAAAATGCATCAGGCTGCATTATTTGCGAATCCCCAAATCTGGAAGAGGACGCGCTGCTGATGAAAAAATACTGGGAGAAATTATAGATATTTCTTTTTGTTATGAGAAATTGTTATTAATAAGGTTGTACAATAAATCAATGTGAAACAATGACTGGGGCGAAGGGAATTCAAAGAATTATTAGAAGAGGCCTTCTAGGGCCGACTGATAGAGCCTTAAAAAAAACATTTAGTAAACATGAACAAAAAATTGCAAGTAGAGCAGAAAAAATTTCCAAAGAGGGGGGAAACTGGATTGACTATTCAGCTAGAAAAAGATTCGGCCTCAATACTAGAATTGCTGTGAGCGAAGCATTGAGTGCAATAGGGCTTAATCAGAAGATACCACAGGACCGCTATTATAGAGGCCTCATTCACAATGAATTTCAAAATATAGTTAATTTATCACAGGATTTGCAACACCCTGATAAAATATCTGGTCCTGAAAGGCAGGAAGTGCAGCAGCAAGTACTAGATAAATTTGACAACATTGATAACCTTGTTAGGAATGCGACTAGCAATGAAGAATCTGTAAAATTGTTTAAAACAATTCTTGGCAAGCAACATGCACAAATTGCTGCGATTAGGCGCATTATATCAAATAAAAGACAATAGTTAGTTAGGCATTTGCCTAAGTAAAATAAGAAGGGTTATAAATTCCTTTTAACAATTAATAGAATCATGGCTGAAGTTGCATTGGGCGCAAACGAGTTCAAGGCGCTCTCTTCCAAAACGCGCGTTGACATAATAAAGCTGCTTGCAGTCAGGAACCACAATCTCAGCGAGCTGGCTGCAAAGCTTGGAATGTCCTCGCCAACAATAAAGCAGCATCTTGGCACGCTTGGGAAGGCCGGGCTTGTTGAGCAGATTGAAAGCAGGCACAAGTGGAAATACTATACGCTGAGCAATAAGAGCAAGGCGCTTGTGGGGAAGGCTGAAGCCAGCATACTTATAGTTCTGGCGCTTGCATCGCTTGCAATGGTTGGGCTGCTTTATGAGTTCATTTCGAAATTCTGGGTTTTATTTGTGGGAGCCGCAAAACCTATTGCCTCAGGCGCGCCTGAGATGAGCCAGGGGCTTACGGGCGCTTCGGCGCCTGCGCTGGAAGCAGGCAAAAATGAAGTTGTGAAGGGCATTGCGGAAAAGGCAGCTGCGCAGGCAGTTTCCGCTGCGGGCTTTGCTGATGTTGTTTTGTATATTGCGGTAATTATTGCGCTTGGGCTCTTGATTGCGTTTTGCATCATGAAAATGCGCAAAATGCCCAAAGCATCATATTTCGTTGATAAGCGAAATAAATAAAAAGCTATTTCTCCATAATTATTGCATGCGCTCAAGGGGCATATTGAGCTTCGTGCTTGTCCTGCTGTTCATTGCCATGGAGTTTGCAATGCTCGGGGCGCAGAACGAAATTGCAATGGAGATTGGGAAAACGCAGGCGCTGCTGATGCAGATGGAAAAGGCTTCTTATGTGCGCAATGAGATTGAGCAGAATTCAGATTTCCTGATTGAAAGGGTCATGGAAAATGAGCTGAAGGGCGGGAATTACGACCCCGAGACAATAAGGGGAAAAATCTGCTCGGCGCTGTTCGGCTATTTTACGGATGTGGAATCGGCATATGCGGCGCACCCTTCAATAAAATTCTATTCGGCCTTTGCAAGCTCTTCCGAGTATCAGGAGCTGCCTTTGAAAGTAAAAGCGCCCTTGCAGGAATCTGACATTTGCGCAAACAGCAAGGTGATTGTTGTCAAGGATTTGGAGGGTTATAGCGCGGAATTTTCATACACCGGGGGAATATTCAAGGACAGGGCTGTTTTTGCGGAAATTGCATATGGAAATTATTTGCAGGTTTTTGCAATTCCATTTGATTATGCAATAACCGCGGAGGCATAAAAATGCAGAGCTATGAGGCACTGATCGCATTTGCCGCCTTCCTCGCAATCATCGGGGTTTTTGCTGGCGCACTGCAGAATGCGGGCAGCGGAGCAGGCAGCAGCAGGGATTACGCAACAGCAAAAATAAATGCGGAGAAATGCGCCGCCCTTGTAAACGGGCTTTATTCCGCGGAGGGAGGAAATCTCACAAATATTGAAATAAGCTGCTTCATAAAGGGAAATAAAATTGCAAGCAAATATGCGGGGCAGGAGGCAGACGCTTTCCTGCTTTATGGGGATGCAACAAACGTGGAATCACTGGGCGGGACCAAAATATGGGTGAAAACAAATGCGCACTATAAATGAGCTGGGATTGCTTTTCAGCTTTGACCTGCTGCTGGCGTTTTTCATAATGTGCGCAATGCTGTATTTCATGCTCCTTAATTTTAATTTGATTGCGGCGCAGGACGCAGATGCGCTTGGGGAGTTTTCATTCTACCAGAACGCATTCTCGTTTGCAGATTCTTCAGTGAAGGATTCTTTCGCGGTTTATGATATGGAAAGGCGCAGGGTTCTGGATAATGTGATTGATTACGGGCTGCTCAAAAAAAGCGGCTCGCAAAAGCCGGAAAATGAGAAATTCCTTATCGGGAAAATTGCGCTTGAATATGTTGATGGAAAAAAAGAGGTCATTTCGGAAAGCGGAAATAAAAATAACTGCTCCGCTGTTGAGAGGCTTGTTCATATAAGGAATGATTCCGGGGATGGGAAAGCGAAAATTCTGTTTTTGATGTGCGGGGTTGGAAAATGAAGCGCAGGGGAATTTACCTTGCATTTGAGGCGATGCTGAGCCTGCTCATCCTGTTTGCAATACTCTCAATCCCCATGCAGAATAAAATGGAAGATTTGGATGAGCTGCACATCCTGCAGAAAGAGGATGACCTGCTTAAGGCATGGCTCTTTGAAAGGGATTTTGATTTGGATGGGATGAAGGCGGATTTTGAATTCGTTTTTCCGAATTCTTCAGGGGAGATAGGGCTTGGAAATGAAAGGATTGCTGTCGGGAAGCCCGGAGGAAGGCACAGGGAGACTTATTCGGCATCGGGATTTGCGCTTGATGGGGAATTGAATGCGGTTGAGATAAGCATAAGCATTTACGGCTGAGCCTGCCTGATTGTGATTTTCCCGTCCTCATTTTTCAGCAGCATGCTGAATCCTGAAGTGAATGTTCTCCGGCCCAACTCAAGGGGAGCAGCAAGCTCTGCCTCAATGGTTTTGCTTTTGCCAGCGCTTTCTGACCTGATATTTAGGACTGCTTTTGGCCCGCTTATTTCCAAGTCCCATGCGGTAAGGACTTTTGCGGTTAATTCCAGCTGCGAGCCGCTGCCAAGGATGAGCATTTTTTCCGAAGCGCTTTCCAGCCCGCCCATGAAGTTCTGCGCATTCTGCACATCGCTTGCAAAAACGGCATTTGCGTGCAGGCTCGCAATTACCGGCATGAAAACCAGCAGCGCTGAGAAAAATGCAGCAAGCAGGAGCATGTATTCCAGAGAAAGCTGCGCCCTGCTGTGCACTTCAATTTTCCGCATTTTCCCTAGGCTATGTCCGTTATTTCCTTGAAGATGTCGTCGGTTTTCTTTTTTATCACATCGGCGCCCTGCTTGCTCGTCTGCTGCAGCTGCGAAACCAGCAGCAATACAATTGCAACAACTGCCGCAAGAACTATTATCATTTCTATTGAGATTTGTGCTTTGCAATCCATAAAAATCATACATATACTGAATGGAAGGTATTTTAAATATTTCGTTGATTAACGATATATAAATGGATTGTAAAAACATATTTTAATAACATATGCTGATTACATATGTATAATGACTTTGTAATTTATCCGCGCTACATGGGATTGCCGGTAATTCCATCAAGAAGCGCTTTCACTGAATTGGAGCAATGCGGCATTTCATTGTGTGATGTTGCTGAAATTTTGGAATATGGGTTTGATTGCGGAAGCGGCAGAAGAAAGAAGGATGTGATTGAAAAATGCATTTGGAGAGGGAACAAAACATTAAAGGTTGTGGTTGTTAATGCATACAACAACTTTTACAGAACAGGGTGTTGGCTGATAATTCATGCCGGGGTTTTCTAAAATGAAGGATAATGAAAATTGGATGATTTGCGCCAGATGCGGCAAGAAAGCTTACGGGGCAAGGCTGAGAATTCAGGGCAGCGAGATAGATGGATGGAAGTGCAAGTGCGGGGAGGAGTATCTTGAGCCAATACAGGCCGAGAGGCTTCTTCTCCAGAATAAGTTGAAGAGTGCTGCGCTTGAGGTAAAGCTTGGAAGAATTAGGAGCAATCTGATTGTAAGGATTCCTAAAAGAATAGAGGAGGCGCTGGAGCTGAAAAGCGGGGAGAAGGTGATGCTTAAAGTCATATCTGAGAAGAAACTCGAAATGATAGCCAAATAAATTCAGAAATAGAATTTAAAGCATTTTGCATTCTAATTTAACCATGAACCCGCGCGAAGTCCGCGACATATTGCTTTCAATGCTTGTAATAGCAATAGCATTCGCATGGCCCGGCTTTCCCCTACCGCCGCTTTATTGGATTGCAATTTCATTTGTTGCAGTGATTATAGCAGTAGGCACTGGATTTGTATTGCATGAGCTTGCGCACAAATACACCGCAATCCATTACGGCAGCCATGCCGAGTATTTCGCATGGCCCTATGGATTGGGGCTGGCGCTTCTGCTTTCATTGCTTACAAACGGCGGGTTTGTTTTCGCAGCGCCTGGCGCGGTTTACATATTTGGCGAGAATTTAGGGAGGAAAGAAAACGGAATAATTTCAGCCGCGGGGCCGCTTACAAACATAATAATTGCGGCCATATTCCTTCTGGTTTCAATTCTTGTTCTGCCATTTTCGCCGCTTGTTGCAGCGATTGCTGGAATTGGGATGCGCGTGAATCTTTTCCTCGCTGCCTTCAACCTGCTTCCCTTCGGGCCGTTGGATGGCACAAAGGTAATTTCATGGAATCCCTTGGTCTGGGGAATTTTGTTCGTGCCGAGCGCTGTAATTGCATTTCTGCCGGGGCTGGTTTTTTAATCAGAAACTTGAACCTTTTTTCTCTTTAGGTAACACCTAGACTTTCTTTTTTTTAAAAGAGAAAGGATTGGTTAGCCTACATAGCTCGGCTTGTATGTGGAATAGCTGTTCCTGAATTCGTCATACGCCTCTGTTGTTTCCTTGCTTATGCTCGGGAGAATTTTCTGCATTGCCTGCGCAAAGTGCTTTTTATCAACTTTCTCAACTTTCATTCCGCTTTCCTTAAGCGCAATCAGCGCGGCTTCCCTTACCAATCCCTCAAGGTCCGCGCCGCTGTATCCTTCGGTTTTTTCCGCAAGCTCCTCAAGCGGGACATTCCTGTCAAGGGGGATTTTCTTTGTGTGTATTCTCAGTATTTCAAGCCTTGCCTTTTTCTCGGGCGCGTCAATCTTGATTATCTTGTCAATCCTACCCGGGCGCAATAATCCCGGATCCATCAAATCGGGGCGGTTTGTTGCGGCAACAAAAATAACATCCTTGAGGTTTTCTATTCCATCAAGCTCTGTAAGCAATTGATTTACAACCCTTTCCGTTACCCCGGAATCAGTGTGTGCGCCGCGCCTGCTTGCAATTGAATCAATTTCATCAAAGAATACTATTACAGGGGCCACTTGCCTTGCGCGCCTGAAGACTTTTCTTATCCCGCGCTCGCTTTCCCCGACATACATGCTCAGGAGCTCAGGGCCTTTTATTGAAATGAAATTTATCCCGCTTTCAGTTGCGAGCGCCTTTGCAATAAGGGTTTTTCCGCAGCCCGGAGGCCCGTAAAGCAGAATTCCTTTCGGGGGCTTTATGCCTAATTTCTTGAATGCCTCCGGGTTCTGCAGCGGCCATTCAACCGCCTGGCGCAGTTCCTCTTTCACATGGTCCAGTGCGCCAATGTCCTCCCACTTCACATTCGGGATTTCAATTGTAACTTCCCTGAGCGCAGAAGGCTGGACATCCTTAAGGCCGTTTATGAAATCTTCCCTGTTTACCTCAAGCTTCTCAAGGACTTCCTGCGGGATTGTTTCATCCTCCAGGTTTATTTCAGGGAGATATCTGCGCAATGCCTTCATTGCGGCCTCTTTCCCGAGCGCGGAGAGGTCTGCACCCACAAACCCGTGCGTAATATTTGCAAAATGGTCAAGGTCAACATCCTTTGCGAGCGGCATTCCCCTTGTGTGAATCTGGAGAACCTCCTTCCTTCCCTTTCTGTCAGGAACCGGGAATTCTATTTCCCTGTCAAACCTTCCGGGCCTGCGCAGCGCCTCATCAATTGAATTTATGCGGTTTGTTGCTGCAATCACAATAACATTCCCGCGCGCTTCCATCCCGTCCATTGCTGCAAGCAATTGGGCAACAACCCTTCTCTCCACTTCCCCAATTACCTCTTCGCGCTTTGGGGCAATCGCATCAATCTCGTCAATGAAAATTATGCTCGGGGCATTTTCCTGCGCATCCTTGAACAGCTGCCTTATGCGCTCTTCCGCCTCCCCCACAAATTTGCTCATTACTTCAGGGGCGGAAATGGAAATGAAATGCGCATTGGTTTCATTTGCAACTGCCTTTGCAAGGAGCGTTTTTCCGCAGCCCGGGGGGCCATGCAATAAAACGCCTTTAGGGGGGTCAATCCCCAAGCGCCTGAAAAGCTCCGGATGGCGCATTGGCAGTTCAATCATTTCCCTTACTTTCTGGACCTGCTCTTCCAGGCCCCCAATGTCCTCATAGGCAACCTTCGGGACTCCTTCGGCGGCTTCCTTTACCGGCTCTTCCTTCAGGATGAACTGCGTGTAATCGGTAACCCTTACTATTCCGCGCGGGGAGGTTTCAGTAACAATGTAAATAAAGCCGGAGCCGAAGACGCTTATCCATACGCTGTCGCCTTTTGTGAGCGGCCTTCCGATGAAATTGCGCTTTAATATCCTGTCATAGCCTGAAGCTATAATCCTAACTTCCTGCGTTGGGGCCAGAACAACCTTTTTTGCTTCCTCAACGTGCGCCTTCCTTATTGTTACCTTTTCTCCAAGCCCAACTCCGGCATTTCTCCTTATGAGGGAATCCATCCTTATAATGTCCTTGCCCTCGTCCTCGGGCCTTGCGGGCCATACAACAGCAGCAGTTTTTTTGGTTGCCTCAATCTCAACAATGTCTCCCGAGGTAATTTCAAGCTCTTCCTTTGCCTTGCGGCTCAGCGTGACAATATTGCGCCCCACATGGCTCGGGTCAGGGTCCTGCACCCTGAGGACAATTTCCTTGCGCTTTTTATCGCCTGCCAACATGCTGCCCAGCTCCATAAGAACTTAAATTCCAAAGGATTTTAAACCCGTCCAATCCGGCACAAATTTACAGGATTTCCTTTTCCAGCGATTTTGCAAATTCCACATATAATGCAATGCTCCCGCCTGAGAGCTCCTTTCCGGACTGCGTGAAAAATGCGCCTTTGAGCAGGCTTGCTTTTGAGGCAAAATGCGAGGCAATTTGCGGCGAGGTTTTTTTGCGCTGCGCGAGCGCATAGCAGTCATTGAGGATTCCGGAGGCGCCGCATTCGTCAAGCATTTTCGCATCGTGCAGTATTTTTGCCTCGGCTGTTTTCGGCTTTCCGTTCAGGTGGGCTTCGGAAATGCAGTGCAGTACCCTGTCAATTTCCGATTGCGTGAAATTGTTGTTGAGCATTAATTTCTTTGCGAGCGCCATTGAGGTTGCAATCGCATCCTGGTTGTATTTCAGCGCCTGCTCCATCCCCAGGTTGTGGAGGTAAATTGCGGCATGGAGGATTTTTCCATCAAAATCCATTCCTTCTGAAATTATTTCCGCATTGCGCCTGACCCTCAGGATGCATGCAAACCCGAGGACGGGAATTCCCCTGAGCCTGTTTTTTGCGAATTCCTCAAGCGCCCTTGCGTTATGCAATTTTCCCCCCTCCGGGAAGCATGGAATTTATCTCATCAAGGCTGAGCGCCCCAAACTTTTCAATCTTCTTTTCCAATGCGGCTTTGATTTGCTTTGCAAGCCCGTTCCTGTCCATCGAGTCCTGCGCAATCCTTACAAACGCGATTGAATGCTTTTCCGTTGCCGAAACAGGCCCTGAAATTACTACATAGGCTTCCTTTTCCTTGCGCACCCCTACCGCAAGCTCGAGCTTCATTTTTTTGTACCATTCGCGGCTCCCGGAGATTGCAAATGCGCCCTTTGAGAGATATTCCCCGGATTTCGCGGACTTGCTTACCTGTTCAGGCGCAACAGAATAAACATCAACTGCGGCAATTCCGAGCGCCCATGCCTTTGAGAATACAGCTGCAAACTGCGCAGCCTCATTCATTGTTGCCTCCGGGGCCTTGCTGTTTGTTGATTTTATTATGCAGTGCGCCGCCCCCTGGATATCGGAATGGAAATAAACATCGCTGGGCTCCATGTATTTCTTTACAAGCAGCTCATTGCTTGCCGCGTCCCTTCCCGCAATAACAAGGTAATTGTCAGAGGAGAAAAACCAGTGGAATTTCTCATACCATTCCCTTTCCCTGCGCTTCTCGGGAACCCTTTCCTTTCTCTGCAATTGCTGCTGCTCCCTTCTCCTGAGCATTTCAGCCTTTTTCTGGGTTTCCTGCAGCGCAATCTGCAGCCCGTGTATTTTGCTTTTCAGCTTCTTCGCCCTGTTGAAGTAATCCGATGCGTTTTCATTCAGGCTTTTCCGCAAGTCAATTTCCACATTCATTTTTTCAGTCCTTCCCTTCCTTTGAGCGCCTTATAAGCTCTATTATCGAGCGCGTGCGCGAGGCGCTCTTGTAGTACGGCTCTGTCGCATAGAATATCTGCCTGTCCTTTATGACCTTGAAAATCCCGGGAATTGCCTCATAGTAATTTTTCAGGTCGTTGTTGTGGTAGGATTCAACATCCTTGTAGATGTGCCTTGCAAGCAGGTTCCAGTTCCCGGAGCCTATTACTGATGCTAACTGATAGATATGCGGATCCTTTTTTATTCTTTCCACAAGCTCATCAAAGGTCTTTTTCTCGGACATGTCAGCCTGCAGCAAAACTGTTGTTTCAAGCTTGTAGCCGAGGGAATGGAAATTTATTTTCGGGCCATAGCCCTGGAGCAGGCCTTCCTTCGCGAGGAAATCAAGCGATGCCTTTATTGTTGCCTTGTGGAAGCCTGTTTTTCTCTGTATCTGCCTTATGTTGGGGGCAACGCTTCCCTTCTCGAGCAGCGCTTCCAGTATTTTCAGCCTTATTTCATCGCCAATCCGCTTTGGTGCGCGCATATAGATATGCCCTCTTTATTATATATTCCAGAACAATTAAATTAAAATAGCTATCCATTTCAGCACAATTATAGCCAAAGAATTTATATAAGGAAGATATGATGCAATAGTTATACAACTCAGAAGGGGGGAATAAATCTAAAACCTAGAATTATTCACAAAAGAGGGGGATAGGCTCACCAGGCTTAAATGGTATATTTTTTTAAAAAATATCCTGATCCCCCTCTTAAACTTTTTTTTATTTTTCACTGCCCCTTTTCTTTTTTAATTTTAACGGCTTTTGGCTTTGCCTTTTTTTCCTGCGGCTTTATTGGCTTGATTTCCACTTTCTTTCCAATTGCCTTTTCTGCCTGCGCTTCGGGCTTTTTTGCGGCTTCAATTCCTGCTTCAGTTTTTTTGCCGGATAATTTTTCCGCCTCAAGCGCCGCGGCTTCCTCCGCTTTTTTTGCCGCGGCTTTTGCCTTCCACTCGTCCTTTGTTTTGCAGTTGGGGTCAATGCACATCTCAAACCTGTAGCGCGTGCCTTTTATTGCAATTGTGAATTTGCCGCATTCCTTGCAGGGCTCCTTCCCAAGGGAAATGATTCCCTTCTGGGGAAGCGGATAAGTGGTTGTGCATTTGGGATAGTTTGTGCAGCCGAGGAAGCGCTTTCCGAAACGGCTTTTTATTATGCGCAAATCCCCCGGGCAGCTTGTGCATTTTGCAAGGATTGTGTCCTGCCTCAGCGCGGTCCTCAGTTCGCTTCCGATCTTGTCCTTGTTCTGCAGCAACTCATCCAAAATGCTTGCAAGCGCGCCCCTGCTTCCGTCAACAATCTCTTCCTTCTTCTTTTTTCCCTCCGCAACAAAGTCCATTTCCTTTTCCAAATCAGAGGTCATTTCCGGCTTCACAACTTTTTGCGAGTACTTGTCGAGCACGGCAATTATTGCAAACGCAATTTTATGGGGCTCGATGGATTTTATTCCGGAAATGTAATTGCGCAGATACAGTTTTTTTATAATTTCATGGCGCGTTGATTTTGTGCCTATTCCCAACTGCTCCATCAGCTTTATCAGCGCGCCCTGGGAGTAGCGCGTCGGGGGCTGGGTCTCCTTCTCGAGCATTTCCAGTTTTTTCAGCAGCACAACATCGCCCTTCTGGAGCTTTGGAAGCGTAACTTCCTTTAGCGCAATATATGGATAGAATTCCTTCCAGCCCGGGGAAAGTATTACCAGGCCTGTTGCAATGAAGGGCTCCGAGTTCAGGTCAATTTCAACTGTTGTTGTTTCAACCTGCGCATCCTCCGCGAGCGTCGCAAGGAAATTCCTTACAATCAGCTCGTAAATCCTCCACTCCCTTTCGCTGATTTTGTTTTTTGGGGCTGAAGCGACGGGATGGATTGGCGGATGGTCCTTTGTTTCTTTCCCGAAACTCGGGATTAATTTTCCAAGCGCGAGGATTTTTTCAGCAAGCGGCGCAAATTCGCCTTTGAGCAGCTCATTAAGGATTTGCTTTAGGTTAAGGGTTTTCGGATATGCTGTGTTGTCCGTTCTGGGATAGGAAATATATCCCTGCATGTAGAGGGTTTCCGCAATGCTCATCGCCTCCCCTGCGGAAAATCCCAGCAGAGTTGCGGCGCGCAAAAAGCCGGTTGTGCTGAAGGGAATCGGCCGGCTTATGCCCCTTTTGTGCGATTCAACTTTCACAACAGTTCCGCTTGGGGCTTTTTTCTTGAGGATGGCTTCCGCCTCCTCTTTTGCCCAGAGGCGCGCCTTTTTGTGAATCGCCTCAAACTCCTTCTTCTCCTTTTCAAAAATCGCCTTTACAACCCAGTATTTTTTGCTGGAAAAGGCGAGCCTCTCCTTTTCCCTGTCCACAATTATTTTTAGGGTAGGGCCCTGCACGCGCCCTATGCTCAGAAACTCATGACCCATCCTCCCCGAAACTAGGGAAAGGAAGCGCGTGAGAACTGCGCCCCATATCAAATCAATTTCCCTGCGCGCATCCGCGGAATCCGCCAGATTGTAATCAACCTCTGCAAGCTTTCCAAATGCCTCATTTATGTCCTGTGGGGTAATAGCCGAGAAATAGGCGCGCTCTGCTTTCAATTTTGGGTTAACTGCCTTCATGAAATTCAGCGCCTCAACCCCTATTGATTCCCCTTCCCTGTCCGCATCAGTTGCAACAATTACGGAATCGGCGCCCTTTGCTGTTTTCTCAAGCAGCGCAACAATCCTTTTTTCAGAGGGAAGGTATTCGATTGGCGCGGAATTCAGTTTTCTAAGGTCAGTTCCCAACCAGTGCTTGTACTGCGGCGGAAAATCCAGTTCAACAATATGCCCTTTCAATGGCACAACTGCAAATTGCTTGTTTGCCCTTTCGAAAATCCAGAAGGGAATTCCCTCGCGCATCTCCTCCTTCAAGTCCCCCCCGGAAAGTATTCCCGCAATCCTGTTGCCCGCAATGGCCTTCTCTGTTATTACCACTATCATGCCAATCAACAAACTTTGAATTCAAAAAGTAATAAAAAGCCAACTCAGCGCAGTTTCAGTTCCCTGAGCGTTTTATTCGGGAGCCGTGCCCTAAGGGCGGCCATTGCGCCGTTTGCGTTCTGGAGCCTCTTGAAAACTGTTATTTCCTTAAGTTTCATCGCTTTTGCGGTCCTTTCCGCATTCCCTGTTATTTTATTCTTCCAGACAGTATCCAGTATTGCAAACTGCCTTGTCAGGCCGGGGTATTCCCTTGCAAACTTTATTAATTTTGCGTCAAAAATCCTTGTGGTGGTTTTTGGTCTTGCCTGTTTTTCATCTCTTAGAAATGTTTTAACTCCCCCAATGAGATTAAGCCTTGAGTACAGGCCAGCCTTATTTATATTCAGGTGTTCTGCGGCTTCTTTCACGTTTTTTGCTGCGAGCACTTTCTGGATTGTTTCCTGCCACGCCAAATCCCTTTCAAATGCTGAATTCTTTCCGGCAAGTTTTTTGAGATTGGGGTCTGCCACCCTCATTACAGAACCCTGTCCTCCCTTTTTCCTGAATTCCTTAAGCGCTTTATTATTCAAAACAGCCAGCCTCGCGGCTTCAGTTGTAATTTTTCCATGCAGCCCGGCTGCTTTGTTAATATTTCCGCCTGTGAGCTTAAGGAATTTCTTAAGCCTTGCCAAATTAATCCTGTTATATCTGCCGGCCATAGCAATCAGAGCTTCTTCTGAAGCGAGTGCGCGGGAAGCGTATTGGTCTTTTTCAGCTCTGTGAGAATTACCTGGGTTTTCACATCTAAAATTCCATCAAAGGTTCCAAGCTTGTTTATGAAGGTTTCCGCGCTTTCAATGTTCGGAACTATCAGCTTTGCAAGAAGGTTGTATTCGCCGAGGATTTGATACAATTCAACAATGTAATCAAGTTCTTTCAGGCGCTTTATGACATCCTTGTTTTTGCTCATTTCCGTGCGTATCTGCACAAATATGGGATTTTCATAGCCCAATACCTTCAGATTGAGCTCGGCGGAAATGTTGGAAATTATGCCGCGCTTCTTCAGGCGCTCAACGCGCTTCTTTATCGCAACATCAGTAAGCGCAATCTCCTTTGCAATTGCCGAGAAGCTCGCCCTTCCGTCCTCAAGCAGTTTCTGAATTATTTTATGGTCAATTTTATCCAAAGTCAGCTCCATGCTATCTC
Organism: Candidatus Iainarchaeum sp.; assembly: GCA_016187745.1. Lineage (GTDB taxonomy): Archaea > Iainarchaeota > Iainarchaeia > Iainarchaeales > JAXPJC01 > JACPJC01. The sequence goes on along the minus strand of JACPJC010000005.1, from coordinate 64,152 downwards.
CCTGTTAATATTCCAAACGCAAGATTATATAAAAGTTTGTTTTCCGAAAGCAAGGTTTATTACTTTTGCGCGCATAATCCTATGATGCAGCAGCACTCGGCGCAGCCGATGAATGAAACCATAGGGAAAATAGCGCTTGAGTGCGAGGAAGCCGGCGCCTCAAAATGGGATGTCGTGAAAATAATAAAATCCCTTTCTGAGAGGGAAACCCTTGACATTGAAGAGCTGCGAAAAGAGGCAATTTCACTGCTCCGCGGGATAAACCCTGAGGCAGCGGAAGTGTATGCGAGCTTCCACAGGATGCATGTTCATACTTCAGGGGAGAGGATTGAGGGTTTTGACAGGGGCAACATAATAAAGTCGCTCCTGAAGGAAACAAGCCTGCCGAGGGCAATAGCTGAGAGGATAGGCCATGAGGTTGAGGGGAAAATCAAGGACCTTAAAATTTCATATTTGGATACTGCGCTTATACGCGAGCTTGTGAATGCAAGGCTATTGGAATACGGCTATGAGAACATTTACAGGCAGTATGCAAGGATTGGCCTTCCCTCATATGACATCGCTGAAAAGATTTCAAAGGGCTTTTACGGGAATTGCGAGCTGCTGAAGGGATATTCCCTGCAGAGGCTCATTCCGCAGGAGATAAGGGAGCGGCATTTTTCCGCCGAAATCCACATTTCAGCGCTTGGGGATTTTCCAACAAAGCCCTATGCGTACTGCATCCCTGCGAATGAGATTAAGGAGGCTGCAAGCGCGGAGGATTTCATTTTCGGGCTTGGGGAAAGGATTGCGGAAATCCGGGAATTTTTTTCCCTCCCGATTTCAGTTGAGGCGCTTAACATGGCAATTTCAAAGCACCTTGTGAATGCGGGAAATAGGAAGATTGCGGAAACTTCCAGTCTTTTTTTCAGGGCATTCGGCGCATTTAATGGAAAATGCACGATAGGGATAAGTCTTTTTGCGCCCGAGGGCATGCAGGTAAGGAAGGATGGGAAGTCAGCGGCAATAGAATTTGCAAACGCGCTTCTTCTGGGAAGCGCGGGATATGATGGAAAATTCACATTCAAGATAGCGGTTGATTCGCCGGCGGAGCTGAAGCTGCTTAAAGGCGCTGCGCTGCGCAGGGGCGCATACGTGCTAAACTGCAAGAGCAACAATCTCAGACCGCTTGCGCAGGGCTTCTATTCGAAATTCAGGAACGGAATCCTTTCCTGCGTAAATGCGAACCTTACGGGCATTGCGCTGTCCGCAAGGGGGAATGACGCGGATTTCTTCGGGCAGCTGGAAAAATGCATTAATTCCGCGAAGAAGATTGCGGAAATAAAGCTTCTGCAATTGGGGCAGCGCGCATACTTGAAAGAAAGGGGCATCGGGCTGGATTCATTTGCGCCGATGCTCTGCATTGATTCGCTGTTTGGCGCTGCGGCGGCATTTTCCGGGGAAAATGCAAAGGAAACAATGAAATTTGCTGAGCGCACAATGGATGCAATAAGAAAATCGCTGGGGGCGGAATGGATTATTGCGCCTGCTTCGGATGATGAGGCAGGGGAAAGGTTTGCATATGAAAATTCAAGGAAATTCAGCTACAGGGCTTCCGAAACGGAATCCACGGGGCAGTTCATGAAGAGCGATTTCATAGTTAGGAAATATTATTCAATGCCCTGCGCCGCAGGCAGCATTAGTGATGTGCAAAAGCTCCTTGCCGGCAATGCGGAGTGCGTTGCAATGTGATAGGGTCATACAACTCTTCTTACAAGCGTGAATTTCTGCACTATGTATGCGGCTGTTTTCAGGATTTCAACCAGCGGCACTATAAGGACCAGCATTATGAGCAGCGAGACGAATTTTCCGGAGAGGGCAAAGGAGTCGAGATAGAATTCCGCAATTTGCAGGCCTGCGAGAAGCGCTGCGGAAATCACAATAACATAGATTGTTGTGTCAATGTTTTCGGAGATGAATTCAAAATTATAGAGTATTGCATTGCGGAGCGAGCATTCCTCCACTATGAGCGCCTGCACGACAAAAATGAAGGGGAGTGAAATAACAAGCAGTATTAGTGCAGTAACAATGGTGCTTGCCCCGCCCGCTATCAGAAGCGCGCCCAGAATGGAAAGCGCCGCAATCATTATTGCGTAGAAAACAAAGACCCTTGCGCCGAACTTCTGCATTTTCTCAGTGAAGTAATAAAGGCGCTTCGTAACGTTCAGGTCGTTCTTCACTGCAAAAACAAGGAGGGTAACAAAGGTTGAGAACATTGCAAGGTATACCAGAATTGCGCCAATCTGCGGGAGAATTGTGAAAACATTCTGCTGCATGAGGTTGTATTCCATGAAGATTGAGCCTGAGCTTATGTACAGGCCGGAGAACTGCGCGAAAAAGATTACGAAAACGAGAAGTATGCCGAAGCCAAGCGCAATCCTGTAGTTTGAAATGTATTCCTCTGCAACGGTAAGCAAATCCATAAATGCACCCCTTGCTATAATCTTGGAAAGAAAGGAATTTAAATCAGTTTGCATTCAAGGTAATTCTGCCTTGCGCCGGTTATTTTCACATTGGCAAACTTCCCGAGAAGGTTTTTGCGCAGCAGTACCGGCTTGTAGTTTTCAGCCCTTCCAATAAAGCCGGATTTTGAGCCCTTCCCTGAAACCAGTACCCGGGCTTTTTTTCCAATCATTTCCCTGTTAGTTTCAAGCCCGATTTCCCTGCATATTCTGCTCAGCAGCGCGGAGCGCCTGTTTATTATTGCGCCATCAACTTGCAGTTCCATTTCCTTTGCCCTTGTTCCCGGCCTTGCGCCGAATTTTGAAATATTCACAATGTCAGGCCTTATTTTTTCAATTGTTTCAATTGTCTTTCTGAAATCGCTTTCAGTTTCCGAGGGGAAACCCACAATAATGTCTGTGCTGAGCGAAAGTTCCGGGAATTCCTTTTTCAGTTTTTTTGCCAAGCCCAAAAAATCATCTGCGCGGTAGCCCCTTCCCATCAGCTTCAGTATGCGGTCGGAGCCGGATTGCAGCGGAACATGCAAAAATTTGTATATGCGCGGGGAATCAAACACTTCCGCAAATTCACCATATATTTTCAGGAGATGCTGGGGGTTCATCATCCCAATCCTTATCCTGTAATTGCCCCTGTTCTGCAATAAAGCCCCCAATAATTCAGCAAGGCCTGTTTTTATGTCCGCGCCATATGCCGCGCAATCCTGCGCGGTTAGCCAGATTTCGCTTGTTTTTTTAATTGCCCTTTGGAATCGCTTGTTTATCGCTTCAATGCCCTGGCTTTTGAGTTTCCCGCGGGCGAATTTGGTGCAGCAGTATGCGCAGTTTTGTAAGCAACCTTTGCATATTGGAATTATGGAAATGAATCTGTTTGCGCGCTCTTCCGGGATTTCCAGCTCATTCTGCGCGGGATGCAGGTGCAAATAATCCGCAAGCTCCCCCAAATCCGGCCCGATTTGGGTTATTTCTCCGGAAATTTCAGATATTGCTTTTGAATTTATTTTCGGCAGGCAGCCGTAAACAATCAGCTCCGCCCCGCTTTTTTCCGCAGTTTTTTGCAGCTCCCCGATGCGCCAGAGCATTCTCTTTTCCGTGGGCTCCTTTACCGCGCAGGAATTTATTATTATATAGCGCGCCTTTTCCGGCGGAGCGGGGGAAAACTTGTGCTGCTTCAGGAACCCCGACAATATTTCAGAATCTGACTTGTTGAACGCGCAGCCGTAAGTTTCAAGGTAAAATGTTTTTGAATTTGGCATAATTTCTCCTGAAAATGAGGAAGCCTGGGGAAACGCAGTTTCTGATGCATTATTTGCCTATTCTGTCCATTGCGATTTTTGAGAGCCAGCCGAAAAGCCCCGAGAAAACAAACAGCAAAAAGGCGCTCGCCCTGAGCTTCTCCCAGAAGTCAAACACAACTGCCGTCTGCCCTGAAAGCTGGGCGGTATTGCCGAAATATATGTAAAGCGCTACCCAGTAGGAGATGAAGCACGCAATTATGAAGGCAAGCGGGAAGAAAACCGTGTTTGCGAATTTTATTCCAAGATACCTGTCAATGTAGTCAATCGCAATGAACACGAAAAAGAAGCCCACAAAGGGCATGAGCCAGAACATCGGGTTGTTTGACCAGGCGGTCAGCCCGAGATTGATGAGATTTGAAACGGCAAAAAGGACAGCATAGAAGAAAATGAAGAGTACTATCAACTTTGCGGCATAGTTGAAATTCATATTACAAATAGTTCTGCAAACACTTTAAAAGTGTTCCCTACGCTAATTATTTTGATGCTTCATGATTGCTGACAATCTTCCATGGGTGGAAAAATACAGGCCGCAGAGGCTCAATGACATAATAGGGCACGATGAGATAGTTAAGCGCCTGGAGGCATATGTGAGAAACAGGAACATGCCGAATCTGATGTTTTCAGGGCCTGCGGGAACCGGAAAGACAAGCGCGGCGGTTGCCCTTTCAAGGGAATTGTATGGGAATGAAACCGGGAGGAATTTCCTGGAATTGAATGCATCGGATGAGAGGGGAATAGATGTTGTGCGCTCTACAATAAAGGATTTTGCGCGCACCCTTGCTTTCAATACAGAATTCAAGATAATTTTTCTGGATGAGTCTGATGCATTAACAGCGGATGCGCAGCAGGCCCTGAGAAGGACAATGGAGCGCTATACAAAGACCTGCAGGTTTGTCCTTTCATGCAATTACTCTTCGCGCATTATTGAGCCATTGCAGAGCAGATGCGTTTTGTTCCGCTTCAAGCCATTGAGTTCAAGGCACATAGAGGAGAAGCTGCAGGATATTGCGGGGAAGGAATCATTGCAGATGGATGAAAAGGCGGTAAAGGCGATGATTTACGTGAGCGAGGGGGATTTGAGGAAAGCTGTTAACATACTGCAGGCCGGAGCTTCCCTGGGCAAAAAAATTGATGAGGACACAATATACAATGTCGCATCGCGCGCAAAGCCTGTTGAAATCCAGGAAATGATAAAGCTCATTCTAAAACATGAATTTCTGGAGGCGCGGCAGAAGCTTGATGCGCTGCTTTATGAGCACGGGATGAGCGGGGAGGACATTATTGTGCAGTTGTACAGGGAGCTGATTGACATGCCTGAAACCGAGATTGACAGCAAAACGAAGATTGAGCTGATTGACATTATTGGCGAGTACAATTTCAGGATTGTTGAGGGCGCAAATGAAAGGATACAGCTGGAAGCGCTGCTCGCGCAGTTCATGAAGTATGCGGGGAAATGAATTAAGAGAAAATGTTAGAACCACTCATGCATCCTTCTCTGCCTGAGGTGCGCGTCAAGGAGCGCTGATTTGCTTTTCCAGAATTTCATCGGAATCCTGAACTTTGAGTCAATGTAATGCAGCGCCAAATCAAGGGAGTAGAAATTAAGCGGCTTCTGCTTCAGCGCATATCTTACATTTTCCCTTATCTGCCATACCCCTAGCGGAACCCTGTAATCTGGCCCTATCTCCCGGAAAATTATTGCGCCTGCCTGCTTCTTTTGCTGCGTCAGATATTCGCAGACTGCAAGCCTTGCGGAGTAATAAGCGCCTGTTACATTGTCAGCGTATGTTGTCCTGCCTTTGTAAAATTCATAATCCGAAATAATGAACGCGTTTTCAGCATTTCCCGCCCAGGGGCTTCCGGGCTGCCATGCCTCAAGCTGCTCGAACTGCCATTCGCTTGGCAACAGCAGGACATAGAAATTATTATCCAAATAATTTGAATTGAAAAGCAAGTAAGAGTCAATTTTTGAAAATTCCTTTATGCGCGAAATCATCGCATTGGATAAATTTGAATCGGTTGCAGTAATGGACCACCTGGTGGGAGTTAATTTTCTGTTCTTTTGCACCCCGAGCAGGCCTGCGCTCAGCAGCTTGTAGAGCACATGGACGGGAACTTCCTTTTTATAAAGTTCCTGCAGCGCGGAGTTTGCCTTCAGGTCAAAATCGCTTACAGCATAATCAATGTCCTTGGGGATTTTCGGGTTCTCTGCAAGTGTGAATTTTTCAAGCGGGGCAGCTGGGCCTGAGGGCGCGGCGCTTGCGTCAAATTCCAGTTCAATTTTCGGGGCATATTTCAGCTTTATTTCAACTTCCGTGGGCTTTGAGGCCATCAGCATCTCCTGCATTTCGGAAAGCTCATAGGAGGGATTTGAGGCTGAAAGCGCATTGAATTTCTTTGTGCCCCTTATGAGTATTTCCCTGAAGGCAATAATTTCCTCCTGCGCAATGCCATACCATTTCTCGGGATTGTCAAGCAAATCCGCGTTTTCCATTACCTTCGGGGGAGACATGGGCGCGAAGGAAATGTTAGGATAATCATTCCATGAAACAAAAACGCCCGGGGGGGAATTCCCTGAGAATTCAGTGCCCTTTATTTCAGAAGTAATCCTCCTGGCGCTCTTATAGCGCTCAAGGATTGGACAATAGTGCATGCCGCAGTAAAGGCGCCCTTTGCACCTGACGCAAAGCTCGGCGCTTGGGGAAGTACTCATGATAATATATTAAATATTTGGCTTTATCATATTTGTGGTGCTGCGGAATGAACGTGCTATTCATACACTCTGACAAGCTGAATTACAAGGCGGGGGAGAAAACCAAGTTTGCTGAGCCTCTGGCCCCCAAGGAGAAGAGCGCGAAGCTGAAGGAATGCCTTGTCTGCTTTATGAGCTTTGCTGAGGAGGACGATGCGAATCCCGAGGGAACTGCGGAAAACCTCGCGAAGGAAATTGCAGGCGTTGCGCAGAGCCTTAAGGAGAAAAATATTGTCCTGTATCCCTATGTGCATCTGCTTTTCGGGAAAAAGCCCAGCAGGCCTGAAACCGCTGTAAAAATAATGGCTCTTGCGGAGCAGGCGCTTGCAAAAGAGAAATACAAGGTTGTAAAAAGCCCCTTCGGCTATTACAAGGCATTTGAGATTGCATGCAAGGGGCATCCATTAAGCGAATTGAGCAGGCAGATAACTGCTGAAACAAAAAAAGAGGCTGAATCAACCGCAGTAAAGGCTGAAAAAACTCTTAAATCAGGCTGGTTTGTGCTCGAGCCTAACGGGAAATTGAATGAAATAAGGAATGAGAATGGGAAAGTCGCGGGATTCAATTTCGGGAATTATAAGGGCCTTGAGAAGCTTGCTAGCTATGAGATGGCGAAGGTAAGGGTTGCGAAGGAGGAGCCGCCGCATGTTAAAATGATGAAGCAGCTTGAGATTGCGGATTATGAAAGCGGTTCGGACCCGGGGAACATGCGCTATCCACCTAATGGGAAACTGGTAAAAAAGCTCCTTGAGGAGTTCGTTTCTGATGAGATGCACAAATATGGCGCAGTTGAAATTGAAAGCCCGATAATGTATGATTATGCGCATCCCTCGCTTAAAAAATATCTGGAGAGATTTCCCGCAAGGCAGTATACGATCAAAACCCCGAACAAGGATGTTTTCCTGAGATTCAGCGCCTGTTTCGGGCAATTTCTGATGCTGCATGATGCGAACTTTTCATACAAGCAGCTGCCGCTTAAGATTTTTGAAATGACAAAATACAGCTTCAGGGTGGAGCAATCCGGCGAGCTTACAGGACTTAGGAGATTGCGTGCCTTTACAATGCCGGACTGCCATGCGCTGTGCGCGGACATGCAGCAGGCAAAGGATGAGATGTCAAGGCGCTTTGAGGTTTCGCGCAATATGCAGGAAAGGATAGGGTTTGAGATTCCGAATGATCTGGAATTCGCAATAAGGGTTGTGAAGGAATTCTGGGAGCAGAACAAGGAGTTTGTGGTAGGGCTTGTAAAGAAATGGGGGAAGCCCGCGCTTATTGAGATGTGGGACAGGCAGTTCTTCTATTTTGCAATGAAATATGAGTGGAATTTTGTTGATGCGCTTGAGAAGGCCTCCGCGCTCAATACTGACCAGATAGACATTGAGAATGGGAAAAACTTTGATTTGAAATTTACTGATGCGAACAACCAGCAAAAAAACCCATTAATATTGCATTTCTCCCCCTGCGGGGCGATTGAGAGGGTAATTTATGCGCTGCTCGAGAAGGCCTATATGGAGCAGCAGAAGGGCGCAAGGGCTGTTCTTCCCCTCTGGCTGAGCCCTACGCAGGTGAGGATTGCAACAGTCTCTGATAGCCATCTGGAATTTGCAAACAAGCTTGCTGATGAGATTGAAAAGCAGAATATAAGGGTTGATATTGATGACAGGGTGGAAAGCATTGGGCGCAAAATAAGGGATGCTGAGAAGGACTGGGCGCAGCACATAATTGTCATAGGGGATAAAGAAATTAATGGCGCTCCGCTGAATGTAAGAATCAGAAAAACAAATGAGCAGAAGCAGATGTCAAAGGGGCAGCTGATTGAGGAAATCAAGAAGCGCACTGAGGGAATGCCCTTCAGGCCGATTGCGCTGCCAAGGCTTTTGAGCAAGAGGCCGATATTTGTAAGCAGCAATTAATGAGAACATGGATGCAAAGGAAGCGGTAAGGGAATTCATTGCCGAAGCGAAGCGCAATGTGAAATTGAGGGAGCAGCAGCAAAGGCTGGTTGAGCAGGGCAAAAAGGCAATTCACAGGGAAATGGCAAAAGAGTGGAAGGGAAACCTAAAGGCCTAGTGAAAAAATGTATTTTTCAATTGCATATTTCCTGCTGAGTGTTTTCGGATTGGGCTATGCGACTTACACTGATTTCAGGGAGCGCATTGTTGCAAACAGGCTCACTTTCGGGCTGATTGCAATAGGAATTGCGCTGCATTTTGCGGATGCGCTTGCAAATGCGCAGATGCTGGTGTTTTATGAGACGGTTTTTGCGGTAATTGCGACTTTTGTTTTTGCATATGCGCTCTATCATTTCGGGGTCTGGGCGGGCGGGGATGTGAAATTATTCACTGCAATTGCAGCGCTTAATCCCATTAATTACGCGTTTTTGGGGAGCGCGCTCGGAATAAGCGCCCCGCTGTTGGAAACAATTGCTCTTCCACTTTTCCCATTGACGCTTTTTGTTTTCAGCGTTCTTGCGATGCTTCCTTACGGATTGGCGTTGAGCATTAACGGAATTAGGAAAAATGCGGAATTGAGAAAAATAATTATGCCTGAAATTAAGGGGAGACTTCTGCATATTGCGGAGTTTGCAATTGCGGTCGGTGCGCTGAATGCAATATTCATCCAACTGAAGTGGAATGCGTATTTGGTGCTGATTGCATTGATTGTTATGGCATTGCTGCCAAAATTAATCAGGATGGCTCTTGATGCCGTTTTGATTGCAATTGCGCTGTTCTTTGATGCTTATGCGCTTGCATTTGATTTTTTGGTGTTGTTTGCGGTTGTTGCGGCAATCTATCTGCTGCTGAAACTCTATGTTGTCGGAAGGGATGAGGCAATGAGAAAAAGGATGAAAATAACCGCGCTGGAGGAAGGGATGATTGTTGCGGAAAATATTGTAAGCAGAAACGGGAAAATAATCAGGGTGAAGCCGCTCGGCTTCGGGGAGCTGTGGGATTATTTCAGAGGAATGAACATGCGCGCGCTTTCGGAAAGGATGCGCATAAAGGGGAAAATAATTGCAAGCGCAAGGCGCGCGGGCGGAGTTTCCGAAGAGGAGATTGCGGAACTTAAAAAACTGGTAAGGCAAAAAAAACTGAAGGATGAAATCTGCATAAAGATGAGCGTTCCATTTGTGCCCGCAATATTGATTGCGTTCATTGTTTTGAGCATTGTGGGGGATATTCTCTGGAATTTGGTGCTGCTATGAAATTGCATCAGGTATGCCATCATCTCATATTGATGGCAAAGTCAACCCCTCTTTTTATCTGCCCGAGAGTCAGGGCGTCTATGAAATACAGGACTTTGAATTGATTCTGCGTTCTGTATGATTTTGAGATTAAATCAACCCTGTAATCCGCATTTTTCTGCGGTTTGTTGTCTCTTAAAAACTGCATAAAGCCCTCGGTGCTGCTTTCTGTTCCCCATACCTGGATGAAAACGCTTCCATCCGGCTGGTTTATTGGAAGGGTATGCAAATCAAATTTAGTGGAATTCTCAACTATAAATGGCCTGAAGCCTATTCCCTGAATCTTTTTTGTAAATGGCGGGTTTGGCGTAATCAGAATCTCAAAGTAATTCGGTATTCTTTTTGGCATCTTTTCACCTCTTAATCTATAGGTATATTCTATTTAAAAAGGTTTTTATATTTATCGGCGATTGACGAATATACTTATAACCCTTTCCATGCGCTAATTTCATATGGCTTTTGAGCTCAGCGACGGGAATATTGCAAAAATTGCCTTAATCGCATCCGTATTGGGATTGCTGCTGGTAGTTTTTGCCCTTGAGCAGCAGAAGCCAACAGAGACCAGCATTTCGGGCATACTGCAGGGGCGGGCAATGCAGAAGGCGGGCATTAATGCGAAAATTCTAAGTGCTTACACAGCAAAAAACGCGCTTATGCTCCAGCTCTATGATGGCAATAAAATCAGCGCAGTAAAGTTCAATCCAGGCGATGAGGAAAGGCGCATTGCAAAAAAGGGAAATTTTGTGAGGGTTGTCGGAAGCGTAAGGCAGTATCAGGGAAATCCTGAAATAATCATTGAAAAGATTGCATTGATTGAGCAGAAGCTGGAAGCTGCGGAAAATGATTGAATTGCTTTATGTCCTTGCCGGATGCATTATAGGGATATTCACGGGAATTGCGCCGGGAATTCACATAAATACTGTTTCTGCGGTTCTCTTGCTTTTTGCGGCCTTGGGGGATTTCAATTTGGTGCTGCTGATTGTTGCGATGAGCGTAATGCACAGCTTTGTGGATTTTGTTACAGGAATCCTTCTCGGGGCGCCTGATGAGAATTCCTTCCTTTCAGTGCTTCCAGGGCACAGGATGCTGCTTAAAGGCCTGGGATACAAGGCGATAAAGCTGACTTCGCTCGGATGCTTTTTCGGGGCAATTTTTGCGCTTTTGCTTGCCCCGCTGTTCCTGGTTTTCATTGCAAAATTCATTCCGTTGATAACAATTGCAATCCCCTATCTGCTGGGGCTTGTGCTTATCCTGATGGTGCATTCGGAAAAAAACATTTGCAAAAAACTCTGGGCGCTTGCTGTAATTGCGCTTTCGGGAATCATGGGCCTGTATATTTTGCGCAATTTTTCAATGGGCAATGCGCTCTTTCCGCTGATTACGGGCTTTTTCGGAATCAGCAACCTTCTTTTCAGCCTGAAAAACAATTCCACTATTCCAAGACAGGTGATTGAATCCTCAAACTACAGCAAAAAAATGGTCCTGCACGGGAGTTTCCTTAGCGCTGTTGCGGGAGGCCTTGTGGCTTTGCTGCCAAGCATAGGGCCGAATGAGGCCGCATTCATTCTGCGCAAGCTGCTTGGGAAAATCAGCACTTCCAAATATCTTGTGATGCTCGGGGGAATTTCAACAAGCAATATGATATTCGGCTTTTTTGTGCTGTTTGCGCTTGGAAAAACCCGAACCGGAAGCGCTGCGGCAATTGCGCAAATCATCAATCTGCAGGCTGAACAAATAATAATTATTGCGCTTGTGTGCGTTTTTGTTGCAGGAATTGCCTTTTTGGCAACAGGCATTCTTGCGAAGGCGCTTGTAAATGGAGTGCAGAACCTGAATTACAAGGCGCTTAATGCGATTGTCCTTGCTGTACTGCTCGTTCTGGTATTGCTGCTTTCCGGGCCTTTTGGGCTGTTCATATGCGCAATTGCAACTAGCATTGGGCTGATACCGATTGCAACAGGGACAAAGCGCACAAACGCAATGGCATTTCTGATGCTGCCTACAATGCTGTTTTATCTGGGTTTGTGAATTATAGTTATTGGCATGTGGCGCATAAAAAGGGCTGTTCTGATGGATTTGCTTGAGGCCGCAAGGAATGCATATCCGGATGAGTTCTTCGCGCTTCTCGGGGGAAATAAAAGGGAAAAAATCATTGATGAAATTATTGTTGTGCCTGCGGAATATGGGAGAACTTCAACGCTCATAAAAACCTGGCTGGTCCCGTTTGATTCAAGGATTGCGGGGAGCGCGCATTCCCACCCCGGGAATTATAATTTTCCGTCTTCCGCGGATATTTCAAGCTTTGCGCAGTTCGGGGAATTGCACATCATCATGGCGCACCCCTATAATTTAAATAGCACAAGGGCATTTAATGTAAAAGGGAAAGGGGAAAAGGTTGAAGTGGTGGAATGAAAAAAATTATCCTGATAATACTTGACGGGATAGGGGATCTGCCAATTGCGGAATTGGGGAACAAAACCCCGCTTGGGGCTGCGGGAAAGCCGAATCTGAATGCGCTTGCATCCCGCGCAAAACTTGGAATAATGCAGCCGATAAAAGGGATTGCGCCTGAATCAGGGGCGGCGCAGTATGCGATTCTAGGATATGATTTGAATTCCTGCCCGAGGCGCGGGCCCCTGGAAGCGCTTGGAATCGGATATAAATTGAAGAGGGGGGAAATCGCAATAAGGTGCAATTTTGCAAAGGTCAGGGGAAAAAAAATTATTGATGTGAGGATGAAAATCCCGCCAAGGGGAATTATTGAAAGGCTGAACATGATTGACCCTGAAATAAGGATAATCCCGACAATTGATTACCGCGCGGTTATGATTGTGAAAAACGCCTCTGAGGATGTTTCAAACACGCATCCGGGATATGAGAAATACGGGAGCATTTCGCGCGCGGTTACACGGACAAAGATAGAGAGGATTTGCAGGGGGGAGATAAAAACCTGCAAAAGGATAAACAAATTCATTGCAAATGCAGAGAGGATTATGCATAACGGGACTATTCTCCTGAGGGATGCGGGGAAAAAGCCGGGGAATGTGAAAAAAATGCATAATTGGGGCATTATTGCGGATATGCCTGTTGAAATCGGACTGGGAAAGTTTCTGGGGATGAAAGTAATAAGGCGCGGCAGGGATGAAGTCAGGCAGATAGTGAATTGCAGAACAAATATTTATGTGCAGATAAAGGGGCCTGCCAAGCTCGGGCATAATGGGGATGCGCTTGCAAAGAAAAAGGCGATTGAGAAAATTGATAGAATGCTTGCTCCGCTTGTGAAGGAGAAAAATGCGCTGATTTGCATTACTGCGGACCATTCAACTCCCTGCGCGCTGAAGCGCCATTCCGCGGACCCTGTTCCAGTATTGATCAGCGGAGCAGGGATTAGAGGCGATGGGATTGGGGAATTTTCGGAAAGCGCATGCGCAGGGGGCAGCATTGGGCGCATTTACGGGAAGGATTTGATGAGACTGGTTACGAAACTTTCAAGGGTATGATGATGGCTCTGACTAAAGAACAACAATTATTGCGCAATATGCTGTTGAGGGCATTCAGAATTCAAGGTTATTTGGAAAAAGAGCAATGGAGGGACCTTAGGTCTTTGCTTGGAAGGGGAAGTAGGGCCTACAGAAATGTTTTAATAAAAGCACTAAAATATAAAAAAATGCAAAGAACAATCCGCAAATCCGGGCCCAGGCCTGTATGAGTCAATCACCACTGACTGAAGTCAGCGGCATATGGTTTTTGATAGTTGGGAATTACACTCACGCCACCGGTTAAAACCAGTGAAATTCGTTTGGTTTAAAACTTGCTCGGAAATGAGGTTATTATATGGCAAATATAGGGGCCGTTAGGGGGTGGCTGCTGAAGTGGAAAAAGCGAAGCCATGAAGTACCAAAAGCCGTTGTAAGAACTAGAGAAGAGCAAATAAACCTTAATGCCTTATTTGCGGTTCAAGATGGGCGTGGATACCTAGAACCTCCGGAATTGCAACGTTTTGGGGAGTTAGTCGGGAAAAATAGCCAAATGTATGCGGGGGCTGAAAGAAAGGCTCACGGTATACCTCTTCTTAAAGCAATTTTAAAGGAGCATAAACCCCTGGATGAGGAACAATTAACAAGGCTGGGAGAATTAGTAGGATTCAGAAATAAAATCTACCTAGACGCCAAACAAATATCACAACAATACCGCGGCTAAATTTTTCATTTAGAATGTATAATAGTATTCACCTTTCTTTTTCTGCTCCGCGTCCTTCACTGAATCCGGCTTGTTTGCGCGCGGCCTTCCTGTTGCGGGGTCGCGCCTGAAGGTAATTCCAAGGCCTTTCAGGAATGCATTCATGCCCTCATGCATGCTCATCGGGGGGGAGGCATTTCCGTTGTTTCCGGGAATTCCGGAAAATACAACAAGGCGGTTTGAAATGTAATCCTGGAAGATGATGTCATGGTCTACAACCATTGCAATCTTGTCGTTCTTGTCAACAACACTTTTTATGACATCCGCAATTTTCAGGCGGTCCTCAACATCAATGAATGCGCTTGGCTCATCAAGAAGGAATAAATCAGCGTCATTTCTAGACAAGCAGAGTGAAACAGCAACTTTTTGCAGTTCTCCCCCTGAAAGTTCCGGGAGCTTCTTGTCATAAAGCGCACTTATGTTAAGTTTCTTGTCAATCTCGCTTTCAAATATCCGCGCATCTATTTGCGCCTTTTCAAATGCCTCCCCCACACTAATTCCCTGCTCCGCCTGCAGATACTGTGGCTTGTAGGAAACCTTCAATTTTAAATTTATTTGGCAGTTGTCCGCTTGGAGCAGGCCTGCGAGCATTTTCACAAAGGTTGTTTTGCCTGTTGCATTTGCGCCTAAAATCCCAATTACTTCCCCCTCATAGAGATTGCCGGATTCTGCGGAAAGGGAGAAATTTTGGAATTTCTTGTCAAGCGCGGGATATTCTGCAATAATTTTGCTTTTGCGCCCCTTTGATGCGGGCTTCACATCAAAGTGCAGTTCCTTTTCCCTGAAGCGGATGTTCTCATCTGCAATAAAGCCCTGCAGGAATTCATTTATCCCTTCCTTTGAGGATTTGGGGTTTGAGGCAATTCCATATGCGCCGGGGCTTCCATAAAGGATGTGCACATAATCGCTCAGATAATCCAGAACTGCAAGGTCGTGTTCGATTACAATAATGCTTTTTCCCTGCTCCGCCAGTGAGCGCAATAAAACTGCCATTTTGAGGCGCTCTGAAACATCCAAATAGGAGGTGGGCTCATCAAATGCGTATATGTCGGCAAGCTTCAGTGCGCATGCCGCAATTGCGACCTTTTGGAGCTCCCCCCCTGAAAGCTCTGAGAGATTGCGCTGCAATAGCGGATGCAGATTCATCTGCTCAATTATTTCGTGAAGCGCATTTCTCCCGTCCGCCTTTTTCAGCAAATCCTGGACTTTCCCCTCTGCAATCTTCTGGATTTCAGTTATGTTCTGCGGCTTGTTGGAAATTTTTATGCCACTTGATTTCAGTTTCTGGAAAAAGCCCTGCAGCTCATTGCCCTTGAACTGCGCAATTGCAGCGTCATAATTTTGGGAAGCGCTCCTGTAATTGCCCAAATTTGGAACCAGCAGCCCAGAAATTATATTGAGCGCTGTGGATTTTCCTACTGCGTTCTTCCCTATGATTCCGACAATTGAATTTTCCTTCGGAAGCGGCAGGCGGTAGAGCCTGAAGGAATTTTCCCCGTATTGGTGAAGGGGATTTGCAAGCTCTGTTGCGAGGTTGATTATTGTTATTGCCTTTGTGGGGCAGCGGTGCAGGCAGATTTCGCAGCCAGTGCAGAGTTCCTCCGAAATTACCGGCTTTTTTGTAAGCTCATTTATCAAAACCGTGTCCTGGCCCATCCTAACCCCGGGGCAGGATTTCTGGCACAAGTAGCTGCACAGCTCGGGCTTGCACTTGTCATAGTCGATTACCGCAATGCGTATCCTGCGCTCTTTCTGCTTTGGCATATATTGAAGGGGGGTAAAAATAGTTAAAAAGCAGTATCTGCATAACATATCTATGCGCATTCTGAAGATTGATGCAGGGGAGAATTTCCTGCAGGTTGTGCCGCAGACAATTGATGACCTCTGGCATCTTGAGAGGATAATTGAGCCGAATGATGTGCTCAGCGGAGCAAGCACTAGGAAAATCAGGGTTAGTGAAAATGAAGGCGCTGAAAGCAAGAGGGAGAAGTTTTTCCTTGAAATTGCCGTCCAGAAGGTTGAGTTCCACAAGTATTCAAAGCAATTGCGCGCCTCGGGGACTGTGAAATATGCAAAGCCCGAGGATGTTGCCCCGCTTGGGAGTTCCCATACTCTTGAAATAATTTTGAACGAGCCGATAAAAATAAAAAAACTGAAGCTGAAGCAGTATCAGATTGCGCGCCTGAAGAAGGCGGAGCAGGCGACAAAAATACCTCAATTGCTTTTGCTGGTAATGGATGATGAGCAGGCGGACTTTGCGCTTGTGAAGCAGTTCGGGCTGGAGCACAAGCTGAAAATGCACGCGGGAAAATCAGGGAAAAGATACGCAACAGAAGATGCACAGAAAAAGTATTTTTCAGAACTACTCAAAAAAATTTCCGAAATAAAGGCGGATAAGATAATCGTTGCGGGGCCGGGATTCGCGAAGGAGGATTTTGAGAAATATCTGGAGGAGAAAGGCGCGAAATTTGATATTGTTTGGGGCGCAACAAATTCTGTGGGGGAAACCGGGCTGAATGAGGCAGTAAAGTCTGGGCTTATTGAAAGCGTGCTGAAGGAAACTGCGGTTGCGGAGGAAATCAGGAACATTTCAAAATTATACGAGGAGCTTGCAAAGAATTCGGGGCTTGTTGCCTATGGGGAGAAGGAAGTGCAGAATGCAATAAATTACGGCGCTGTCAAGAAAATTCTCATAACTGACGAGAAATTGTTTGCGGAGCGGGAAAAAATGGAAGCGCTCATGGAAAGCGCGGAAAAAACAAATGCCGAGGTCCATATAATAAGCGCTGAGGGCGATGCGGGAAAGCAGCTGCAGGGGCTTACAGGGATTGCAGCGCTCCTGAGGTTCAGGGTTGAGTGAATATGCCATATGAAAGATTTTACAAAAACATTCCAAAGGAATGGAAGGTCAGGCGCGCTAAAGGAAGCCCGAGTTTTAGAGAAATGCGGAGAGGTGAATATATAATCATGGGGGATGAAAGAATTTTTGCAAATGATATTCGTAGCGGGTCTGATAGAGCCATTGGCTTGAGATTGAGTGATAAGACAAAAAAAGAAATTGCAGTATTTAATGCAATAACTCTTGATAATAAAGAATGGAATATTAACCACAGGGAAATAATGCCTGTATCTCGAGGTTTGAATCTCGGAAGGTTGTGCTTTAGATTAATGGAATTTATAATAAAGGAAAAGGGCGGTGAAGAAGCTATTGTAAATACTACAAAAAAATCTGTTATTAATACACTTCTTGGGCTTGGATGGAAGGTTGACAAGCATTGTGAAATAGAATTAAAAGGAATTCTTGGCATTGGGCTGCGTGATGAATTGCCAGCGCTGCCAGAAATAAGGCAAATGCTCAGAAAACAACATAAAAATGACCTTCCTGTAATGATACTGCTCAGGAGAAATTTAGCCTGATGGACATAAAATAAAAAAATACTTGTGGCATTTCCTATTCAGCCCTAAATTCGAGCCATTTCACTTTCTTGTTTTCCACTTGCTGCTTGATGCGCTTCTGGTTTTCGTTGAGCTGCGAATTTGCTGCCTTGAATTCGCAGAAAACTATTTCCGAATCGTCAAAAACAATTCCGTCAATGGGGCTGCCAATGAACCTGAAATCATTCGGGTTGTAGGGGAAATCCCTGCTCATCGGAATCCACTGCTCCGTAAGCTTGCCGTATTTCACTGATTGCGATGCCTTCCTGAAGCCGAGCTCTGAAAGCCGGAATTCAAGGGACTTTGATTTCTTGTATAGGAAAATAAGGAAGATTGCCAGAATTGCCACAATAACTAATAGAACATACTCAAACATATCGGGAGTTTCCTAAATGCTTAATAAACTCAATAATACTTTAAGCCATTCTTTGTGAGCGTAACGATCGTGTAAGTGCGGTTTGTTTCATTCAGCGCAGCAATAAGCGCCATGTGCTCTTTTCCCGCGCCGGATGCCATGCTTATTGCAATTTCTCCTTTAGGAAGCTTTTCCTTTATTGTGTCTTTTATAATGTCAAAGCCAGCGCGGTTGTTCAGGAGAATCCATTCCACTTCCTTTGCGGGGGCGAACTTCTCCTTGGCCCATTCATTTGAAACCAGCAGAATAGAATCCCATTCCTCTGTAGCAATGAGCCTTGCAACATGGCCCCATGTCCCCCTTCCAGCGCCAAGGGTTGCTACCAGTGCCTTTCCCATAAAATTGCCTCTATAATAATACTATAATTATTATATATAAATTAGTAGGATATTATGGGGATTTGAGCACATAGGGCGCTTCAAGGGAATAACCCAATTTTTTATAGTACTGCCTTGCGCCGATTCCGGACATTACTGCAATTCTTTCCATGCCATACTGCGCATTTGCAATTCGCTCGGCCTCCTGCAGGAGCGCCTTCCCAAAGCCCTTGTGCTGATAGGCGCCTGGCTTTTTCTCCCCCAATCCGAGAAGCTCGCCATAAACGTGCAGCTCCCTTACAAGCGCAGTATGTTCGGTAAGTGGTTTGATGAATGGCGCATTTGGAATGCGCAATCTGCAGAATCCAAGGAGCAAATCCCTTTTTGTGTCCTCGGCTGAAATGAAGATTTCCTCGCCATTGCTTGCGCTGTAGGTTTCGGAAAGGATTTTTATTTTTTCCATATCGGCAAATTCGTTCTCAAGATAGCTGCGCTGGCCAGCCTCCCTGCAGCGTATGCATCTGCATTTTGCGCTTTTTGCGCGCATTTTGCGCTTCACAATCTGCCTCAAATTGCTCTGGGCAACGCCCGCGGAGATCTTATGCAGTGGAATGTCGCGCTGGATGCGCATAATCCTCATCCATCTGGGAACAAGGGGCTTTATTTCTGAAATCAGTTTTGCTGCCTGTTCTGTTGTGTAAGGGTTGTATGCTCCCTTCTTCCACAAATCATATAGTTTTGTGCCCTTTACCACAATGCAGGGGTAGATTTTGAGCATATCCGGACTGAAATTCGGATTTGTAAAAATTTCCCTGAACGCATGCAAATCCTTTTTGTAAGTGCTGCCGGGCAGGCCTGGCATCATGTGATAGCAGACTTTCAGCGCGGAATCCTTCAGCAGCTGCGTTGCATTTATTACATCTTCAACGCTGTGGTTTCTGCCTATTTTCCTGTAAATTTCATCATCGATGTTCTGCACGCCCAATTCAACTCGCGTTGCGCCCAATGCAAGCATGTTTTTAATTTCCTTCTGCTTGCAGTAATCAGGCCTTGTTTCAAATGTAATTCCAATTAGGCGCTGTTTTGAGGTTTCCGCATTCTTCTGCGCCTGCTGCAAGTCGCGGGACTTTTTGCCCGTTATTGCATCGGTGCATTCCTTTATGAATTTTTTTTGGTAGGAAAATCTGCAAGCCGGAAAAGTTCCGCCCATGACAATCAATTCTATTTTGTCAGTTTTGTGGCCTGTGATCTGCAATTGCTTTATGCGCCCGGAAGTCTGCTCAAATGCGTCAAAATCCGCGCGGAGAGCGCGCATTGTTGCGGGCTCAAATCCTGTGTAGCTTTTCGGGGAGTTTTTATTGAAGGCCCTTCCTGAGGGGCAGTAAATGCATTTTCCCGGGCATTCCTGCGGAGCCGGCATTACCGCTACAACAGCAATCCCTGAAAGCGTGCGAACGGGCTTTATCCCGAGGAAGGAAATCAATTTCGGGGTTTTTTTCTTTGCGTATGCGAGTATGTCCGGGTTTTTCGGAAGCCGGGGAATCATCAGCTCCCTGCTTAATTGCATTTTCCTTTCATTCAGCCGCTTCAAATCAGCAATCTTCCCGGAGATAATTTCGGAAATTATCTGCCTTGAATAATGGGCAATTTCTTCGTCCATAAATTTAACCAAGCAGGCTTATGAATGAGTTTATGAAATAGCTTACAAGCATGTTCGGGGTGAAGAACGCAAGGCCGTTGAAGCCGGACGCGAACTTGCTTGGGGGGGTAGGGAGAACATTCAGCTGCGCATTGAATGTTGCGATTTTCTTTCCTGTTTGTTCTGAAGCTATGTAAAAATCAAACTGCTTTGCGCCATATACCCTCGGATCGACCTTAAGGGTTTTTGTGATTACTGATTTCGGCTTTGCTGTTATTTTCTGCTCCGCAAACCAGTAGCTCGGGAGCGTTGAGGAAACAGAAATTTCATGTTCAGCTATTGAGTCGTTTATTATTGTGAGCTTGAATTTTGCTTCGGTTCCAACAACCACATCCTGCCTCAAATCCGAAATGTCCGCGGTTATCAAATTGTCCTCAACATAGAAAAGAAGCTGCACAAATTCATCCGGAATGTTGTGCTTCACGTCTGTAAGCTTTATTTTCGCATTGTATGCGCCTTTTTCCGCATCTTCCGGAACTTTCAGCTGCAGTGTAAAAACATCCGCAAGGTATTTTGAGTTAGTGTATTCCCAGTTCTCGGGGAGCGTTTCCGCAATGAATTCCGCCCTGCTCCATTTCTGCTGGGTCGTGTAGCCCGTGTCTGAATTAATGCCTATTATGAGCGTTTCTCCGGGAGAAATTGAGCCGAGCTCGAGCCTTTCATTCGGGAGAAGGCGGCTTTCCATTGGGGAAGTTATCAGAATGTCCGCGCTTGCAAAGCCCAGCATAAGGGTCAAAAGAAGCAAAATAACAAACTTATTTAACATTCTGCACCCCAATATATAATTAAGGATATAAAATTATAAAGGTTGGTTTTCATGAAAGTGCTTTTCATTGCTGATGCGCATTCCAATGCGCTTGCCGCGCGGAGGCTTAAGGAGAAATTTTCAGGTGCCGGGATTGGTTTGATTGCAATTGCCGGGGACATAACTGATGACGGCATGGCTGAAAGCGCTGAAAGGGTCCTAAATGAGCTGGATTTTGCGGAAAAAATAATTGCGGTTCCGGGGAACATGGACGGCAAGCAAGTTGTGGAACTGCTGGAGAAAAAGGGAATTCTCCTGCACAAGAGAAAAATTGAATTCGGGGGCTATGCTTTCATCGGGCTTGGCGGCGCAATCCCCTACCACACTTTTTATAAGTTCAGCCTCGGGGATTTGGAGGCAAAAAAAGTTTTGAATGGGCTGCTTCCCGGAACGAACCCGAAAAAAACAATCCTTGTTACGCATTCCCCCCCGTATAATGTAAAAATTGACCTTGCGGGATTTGGCGTGCATCTCGGCTGCAGGGAAATAAGCAGGGCGATTGAGAAGTTCCAGCCCCTGCTGCACATATGCGCGCATGTGCACGAGGCGAAGGGGGAGATTGAAATTGGAAAAACAAAATCCATAAATGTCGGCCCGCTGAAAGAGGGGAATGCCCTGCTCGCCGAACTTAACGGAAAAATGAAACTGCTGAAGGTGCAATTTGAAATATGAAGAGGCTTATGGATTTTTCGGAAAATGAGCGCTGGAGGATGAGCAAGCTGCACAACAGGGAAAACTGGGAAAATGCGGTAAGGGAAGGAAAGGCTGATGAAAAAATGCTTTCTTTGTGCAATTACATAAATTCCACAAAGAATTTTTTCACTTCATCCGGGTGCGCGGGAAGGATAATGCTTCTGGGATTGTATGGTAAGGGAACAAAGGAGGAAAGCTACTTCCACAGGAAATGGCACCGCGCGGTTAAATTTGCTGAATTATGGAGGGGATTGGAAGCGAAGAGCACTGGAACCCTCTGGTTCAAGATGGAGCCGTTCATAATTCACATTGGAACAAAAAGCCTCGGGGATGCGGATTCATTGCTAAATGTGATGCGCAATGCGGGGGTAAAGCGCGGGGGCATAATAGTCGCAAAGAAGGGAAAATGCATTGCGGAGTTTGTTGGCACTCAAAGCATAAGCCTGCCTGTAAAAAAGGGCGCGAAAATACTCATTGAGAGGGAATATATGAAGCAGATACTGGATGAGGCAAACAGCAAACTGAGGAAGAATTACGAACTTTTGAAGAGGCTTGAGAAAGCCGCGAAGGAGAAACTGGAATGAGGCGCGTGAAAATAAATCATGCAAGATATGGAAATGTGATTATTGCACATTCAGGAAAGCCTGTGCATGCAAACGCTCTCCCGGAACCAGCATTAATTAATGTGCCACGCAAGATAGGAGGCTCATTCGCTTTGTTCCACAAGGAAGGCAAATACGGCTTGCACATATCCAGGGTGTATGTGCATCCGAAGCGCAGGGGGCATGATCTGGCTGGAGAATTTCTTAAGGACATTGCAGATTATGCAAAGAAAAACAAAATAGGAAATTGTTTATTGATGTAAGCTCTGAAAATCACGGGATGCTGAGAGTCATGGCAAAGGCAAAAGAATGGAAGCCTGTGAGAATATATCCCAAGAATTATGTTGGAACAAAGACTTTCATTTTAAGGCTTGTGTGAGAATATGGCGGAATTTAGAAGGATTTTCATTGCAGTCAATCTGCCTGAGGAAATCAAGCGGCAGATTTATGAAAGGCTGAGTTGCAAAATTCCGCAAGAAAAGTGCAAGGTTGTGGGAATGCAGAACCTGCACATAACAATGAAATTTTTGGGTTATGTAAGCGATGAAAAGCTGGAGGAAATTGGGGAAAAAATGCAAATTATTGAAAATGAGACCCGCTTCAATGCAACCATTTCAGGGATTGGGGATTTCAATGCGCGCGTAATATGGATTGGAATTGCTGAAGGAAGCGGGGAGTTTCAGCGCATTTCCGCAATGATTGATGATGCGCTCAGTCTCCATGATGAAAGGTTCCATGCGCATATCACTCTTGCAAGGAATAAAATGCTAAAAAGAAGGGAAGTTGATGAGGTGCTTGGAAGATTGAAGGCCGAAAATTACTCCGCAAACATTAAAGTGGAAAGCATTGACATAATGGAAAGCAAGCTCATGCGGAGTGGGCCTGAATATAGTGTGGTAAGGAGAGTAATGCTTAAGTAGTTGGTTTTGTTTAAACAAAACCAATATATTCCTCTTTCTATATAATTGCTAACATGGACAAGCTGCTGCAAAAAGTGCTTGCAAAAATAACCCCAAGCGCCTTGGAGTATGCAAGCGAAATTGCGCTTGCGGACAAACTTATTGGGAAGATAAAATCAATGGAGGGCAGGCATGTCGATTGCCTGCTGGCCGGCTCTCTTGCGCGGAACACCCATCTTAAAGGCGACAGGGACATTGATATTTTTGTTTTGTTTCCAAAGCATCTCTCAAGGGAGGAATTTGTAAAGGAGGGGCTTCGCATCGGAAAGAAGGTGCTTAAGGGATACAAATGGTTTGAGGCGTATTCCGAACATCCTTACCTTCGCGCAAATGTTGAAGGGTATGATGTTGAGATTGTTCCGAGCTATAAGATTGAGCACACAGGGGAACTGAAAAGTGCTGTTGACCGGACTGCCTTTCATACAAAATACCTGCTGAAGAACCTGAATGAAGGGCACAGGAGCGAAGTAAGATTGCTGCGCCAGTTCATGAAGGGAATCGGCTGTTATGGCGCTGACCTGAAATTTGCAAGCGTTCCGGGATATGTAATTGAGCTGCTTATTCTGGAATATGGGGAATTTGAGGACTGCCTGAAGGCAATTGCGGAGTGGCATTTCGGGAAGGTAATTGATTTGGAGGGTTATTGGAATGAGAAAGATGTGAGAAAAATGTTCCCTGCTTCTGCGCTTATAATAATTGACCCGATAGACAAGGGGAGGAATGTTGCTGCAGCGCTTTCCCGCGAGCAGTTTGAAAGGATGGTGCTTGCTGCAAATGCGTTTTTGGAAAAGCCGGCTGAGAAATTTTTCTTTCCAGAGCTTGTGAAATGCTGGGGCATTGGGAAAATAAGGCAAATGCTTTCAAAAAAGGAAATAATTGCGCTGCAGCTGGCATATCCGAAGAATGTCCTGCCGGACATAATGTGGGGCGAACTGAGAAGGCTTGAGAGGAAGATTTCTGTGCAGCTGAAGCAGTATGAATTTGATGTTGTGCGCTCAGACAGCTGGAGCGATGAGAAAAAAACAATTGCGCTGATTTACGAGCTTAAGGAATTGGCGCTTCCGAAAACAATGGGGCGCATCGGGCCTTTTGCGGAGGATTTGGAAAACCAAAAAAGATTTATTGCGGCGCACAAGGGGAGGATAATTTCAGGTCCCAGGATTGAGAAAGGGCGCTGGGTGATTGAAACAAGGCGCGAATTTGCGGATGTGAAAAAGCTGCTTTGCGTTAATGCAAAGGAATTGGCAAAAAAGGAGAAAAAAGACATAAAGCGCGCAATAAAATCCGGCTGCAGGGTTCTGGATGCGAAAGGAATATCGGCGCTTTACGGGAAGAATGCGGAATTCCGGCGCTTTTTGACGCGCTATCTCAAGGGAAAGGAAGAATTTATGGAATAGGGAGTGAGGAATGCGCAGAAACGTAATAATAATGGGCGCTGCTGGAAGGGATTTCCACAATTTCAATATAGCATTTAGAAATAATCCGAATTATAATGTTGTTTGTTTTACTGCAACTCAGATTCCAGAAATTACAAATCGCAAATATCCTGCAGAACTTGCCGGCAGATTGTACAAAAAAGGGCTTCCTATCTATCCTGAAGCAGAACTGCCAAAATTGATTAAGAAATTCAATGCGCATGAAGTTGTATTTGCTTATTCTGATGTAAGCCATGAAGAGGTCATGCACAAGGCGAGCATCGTGCTTGCCTGCGGAGCGGGCTTTTCACTTCTTGGGCCAAAGGAAACAATGCTGGAATCAACGAAGAAAGTAATTGCTGTATGTGCAGTCCGCACAGGCTCGGGAAAGAGCCAGACCACAAGGAGAATCCTTGATATTCTGAAAACACACAGAAAGAAAGCGGTTGTGATAAGGCATCCAATGCCTTATGGGAATTTGCTGCTGCAGGGATGCCAGAGGTTTGAGCGTATTGATGATTTGAAAAGGCAAAAGTGCACAATTGAGGAAATGGAGGAGTATGAACCCTTGATTGAAAGGGGCGCAATAGTTTATGCAGGAGTGGATTATGAAAAAATCCTGCGTGCTGCTGAAAAGGAAGCTGAAGTAATAATTTGGGATGGAGGCAATAATGATTTCCCATTCATAAAACCGGATTTGCTGATTGTTGTTACCGATCCGCACAGGGCGGGGCACGAGCTGCTTTATCATCCCGGAGAAACAAACTTCAGGATGGCTGATGTGATTGTAATAAACAAGATGAATACCGCAAAGAAAAAGGCAATAAAAGAGATAATTGAAAATGCGAGGCTTGTGAATCCAAATGCAAGGATTGTAAAGGCAAATTCGGAATTGATTTCTCCGCTTGCCTGGAAAATGCATAATAAAAAGGTCCTGGTTGTTGAGGATGGCCCTACGCTTACACATGGGAACATGGCTTATGGCGCAGGCATTATTGTTGCAAAAAAGCACAAGGCAATAATCATTGCTCCGCATAAGTATGCTGTCGGCTCATTAAGGAAGGAATTGAAAAAATGGAAGCATCTGCGCAATGTGTTGCCTGCGCTCGGCTATGGAAAAAAGCAGGTTGCTGAGCTGGAATCAACAATAAACAGGACCCCGTGCGATTATGTTGTGGATGCAACGCCTGTGAATCTTGCAAGAATACTGAAACTCAATAAGCCTGCAATCGAAGTTAGCTACGAATTGGAGGAATTAGGAAAGCCAAATCTGGAAGGCCTGTTAAGGAAAAACAAATTCATATAGCATTTTCTTTTTGGCAACTTGAAACCTATTTTTCTTTTGGGGTAAAACCTAGACCTTTTCTTTTCCTAAAAGAAAAGGGATTGGTGGTTGGACCCAGAGGGAATCGAACCCCCATTGGACGGTCCGAAGCCGTCTGGCCTGTCCATTAGCCGATGGGTCCTGCAATCAGAAACCCTTCGTTTCCGATACCTTCCGCTTTTTCAGGAGGGTTTTTAATCTTTGCTTATATGGAATATTACTATATCTGATTATTTAAGCCTTTATAAAATACGGATTTGGTGCAATGTATGAATGCAATGAAAATCTGCACAACGTGCAATAAGAAGGTCACAAGGGACTATGCGGAGTTCCGCTGCCCGAAGTGCGGCAAGTCCAATATCGTGAGATGCGTGCACTGCAGGGAGATTGTAAACACATACACATGCCCGAAGTGCGGATTTACAGGCCCTTAAGCCTGTTTGGCGGTTTTTTATATGGGTAAGATGTTCGTGGTTTTTGCAGTTTATCCTGAGGATGTGGGGGACATTCCGCACATAGAGAAGGCGCTCAGGGGGCTGAAGGAAGGGGAATTCAGGGAAGTGAAGAAGGAGCCTGTGGCTTTTGGAATGGAACTGATTAAGGCGGCATACCTTCTCCCGGACAAGGTTGAAGGGGTGCTTGAGGCATTGGAAAGCGCAATAAAGGCGATAAGCGGAGTGAGCAATGTGGAAGTTGCGGGAATGACGCTTGTTTGAATATTCTTTTATTGGTTTGCGCGCACTGGTTATTTATGATTTCCCTTGTGGAGCTTGAGAACTGGAAGAGCCATAAGCACAGCGTGCTTGAATTTGGGAAGGGCACGAATGTGATTATAGGGAAGATGGGCAGCGGGAAAACAAGCGTTATGGACGCCATAAGCTATGCATTATTTGGCACGTTCCCTGCGCTGCTTGCAAGGCGGCTTTCGCAGGACGAGGTGATAATGTCAAAGCCGACTTCCGCTGATTTTGCGAAGGTTGCAATAGAGTTTGATTACAGGAATGAAAATTACAGGATTGAAAGGATATTGCAAAAAAGCTCTGGCAGAAAGACCAATGAGGCAAAAATATACAGGAACTCAAACTTCCTTGCAGGGCCGAAGGTAAGCGACGTCAATGAGAGAGTGGAGGAAATCCTGGGAATTAATTTTGACCTGTTCTCCCGCGCGGTTTATGCGGAGCAGAACCAGATTGATTTTTTCCTGCGCCTGAATCCCTCCGAAAGGAAGGGTAAGATTGATGAGCTGCTTGCGATAGACAGATATGAGAACGCGAGGGAGCAGGCCGGGGCGCTTGCGAACAGGATAAAGGCAATGGCGCTGGACAGGGAGAAACTTCTTGCAGAACAAAAAAACAGGATAAGCGATTCCGAGCTTGCGGAGCTGAACAAAAGGCTGGATGAAAAAACCCTGCATGGAAAAGAACTGGGTAAAAGGATTGAAAAATCAAAGGGCGTTGCTGAAAAACTGCGCCTTGAAGTTGAAAAACTTGAGGATATGGAAAAGAAGCACGACATGCTTAATGAGGAATTGCTCAAGGCAAAGGCCCGCGCGGAGGAGATTTCCGGGATAATCTCCGGGATTGAGGGAGAGCTTGGAAAAAGGAAATTAAGCGACATTGGGAAGGAAGCGGAAGGCTGCAGGAAAAAGCTTGCTGAATTTGAGGATGAAATGAAAAAATTCGATGAGCTGCTTGAGAAGAACAACCTGCTTGCAAGCAGTGAAATGCAGAAGGCAAAGGTGCATGAAAGCAGGATTGCTGAAATTCAGGAAAACCTGCTGCAGCTTAGGGGCGCAAAGGCCTCCTGCCCGATATGCAAGTCCGCGCTGGATGAAAAGACCAAGCGCGCACTGGTTGCGGAAGATGAGAGGGATATTGAATTGCTGCAGAAGCAGCTGAAGGCGAGCGAAGCTGAAATTGGGAGGATAGGCGCGCAGAGAAGCAAACTAAGGCAGGAAAAAAGCTCTGCGGAAAATTCATTGAAGGAATTAAGGGAGAAGGAGATGCAGTTCAGGAATCTTGCGGAGAAGGCAGGAAAGATGGAAAATTATATCAGGGAAATGCAGAATTCAGCGGAGAAGCAGAAAGCAATTGAGAAGAAGATGCGCGAGCTCAATTTCAATGAATCCTTGCTGAGGAATGCGAGAAATGAATATGTGAGGGAAACTTCAGGGATTGAGTCACTGCATAAGGAGCTGGAAAGCAATAATGAGATTATCGGGGGCATAAAGGCGAATATCGGGAAGATTGAGGGGATGAAAAATGAAATGAAGGTTATGGAATCTGACATCGGGAACATGAAGGCTGTTGTGGAAAAGCTAAGCATATTCACAAATGCGCTGAAGGCAAGCCAGGGGGAGCTGCGCAATCTTATGATTGATGCGATAAACCAGGCAATGCACAACGTCTGGGGGAAGGTCTATCCCTACGCGGACTACAATTCAGCAAAAATTGACATTGAAAACGGGAATTATGAGATTAAGGTGAGGGATGCGCGCAATAATTGGACAAGGGTTGAGGGAATCCTTAGCGGGGGGGAACGCTCTGCTGCGGCAATAACAATAAGGATTGCGCTTTCCCTCGTTCTCGCGCAGAACCTGAGCTGGATAATTCTGGATGAGCCAACGCACAACCTTGATGTGCTTGCCGTGGAAGAATTCAGCAAAATGCTTAAGGCGCACCTGCCTGAATTCGTGGAGCAGGTTTTCATCATAACCCATGACAAGGAAATGGAGAAAGCAGCAACTTCGCGCATTTACATAATGGAGCGCGATAAAAAAGAGGATGGAATAACAAAGCCCATTATGCAAGCAGTTTCGGCATAAAGGATGTTTTGGAAGAGAGGAAGTTTGAGGAAACCTAAGGTTTCTGATTTATGAAGCGTGCTTCTGCTTGACCTTTCTTGTTATGTAACCCGCAATGAGATTCCTTACTTCGTTTGTGAATGGAAGCTGCAGTGAATTGAGGAACTGCTTGTTCTTGTCAAAATCTATTGTGAATTTGTCGGGGAATTCCTTAATCAGTATGGACGCGCGCGATTTCAGGTTTTTTGGAACTGCCTTTCCCATTTTTTCACTCCCTAAAATCAGCTCACATCTATGCGCCTTATTTCCCCGTTGGGATAGGCGCGCATTACCGCAAGCGGAAGCACTTTCTTCTCAAGCTCAAGTTTCGCAAGCTCGTACAGCGATACGCCCTTTTCCTGCTCAATTAATGGGCTTGCCCCGAGGGAGAGCTGCAGCGCCCTTGCTGAAATGAGCCTTGTAACCTCAAATCTAGTAAGCTTTTCCATATCAACCACAAATAGCCAGAATGAATATTAAGAATAGCTATAAAAACCTTTAAAAATCGTGCCTCTTGCCGATTGAGGGCTCGGGAAGGCTTGCAAGGCCCGAAAATCCCTTTGCGATGGCAAGCGCCTCCTTGCCTTCAATGAACGCCTTGTTCCGGAATGCGAAGCACCTTATGCCTTGCGCCGAGGTAAACTCCCTGAAGCCGAGCATCACGCTTTTCTCTATTGCCTGCAGGGAATCCGCAATGGTTTCCGAATAAAACCTTGAGCTCCTGCACCCGAGATGCCGGGGCAGATATGTGAAAAGAGCCTTGAGGCAGGAAAGCTTCTGCAGGGCGTAATTGTATTTCTCGTTTTTTTCCAGTTCGGCAAAGCAGTTCAGGCCGAATTTTTCCGAATGCCTTTTCTCAATTTCCGCAATAAGCGCTTCCAGCCCTGCAATCTTTTTGTGCAATTCTGAAATTTCCAGAGAGAGGAAGCTCTCCTTTTTCCTGCAGCCCCAGAGAAGTTTATGGCCTGAGGGCATTATCTGCGCGGACTTTTCATCCTGCAGCTGCTTTGCGTCATGCAGGGGAATAAGCATTTCCCTGTCCTTTGTTGTTGGCCCGACAGGAATTGCCTGCAGGCAGAATTCCTGCATCCTTGCAATCCTTGAGTCCCTGTTCGGATTGGAAATATGATAGTTAAGGGCGAAGCTCTCTGATATGGATTCAAAATAGTTGGCGTGCGCGAGGAATTTCACATTCACGGGCGAATTCGGAAATAAATTTCCGGATTGGAGATTTTCCGGCGCGCAGCATGCGCAATTGAGCGTTTCAAAGCCCAGGTTGAAGAATGATTTTGTAATAAGCAGGGGCCATACCTCTGAGAAATTCACTTCCATTAGTGCGTCCTTCGAATGGAAGCCCTTCTGCCGGCTTTCCGCGAATGGCGCTTTCGGGATGTGCGCTTCGGAAAGCGCAAAGCCATGTTTGAAGAATATTTTTTCAAGCCAGGCCTCGGCAATCTCCTGCTTTGTTTCGGGAAGCGCGTTTATTGGAAGCGTGAGCATGTTTGACTTTACCAGGGCTTCAGCAAGGCCTGAGGCAACAGCCTTTTCCTCATTAAGCATTGAGGAGAAAATGCGCCTTGTGGAATCATGCAGGAATTCAAATTTCACATTGGGAATTGAGGGCACTTCAATTTTTTCAGGCTCATTGGAAGGAAAAACAAAGGCATCAAAATAGCTCCAGCCCATCTGGAGCAAAAACTGCCTTTCAGGGGAAATTATTACCGGGCTTAACTGCAGGGTTGATTGGAGCATAACTGCTGCCTTCTGCAGGTCAGCGAAAGTTGCTGCCGTAATCCTGATTATTTTATTTCCGCATTCCCCGAATTTTATTTTCTTGTTCTCATATGCTGAAAGAAGCTCGATGAGCAACTCCCTGCTTCCGTTCGGGTTTACGTGCATGCATGGGAGGAAATAAAACGGCCTTGTAATTTTCTGCGCGCGGTTGGAAAATTCAATAACTACCTCCTGCCTTTCCGGGAGATAGGCTGCATTGGACAAATACAGCACAGCATTGGAAATTGCATTCTTGCCCGGGGCGGATAATGACACGGGCACCCTTATATTGGGAGTTAGGGAGTCCATGGAAGAAGCTTGTTTCAGGCCTTTATAAACACTTTCGGGACCATTCCGCCGGTGAAACTGGCTATATCATTTTTATACTGTTATGATATACCTAGTTATGGGAGAAAATGGCAAATAGTTTAATCCACATAAGAATTGGCGCTGAACTGAAAAGCAGCATGGATGAATTAATACATTCGGGGCTGTTCAGCAACCAGGCGGAGCTTGTGAGGGAAGGAATAAGGGGCATCATAACAGAATATTACAGGAGAAAGGCGCTTGAAAACCTTCCTAAGCAGCGCGGAATGCTCAGGGGGAAGGGCAAGGGATTGACCCCGGAAATCAGGGAAAAGATTGCAAGGGCGCACACGCCGGAAAGGTCAGAGCAGATTCTCAGGGAGCACGGTTTTATTTAAATCAGAAAGCCTCTCAAAATCCTTCAAGTTCCTTGTAACCAAATAGTCAGCATTAGCTCTATTGGCCAATATTGCATGAAGCGCATCATTATAGCTTGTTCCCGTCTCCTTTGCAGTCTCTTCCGCTTGCAATCTGTCTTGCTCCAAAACTTTGAGAGGTTGATATTTTCCTGAAGCTCTCAAATTCTTCATAATTTCAATAATAGTCTCTTTTGAGTAGAACAAATCCAATTCATCTATAACTAGCCCTGAAACAATTATGCGGTATTTGCACTCATATGCCTTTTTCAGCAGCTGAAACGCAAACTCGCCGAGCGGCCTGACATTGTCCCTGCGGTCTTCCCAGAAATCAATCCAGACGTTTGTGTCAATGTAAATCAATTGCTCCATGAAGGAACTTCCGCAGGCGGGATTATAAACGCTTTCGGGGGCATTCCGCCGGTGAAAGTTGCTTGGCAATTTTGAACCAAAATACTTTTTAACCAAGGGAGCGCGTTGTTTTTACCATGGGGCCTGATTTTTCAAAACTTGCCGAAGAGCTTGACAAGAGCAATGCGCTTGGCTTTCTTAAGACATTTCCGGAGCAATGCAGAAATGCATTGGAGCTTGGCAGAAGGCTTGAAATTAATGATGGCAGGAAAATCAGCAACATTATTGTAAGCGGAATGGGCGGAAGCGGAATCGGTGGGCACATATTGAAAAACTTGTTGAAAACTGAACTCGCTATTCCAATAGAGGCTTATCACAGCTATTCCCTGCCGAAATATGCAGATGAGAACACGCTTGTTTTTGCTGTAAGCTATTCCGGGAATACTGAGGAAACACTCGCATGCATGGAAGAGGCGCTGAAGAGAAACTGCCTAGTTGTTGGGCTTGCTTCTGGCGGAAAGTTGAAAGACTTGGGAAAATATAGAATTGCCCTTCCAAGGGATGCGCCGCAGCCCCGCATGGCAGTTCCTTTCCTTACGCTTCCAATGATCCCAATATTCGAAAAACTTGGCTTGATTAAAAATCAGGAGAACAGCTACAATGAGATGCTTTCATTGCTGGAAGAAAGCAGAAATGAAATTGATGAAATTGCAAGGGATGCTGCAGCCGAACTTAAGGGAAAATTCCCAATAATTTATGCAGGCGATGAAATGGATTCTGCAGCATACAGGTGGGTTTGCGAGCTTAATGAGAACAGCAAGACGCTTGCGCATTTCCAGGAAATTCCTGAAATGAACCACAATGAAATCAACTCTGAGATTTTTCCTGAAAATACTGCTTTTGTTTTCCTGCGCTCCGGGAACGAAGATGCGAAAATTGCGAAGAGATTTGAAATAACAAAAGACGTCCTGAAGGATTACGGCAAACAGATTGAGATTTTTGCAAAGGGAAATTCGCTTCTTGCAAGGATGTATTATGTGATTTTCATTGATGAGCTGGCTTCCTGCTATCTGGCGCTGCTGAATGGAAAAGACCCCGAGCCGGTGCCAAAAATCGCATATCTGAAGAAAAGGCTTGCTGAGTAGCTCAGAATCTACTAGCAATAAATTTAAAATGATGGGAACCTAAAAATAATATGCTTGAAAAAGTGCAGGTAAGAAATAAAAGACCCGGCGGGAATGAATCATTGTATAGAAAAATTAAAGGTACGTGGGGCAATGAGGCAAGAATGGAGTTTGGAACCCAAAAACAGAGAACTTTTGTTGAGAACTGGCTTTTACGGCGGCGTCTGGATGAGATGAGATATGATATACCACCTAAAGAAAAGGAGCAGCTAAAACGGCTAAAACAATTATTGGATAGAAAAATGTTACTATCTTATGATAAGGGAAAAAGTAAATTAATATTAAAAAAAGGTGCGCCAGAATATTTGAAAAATTTAGGAATAACTGCAAAAAATGCCAATAGTTTGTTAGAAGACATAATACTCCTTAGAGAATCTGCTGTGGATTTCGATTTTATTGCTACTTCTTTTGGGAATTATCTCAACACAAGTACCCCGGAGCGCTAGACCTTGAAGACCATAAACGATTTGTTGGGTCAGTGGCTGCAAATATGTCTGGGTCTCTAGCTAAATTAAAACTCATTCTTCAACTTGCTTATGGCAAGACAAATAAGTAGAGCACTTTTAGGTTAAATAAAATTCTTTGAATCTTATAAAAACTCCTCGGTTTCCTCGCCTGCTTTTTCCTTGCGCGCCTCAAAATCAAGCGCTGCCTTTTCGAGAGGAACCTCATGGCTTGATTCGAGGGATTTGCGCTCCCTTATTTTCACAAAAACAGGGTAATTTGTTGCCTCTCCCACAATTAGCGCTTCTCCTACTCTCTGCGAGGAAATCATGTCCTGGCTGCGCTGGTCCAATCCCTCGGAACTTTCACCAATGTGCTTCAGGTCATAGGGATTTGTGATGCGCAGTATGATGTGCGTATTTGCCTGGCTAAGCGCTGTTGTGCTGAGCCTTTTCGGCCTTTGGGAAATTAAGCAGACGCTTGCCCCAAACTTTCTTCCCTCGCGCGCAATTGTTTCAATTATCCCCTTTGAGACTGCGCTTTCCTCTTTTGCCATTGCGGGGGCGAACTGGTGCGCCTCCTCAATTACAGCAACAAATGGCGGGATGCGCTTGCTTCTCCTGGAATCAAAGAGCCTGCGCAGGAAATAGCTCACAATTATCTGCTTCTTGCGCTGGTTCACAATATCCGAAAAATCAATTACTGTAAGTTCCCCGGGCGCAATCAAATCAGTTATGCTTGGCGCGTCAGTCCTTGCGAACAGGTTCAGGTATTCCAGGCCTGAAAGCCAGCCTATTAGAGCAGCCTTTGTGCTGTCCTTTATTTCCGAATCAGCGGAAATTGCATTCCTCACGTCCCTGAAATCAAACGGGCCTGTTGCCTGCATGTTCCTGCGCAACTGCTCTATGATTCTTGCGACATCCCTCACTTGCGCTGAGCTCAGATCAGGGATTATTGAATTGAGGATTGCAGCTGAGAGCTTCGGAACCCCTATCCTTATGTCGCGCGCCTTTACAACTTTTGTCTTGTTGGAATAATCCTCGTGCTTTGAATCTGTTATTGCCTCCCCGAAATTTGTGTATTCGCCATGGACATCGAAAATAAGCGCCGCGGGCCTTCCGGATTCCTTTTTCCTTTTGAGCAGTTCTTCTATGAGGACTGAAACCAGGTACGACTTTCCCGCGCCGCTCATTGCCAGAATTGCAAGGTGCTTCTGGAACAATTTCGAGAGATTCAGGCTTACCGGAAGGTCATGGAATTCTACATTTCCAATGTGCAGGCCGCTCTCAGAATCAAATCCCAAAAATTTATGCAGCTTCTCATTCCCCGCAAGCCTTACTTTCGTGCCGGGGCTTATTGGGGAGGTTGCGCGCTTTACTTTCCCATCAGGGCTGAAAACCCCGAGCGGTTTTGTCCTTGCAATGAGATATTCCCATTCTGCGGTTGGGAAAACATCGAGCATTTTTTTTCCGGAAGCCTCGAATTCCTTCACAGAATCAGCGCGCTCGAAATAGCGGTTTGTTTTTAGCAAATCCACAATCATTGCGATGAGCGTTCCCTCGGAATAGGACATCTCAACAAACTGCCCCCTGTGCAGGACCATTTCAGGAATATTAACTACAAAATCAACATTTCCGGGGGAAGGGCCCTCAAGCGTTGAAATTACCGTTCCCAGATCGCCCTGCTGCATTTTAATCCACTTCATCCCTTTTCAAATTCAATGACATAAAGGCCGTGCTTTTTCAGCTGCGCCATTGTGTAGTGCTTGAGCGGGCTGAATTTCTGAACCGCTTTGCATTTCCTGCGCGCTTCCCTTCCTGTGAATTTCCGAGTTTTGGGGCTGAATTCCTTCAGCAGCATAGTGTCCCCGGAGCGCAGGTCAAAGTCTGCGAGCCTTACTTCAGAACAGCGCTTCCCTGATTTGTGCCTGGAGAAAAACTCAGGCCATGATTTTTTTATTACTTCCATTTTCCAGCCTCCTGAACCTATAATCCGCTTTGCCGCGCCTTGCTATTTTATTATTGGTTTCCTGCGGGCGGAAACCAGCGGTTTGTTTTTATTGGCTTGTTGCATTATTAAATTCAATTTTGCCAGCGCATTGTCAAGGTGTGTGTAATTCAGTTGGAGGTTCCCGTATTTTGCCGAAAGCCCCTGCATATAGGCCTTGTGCGCCCGGATGGCCCGTGCAAGTGTTTTTGCATCTTTTGCTGAAGTGGCTGTTTTTGCCTTTTCAAGCAGTTCGCGCATTTTTGAAATCCTGTCTGAAACCTGTCCCTTCATATAAAAACATCCCCTGCAATCAATTATAAAACATGCCCCTATTTAAATGGCCTTGAATTTCTCCTTAGCGCCATGAATGCGGAGTTCCTTCCCAGCTTGTCAATTATCTTGTTGTAAACCGTTTCAACCTCCTCGGGCCTGAGGCGCGCGCGCAAGTCCGCCTCTATAAGGACCGAAGGATAGGCGAACTCCCTGTGCAGGGAACTTAACGCATAAACCGCGCCCGCAATCTCGTCCGTGTGCTTTGTCAAATCCGCGCCATTTGAGTGCAGGAATTCTACCCTTAGGGGGCGGTCAAGCGCGCTCGGCTTCATGTAAAACGCGAATATTTTTTTCGCGTATTCCTCGGAGAAATCATGCAGCACAGGATGCTCGGAAATGCTTTTGGTATAGGAAAATGCGAATGAGCGCTCGCCCTTTTTCAGGAGATAGTCAAGGAGGTTTGAGTCAAAGCACTCATCAAGCATTGCTGCCTCAATCAGCCTTTCATTTGTGAGTATTTCCTCCTGAATTATGCTCCTGAACCTTGAGCCCCTGGAATCCTTTACGCACGCTATGAGCTCGCAGCTGTGCTTTTCAGAAACCTTGTAAAGCGACTGGAATTCGTTTATTATCCCCTTGTAATTGTCAATCACGCAGGAGTCAGGGCGCGGCTTGTCCGCGTATTGGGGGATAATGCTGCCGTCAATAAGCATGAAATGCGGGGAGAATCTTTCAATTACCTCCTTTGCCATTTTTACCTCCTCGTAAAGGCGCTTCAGGGATTTGCTGCAGGAAAGCTCATCGCGCTCAAGGGCCTTTGTGTTCAATTCTGGAATCGGGAAGGAGTAGAGGTTGGGGTAATACTGCGCGTTTGAGAGGTTGCTCCCGGCGTATGTGAAGATTGCGGCGCATGTGCGCAGTATGAGCATATCAGCGGCATGCAGGCTTTTCATGAGGAATCCGGAATCCACTCCGGCAACAGTGCAGTTTAGCTTGCGCATTTCCAATGGAAAAATAAGATTCCGCTCAATAAGTTCCTTGCTTTCAAATTCGTGAAGGTTTTTATTTTTCAGGGCCAGAAGCTTTTCAGCAAACAGCCTGCGCTTCTGCTCTGTGCCCTTTATGCTTGCAACAGCCTCGCCAATCACCTCATTGAGATTTTTGCTCATTTTCTGAAACCTTTTTTCTTTTTCCCGGGCTTTCCATTTTCAATAGGAAAAGGCAGTTTTTCTTTTGAACCCAAGGGCCTTTTCTTTTTCAAAAAGAAAAGGGGCTTTTATACATAAGATTTGGGAAAAACCCTTTATAATGATTTTGAGGGCACATTTCCGCTGAATTTCAAATGAAACGCAAAGGTTTTTATTTGCTGAGTGCGTTAATTTTATGTCTTTTTTTGATAAAAAGAGAATAAGGGGAATTCGGGGTGGATTTTATGAAAGCAGTTTTTGAAATCAAGGACATAAAGCAGGACTGGCAGCCTCCATTTAAAAAAAGCGAGGAAATAAAGCAAATTGAGGTTTCTGAAAACGAGGAGTTTGAGGCGGACGGGGATTCGGGATTTGTTTTCAGGCTCATAAGCCTTGGGAGCGATTATGCGCATGTGCAGTTCAACCGCCTCTACACGATAAAGGGGCATGAGCACCCTAACGACAGGACTGTAAAGCTGCAGAAGCAGGGGGACTCATACTCCTTTTCAGCCCTATGGAATGCAAACGGCGTTACAAAAAAGCTGAAGCTGATTGACACTGTTGATTGAGCGCTTATGGCAAAAACTTTTGATACGCACCTGAGAAGCCTTGGGAGAAACAAAAGAAGGGACACCGGCAAGATTTCAAAGCGCGCTATTTCTTATTTGCGGGTAATTGAAAAGATTAGGGCAGGGCTTCTTGAAAAATACAGAAGGCAGGGGAAAACATTAAAAGAGGCTGAAGCATTAATAGAAAAGAGGATTGAAGAAAGGAGAAAGGCATTATTGGAAGGTTATTGAAAATGGCATACAAGCAGGTTATTGTTGTGCGCGCTGATCTCGGGATGGGCAAGGGGAAAATCGCCGCGCAATGCGCGCATGCGAGCGTTTCCGCGCTTGAGAAGGCGGAAATGGAAAATCCCGGGGATGTGCGGGAGTGGAAGGAAACAGGGCAGCAGAAGAGCGTTCTGAAAGTTGCGGGAAAAATGGAACTGCTTGAATTGTTCGAGAAGGTTAAAAAAATATTCCCAACAGCGCTCATAAGGGATGCGGGGCTGACGCAGATTGCGGAAGGGGAAATGACCTGCATTGGAATAGGGCCGGCAGAGGAAAGGGAGATTGACAAATACACTGGAAAGCTTAAGCTCCTATAAATTATAAAAGATTATAAACAGCAAGGGCTTTACATTATTGGGAAAATGGCAGAAGAAAACCGCAGAAGGTCTTTTGAGGAGCTGTTTGAAACTCCTTCCTATGTGGGCGCTGTTAACGGGGAAGAGGAGCTCAAATTCGCGGAACCCACTTACATGAGGGAATGGGAAGAGGAGGCGCCGAAGGGAAGTTTCTTTGAGAAATTTGACAGCATAAGGCGCTTTGTGCTTGAGAACAGGGGGCATTTTTTCATTGTGTTTGCCGGCATATATCTGGCATATGCCGCAATTATTTTCTATCTGCTATATTTCAACGGGGGAATAGCAATTGACGCGTCAATCGGAGAAAACGGGGATGCGGTAAATGTTGCTGTAAAAAACGAGTCAAGCCGCATGATAAAGGATATTAAGATAGAGCTGCTTGTTGGGGATGAGGTTGAGAATTCGAAAGTGCTGAGCGCACTTAGGCCGGGAAAAGAGGCAATGCTCAGTTTTCCACTGGATGCCTCCGCGGGAAAAAACATAACTGTCTCTGCGAGCGCCCCATTCCATCTGCCTGTGAAAAGAATCCTTGAGCCGGGGAAAACGCAGCAGATAAAGATAAGGAGCACATTGAAGCTGAGCAGGGAGAAGATATTTGCTGACCAGAATCTCTGGATAACGCTTGAGCTTTGCAATCTGGGGCAGGCATTTGGCAATATGAGCATAATTTTTAGGCATGATGGGATTTTTGATTCGGAAAGCGCAAAGGTCGCAAATATCCCGCTTTCTGAAAATGAGTGCAGGGAGCTCCCCTATGTGATACACGCGCTTGGAATTGGGAAAGGGAATATATATTTTAATATAAGCGCTTATGATTATAGCGACAGAATAGAAAAGGAAATTGAAGTGGTAAGGTAATTATGAAGATTTTCGGAATTAAGAAAGAGGGCTCTTCGGAAAAGGATGAAAAAATAGTGAATGTAGTGAACAAAATGCGCTCTGCGGGAAGCTCGGATGCTGAAATAGCCCAGACCCTCAGGGAATCCGGGGTTGATGAGGCGAGGGCAAAAAAGCTCATTGCGCAGGCCGGCGCAGGCGCATTTGCAAAAACCGGGGCTGAAGGCGCCGGTGAAAAAAGGGCTTTTTCTTCAGGAACGGGCCTTTCCGGAGCGAAGGGGGAAATAAGGGAATTCATAAAGGAGGAGGCGGAGGCTGAAATGCAGGGGCTGAAGGAAAAGATTGCCGGAGAGGTAAGAGAGGACCTGGTTGAATACAAGCTCAAGCTTGCGGGGAAGGAAGCTGAATTCAAGAAGGCAATAAATGAGAATGTCAGCGGCATGGCAGAGCTCAGCGACAGGGTGAAAACAAAACTAAATGATCTGAGCTCGCAGCTCAGGACTGTGCAATTGGACCTGCAGGAGGCAAAGCTGAGCGGCGCGCATGCGAAAAACAGGGCAATAAGCATGATACTTCTTGTCCTTGGAATTCTGTTTCTGGTAACAGACCTTGCGCTGTTCTACAACGGGTTCATGGGTGCGTTCACGCTTACTGTGGATGCGGTAATACTGCTTGTTATAATGGCGTTTGCTGGAATTACAATGATGTTCACTGCAACGCTTGTTTAACAAGAACTAGATTGCCCCTAATTGCTTTAATCTCAAATATTCCTGGTGGTTCGGATGCGTTGGGTCTGCAAGCCATTTCTCCAAATTCCAGGTGTTGCCTATCTTTATGAATCTCTGCCCGCGGTAAGATGCTGTTTTGCCTTTTGAGTTTAGTATGCCCAGCGGCAGGCCGATTCCGCCGTTTTTTCTCCTGACAAAACCATCAAACACGCTTAATTTTCTTTTCAATTGCATAGTTGCCCCAAATCAATCAGAACTTGAATTTTCCCTTTGATTTTTCCGCGGGCTTGCTTTTTTCATACTCAAGAAGCGCCTCTATTGCCGCCTCCAGCAGAATGCGCTGCCTTATGCCCTTTTCCTTTCCATAGGCCTCCTGGAGGTTTTTTATCATCTCTTCCATCTGAAAATACATTTTTACCGCCTCAATCGGCCTGCTGGCCCTTGAAATAGGCAAACACAATTATGACCAAAATTTCAGCAATCGCTAAAACAATTGCTGCATTAAGGCTTAAAAAGCGATTCGCTATGAGGGGCAATGCAAACGCAATCACGCTCAGCGCCGCCCTCGCAAGCGTTTCCCTCCTGATTTCCTCTGAACTCTTTGCGCCCTCCTCAAACAGGTAATGGGAATGCTTGTAAGCAAGAACCGCGGCAATTCCGCAAAGCACAACAAGCAGTATCAGCAGCAATGGCGCCTCAACGATTGCCTGCCCGAACAATAATTTCGCAATGTTTGTGAGGAACTGCTGC
The DNA here is from genome assembly GCA_016187745.1 of Candidatus Iainarchaeum sp. Taxonomy (GTDB): domain Archaea; phylum Iainarchaeota; class Iainarchaeia; order Iainarchaeales; family JAXPJC01; genus JACPJC01. The sequence continues at coordinate 24,185 of JACPJC010000005.1, read as the reverse complement.
ATTGTAAAGCCTGCCGCAATCACGCTGAACGAGCCCCTTATCCTGTTTCCGCACACCTGCACATTCACCTTGTATGTTCCCTCTTCAAGCGGCTCGTATGTTATCAGCCCTTCGGCATCCGAATCTTCAATGACCTTCTTGTGCTGCCACGTGATTTCGGCCTTTGTATTTTTTATTGTTCCGAGCATCGGGTGCTTTGCCCTTATTTCCACTTTCTCGCCTATTGAAACCTCTTTTGTAATGTCAATTGAAATCACATTGCTGTTCATGTCAGTCGGGTCGGTTAGGTCATACTTTATCTCCTGGCCGTCGTTAACGCAGTCATTGTCAGTATCGGCATTCTCAGGATCTGTGTTGAATTTCATTATTTCATCCTCGTTGCATATTGCATCCTCGTCAGTGTCAATGCATTCAGTGAATATGAACGGGCAGCCTTCATCAACCAGCCCGTCCTGGTCGTTGTCTATTGAATCGCTGCATTTCTCCTTTGGGGGACTGTCGCAGTCCTCATCAATCTTTCCGTCAGCGTCATTGTCAATAGCGTCCCAGCATATCTCCCCGCAGCCTTCATCAATTTTCCCGTCGGCGTCGTTATCCAAGCCGTCAGCGCATATTTCCACGCATTCCGGGTCATCCGCATCTATCAGTCCATCGCCGTCATCATCAACCGCGTTGTTGCATATCTCCCCGGAGAGTATTACCATTGTTATGCCTGCCGAGTTGTTGTTCTCATTGCTTTCGTCAACGCTGTTCGCTGAATCCGCAATGGAAAATACTTCAACAAGGTCCTCCAGGCCCGATGTTGGGAGGCTGAACTGGGAATTGTGCATTGTAGCAGCTGCGAGCGTTGGCACGCCGTCATTTGTTATTGTTGTTTCAGTTGATAGTCTCCTCCTGTAAACATAAAGGTTGGAAGTGCCTGCCGCTTTTGAGCCAATGTTCTCAACATCAACCGCCATTGCCGCGCCCTGGCCCCTGATTACCGATCTTGGATATGAAACTGACCTTATGTGCAGGTCTGGCTTGTCCGTAATGTTCAGCATCAGCGTAGCTGTGTTGTTGTTCTCATTGTCCTCATCAACCGCACTCCCTGAATCGGCATAAACCGAATACTCAACGCTGCCGCTCTTCCCTGAAGTGTCTATTGAAAATTCAATTGCCTCCGTGTCCCCGGCATTTGCGGCGCTGCACAGCGCTGCGCTCAGCTGCTGCCCGGATTCATTTGTGCATGATTTTTCCGCGGATATTGCTTTTGTTTCCACTGCCAGGCCTGCGGAGGAAAGAAGGATGTTGAATGCCTGCTGCACAACCGCAATGCCCAGGTTCTTTATTGTTGCTGTGAGCCTTACTATTGTTCCCGGAACCGGCTGCAGGCTGTCCGCAATGAATGAAGCCAGGCTGATATCCGGCCTGCTTGCTGAAACCGTAAGCACTGCATTTGCTGAGTTGTTGGTTTCATCGCTTTCATTCAGGATATTTGTTGAATCCGCAAGAACCGTGAAGGTTATTGCGCCTGAATCCGCGGATGAGACGCTGAATTCAAGCGTTGTGCTTGCCCCGGGGGCAAGGTCGGGAACTGCAATAATCTGCACCGGCGCCCCTGATTTTGACAGTGAAACATAGAAGCTTCCTGTTGCGTTTGCCCCGTTGTTTTTTATTTCAACGCTCAACTGCGAGCCCTGGCTCCTGGTCACTGCTGCGGGAGCGAAGGAGGCCGAGATGACTGCAATGTCCGCGCCTGTTGCAGAAGTAACAGCAAGCCCTGCCTGTCGCTGGTTGTTTGTTTCATCCGATTCCGGAATTGCGTTTGCGGAATCTGCAAACACCGTGAATATTATGCTGCCTGAAAGGTTTGATGTCGGAATGTTTGTGAACTGGATTGTTGAGGATGCATTGGCGCCGAGAGATGCTATGTTTTGCGCCTGCAATGGTGTGCCTGTTGCGAGCCCTTGATATAAAGCAACAGAGAATTGGCTTGAGATTGCTGTGGAAGAATTGTTCTTTACTGTTGCGGTTATATTTACTGCCGTTCCCTGCGCAACCGAACTTCCGGGGGATAATGCAGCCGATTCCACAATCAGGTCTATGGAACTTGAAGGCAGGCCTGAGCAGCCCAGTGTTAAATCATTAAGTTTTGGCGTAATGCTTGCATCCGATGTTTCAAGCAGCGCCTCTAATTCAGCATATCTCCCAATCTGGTTTGAAAGGCTTGCAGTGCCTGCCGTATAATATTGCGTCCATGTTGCTGTTGCGAGCCCTGCAAGAGTGTTTGCCGCCCTTAGCCTTACTTTCACTCCTGTGCCTGAAGGCTTTTCAGCACTGAATGAAAGCGCATTATGGCTGCTCTGCTGCCCTGAATCAAAATAGAGGTTGAGCGCCCCTGAGGTCTGCGAACTTGCTATCTTTACAGCCCCTGGCGAGCTTGCAGTATCAACCTGGTTAATGCTGCCTGAATCAAATTCCTCTTTTGTTGTCCAGGTTTTTCCCGGGGGGCAGGTTCCTGTTGAAGGGGCAATAACAGTTGCGGTAGCGCTTGCGCCGTCGGTTGCTGAAAGATTGTCAGTTACTGTAAGGCTTACAGTATAAACGCCTGCAGATGAATATGTGCCCTGCGCAGCTGCGCCGCTTCCTGCCTGCCCGTTGCCAAAATTCCATGCGTAGCCTGTTATTGTGCCATCAGGGTCATAGCTTGCGGAGCCGTCAAACGATATTGCATTGCCCGCAAATCCCTCTGCGTTTGTTGGGGAAATTATTGCAACAGGGCTCAGGTTTGTTGTGCAGTTGCTTGTGTCTGCTGAACAGCCTGATGCGCAGCCCAGCGTTCCGCCGGTGAAGCCGTAATCAGCGCAGGTTTTTCCCCCCAGGTCTGTTCCGTCGCATTGCTCCCCAGGATTGATCCTGTTGTTGCCGCAGGTTGTGCAGTTGCCTGTGTCAAATGCGCATGAGCTGCATCCCAATATTCCTGAGGCATAATCGTCAAAATCAGTGCATTGCTTTCCCCCAAGGTTGCTCCCGTCGCATTCCTCCCCTGCATCTATTGCATTATTGCCGCAGCTTGTGCAGTTGCTGGTATCTATTGCGCAGCTTGCTGAGCAGCTCAGTGTTCCGCCTGCAAAGCCAAAATCCGAGCAGGTCTTTCCCCCAAGGTTGCTCCCGTCGCAGGTTTCCCCTGAATTAATGGTGCCATTGCCGCAGTTTTCTGATTTTATGCAGCCTGAAGTGTTAAGCGAGCAGTTTGAATTGCAGGATAGGCTGCCAAAAACAAAATCATCAATATCGGAGCAGGTTTTTCCCCCAAGGTTGCTCCCGTCGCAGGTTTCTCCGGTATTGATTGTCCCGTTTCCGCAGCCCCCCGGAGTGCCGCCTGTGCACTGGCCTGTGTCAAAACTGCATGATGCGCAGCCCAATGAGCCTCCGGTAAAAGAGTCAAAATCCGTGCATGCCCTGCCCCCCAGGTTGCTTCCGTCGCAGGATTCCCCGGAATCTATTGTTCCGTTTCCGCAGTAGGGCGCCGGGCCTGTGCAGTTTGATGTGTTGAGCGCGCAATTTTGGCAGGTTAATGTTCCCCCGGTGAAACTGTCAAAATCCGAGCAGGTCTTTCCCCCCAAGTTGCCTCCGTCGCAGGATTCCCCGGAGTTTATTGTTCCGTTTCCGCAATTTCCGCCCCCGCCGCCGCCTCCTCCTCCGCCGACTGCCGTGCAGCCCAATGTAAGGTCATTGAGCACAGGCGTAGCATACATATCTCCGCTTAAGACTCCTTCAACCCTTGCATATCTGCCTGTTTGGGCCATTGCTGAAAATGGGCCATTATACCAGGGCGCTGTTTCCAAATCTGCAGGAGTATTTGCAGTTTTGAATTTGAAACTCAGGCCAGTATTTTGCGGAACTGAGGCATGCCATAAGAGGCTTTGGAAAATGTGCTCTGCCCCTGCATCAAAATCAGCCCTCCACTTGCCCTGCGCATTATAGCCGCCTGAGCTGATCTGCACTTCATCAATAATGCCAATGAATGGTTCAATATAGCTATGAGAATTGCTCCAGTTCTTGCCGCCTATAACCAGGCCACCTTTGTGTTGAACGCCTGACAAATCAACCCCGCACACGGTATTTGTTTGCCCGCCTGCTCCGATGTAAATGCAGTTGCCGCTTAGGCCTGCGGTTATGCCATACCATGTGTTTGCCAGGGGGAATGCATTGCTCTGGCTTGCAACAAAGCGCCTGTTATAACTTTTATCGCGCATTTCAAAAAAAACTATGTTTGACCTGTATCCTGTGTAGGAGCAATACGGTCCATCCGCCTCCCCGCACCCTGAGCTCTGAAGGGAAATTCTCCAGCTTCCCGGGGGAACATTATACCAGTTGCTCGGATCGCACCAACGCCCATAGCACCAATTGCTGCTCGCCAAATGCGCACTGCCATAGTTGAATATATTGTCCCCATATTTGTACCATACACTATTATTGGTGCTCAGGAGCGCTTTGGGATTGTAGGAAAGGCTGATGGAAAAATCTGAGCCGGGGGTTGTGCGCTGCACGAAGGGACTTGTACTTACACCGCCGCTGACTGTGTATGTCGGGACATATGTTGAATTGTACAATGTAGTGCCGTATGCTCCTGAAAAATCAAGCGCCGTGTTGCTTATGCCTCCTGTCCATTTTGTGTCGCCGTAAATATAGCCGTTTCCATCCAGGTTCCCGGAGCTGCGCGTTATGCTGCCTGAACCCTCATCAAACTTCCACTGCACATAGGAATTGAGCTTTGTCAATATGAGAGAGCCCGGCACGATTGATGTATCAACATACTCCTTCACGCCTGAATCCCAGTCAGGCTGCGAGGTCCAGGTTTTTGGGCAGGCCTGCGCAGAGACGAAGGAAAGGGCAATAATTATGAGTAATAAAATTGCTGAAACCCTGCGAAAATTATGCGCTTCCCGGTGCTGCATTCTGTCCTGCATTTTAAAATAAATAAGGTGTTCCTGTATATATAATATTTACTTTAATCTCTTCTGCAGCCCTGCAATCACTTCCAAATCAATGTGCTTCACGAGCGCCTTTCTCTGGGAGATGGAATAGCCTTTCGGGGTTTTTTTGAAGAATTTTCCAGGAAGGAAGAGCCAGCCTTTGTGGGGGACTTTCCATGCGATGTAGAATTCTGCCCCGGCGCGTGCGCACCACTTGTATAATTCGTCCATCTGCGCCGTTGTGATATTCAAATGCTCCTTGTCCCAGGCCTTGCACTCGAATGCAAGCTTCACTTTGGGAGCGAGCGCAACAATGTCCGGGCAGGGGAGCGAGGTTTTTCCGCTTCCAGCGACGCGCACAACCGCAAAGCCCCTGTCGTAAAGAAGGTGTATCAGTTCCCTTTCCGCATTCGCGCCCTTTGCATAGTGTGCCACAGCAACCCCAAAATACTAATAAAACAATCCTTTAAAAGCCCTTTGGAACAGAAATTAGTAAATTAGGATGTAATTTGATTTTTAATGCAAGGCGGCATTATTCTGAATTTGCATGTTAGAACAAATTCGGGGAAATTCGAAATTTGCTCCTATGCAAAAGAGACAAACACTCTTAAAATAAAAGTGAAATCAAAGCCGGAGAATAACGCCGCGAATTTGGAGTTGCTTAAAAACTTGTCAAGAATTTTTAATTCAGATGTCAAGATTTTGAAGGGTTTCAAGAGCAGGAATAAAACCGTTGCTGTTGAAGGCAGCGCGGAAAGCCTGCAGAAGCTTCTAAGCTCCAAATTCTGAATTTGCATTAATAATGCACCCTAATTGTAAAAAAGGAAAGTATCGGAAACGCAGTTTCTGATAATGGAGATGAGATATTATGGCTAAAACTTATGTTGATGTTGCAAAATACATTATACATGTGGAGTTTGAGATAAAGGGAGTAGTGGAAAAGCACGACATCATTGGCGCGATTTTCGGCCAGTGTGAGGGCCTTCTCGGGGAGGAAATGGACCTTAAGGAGCTGCAGGATGCGGGGAAGCTCGGAAGGATTGAGGTTAATCTGGAATCAAAGCTCGGAGTGACAAAGGGGGAAGTTCTGATTCCAAGCAGCACTGACACTGCCTCAACAAGCCTGCTTGCTGCTGCGGTAGAAACAGTTGACAAGGTAGGGCCGTGCGAGGCGAAATTCAAAACAACAAGGATTGAGGATGTGCGCGAGGACAAGCGCAAAATCCTTACAGAAAGGGCAAAGGAAATACTGAAGCAGCTTTCGGGGCAGCTGCCGGAAGCGAAAGAGCTTGCGACGGAGCTAAAGGAAGACGCGAGGATTGCTGAAATCCAGGAATACGGGAGGGAGAAGCTTCCTGCGGGGCCTGACATCGAATCCGAGAAGGAAATAATTGTGGTTGAGGGGCGCGCGGATGTGATAAACCTCCTGAGGAACCACATAGCGAATGTAATAGGGATGGGCGGCGCTAAAATAGCTGAGGAAATAATCGAACTGAGCAGGCGCAAGGAAATAACCCTCTTCATTGATGGGGACAGGGGCGGGGAGCTGAACGCAAGGAAGCTGGTGCAGGTAGCAAGCGTAAAATACATTGCAAAGGCGCCTGACGGAAAGGAAGTTGAGGAGCTCGCAAGAAAGGAAATTCTGGCAGCGCTCCGCAACAAGAAGCCCGCGAATGAGGTTTATTCCGAGCCGAAGCAATTTGCGCAGAGCCCTGAGGGAACTTACAGGCATTCAGAAAGGCCCAGAAGCGAGTTCAGCGAAAGAAGGGAATTCTCAAGGGACAGGCCGAGATTTTCAAGGGGCCCGGGCAGATTCTCATCAGGCGGAGGGCGGGACTTTAGTGAAAGGCGCTTTCCCCCGAGGGGAAGGGATTTTGGTTATCCGAGGCGCGAAGGAATGGGATTTCCAGCCGAGGAAAGGCCTGCAATTGCAAGCATTGATGAAAAGGCAAAATTCGAGCCATTGCTGCAAAGCTTAAAAGGAAGCCTGCAGGCAAAGCTCTACAATGAGGATATGAAGGAAATCGCCTCAATGGATGTGAAGGGGCTTGTTGAGGGGCTTGCAAGCTCAGGGAACGTGCATGCGATAGTGTTCGATGGAATCATAACAAAGAGGCTTTTAGACGAGAGCGCAAAGCATTCCTGCAAATACATTGTGGGAATAAGAAAGGGAAAAATAGCCGGAACTTCAGGAATAAAGCTCCTGACGTTCTAGTAAAATTTATTTCCTGCGCTTTTTCGCGCGAGCCCTGCCCTTGCCGGCTGCAATGGGCACAAGCTGCTTTTTGCCCCTGTAGAGCGCAATCCCGATAAGGAATGCCGCGGCCCATACAAGAATCCACGCAATCTGCGGAGCTATTGCGGAATAAATCTGCCTTAGTGTAAGTTTTGTCTGGTCATTTGCAACCGTTACGCCTGTAACGTCCTTAATCATGGCGCGGCAGTCGTCCTGGTTGAATTCAATGCTTGAGAGGCAGGTTTTTGCCTTTAAAACTGCGCTGCTTGCTTCCTCAAGCGAAACTATTGAGCTGAAGAACATTATCACAGCAATAAGCGCAATGAATGCCCCCAACAACTTCGGAAGGCGCATGCCCCCGATTTTAAAGTGTGTTGCGTTGTCCATATCGGCACCTCTTTTATTTTCCTGCAAATGATTAAATTATGCTGAGGTTATTTATAAGCGTTTCGCATGGGTTCCGGGAATCTTTGCTTGCTCTGTTTAAATATATTTTGCATCAGCTCATTAATACGGAAAAAGGGCTCGTCGTCTAGCGGCTATGACGTCGGCTTTACAGCAGCCCCTTTTCTTTTTATAAAAAAGAAAAGGCCCTGGGGTTCAAAAGAAAATTAATCCCTTGGGAAATTGTAAACAAGCCGAAGGTCGGCGGTTCGATCCCGCCCGGGCCCAATTCCAGGAAGAAACAATGGCTCCAAAATCTTCAAAGCGCCCGTTTTACCGCTTGAGGCGCGGAAAACTTACTCCTGGTGCTGCAATAAGGATATGGAGAGAAACTGCAAGGAGAATTCCCGCAATTTATAGGGGGGAAAAATCCACAAAGGCTGATTTTGGCATCAATGTATTTAGATATGGGGTTTTTGCAAAGGTCATTGCAAATGAGGCCGTCAGGAGAAGCAATTTCAAATTGCTCAATCCAAAACAAACGAGGGAATTGGAGCGCCTTCTGGCAAACAAAATCTATCTTGAGAATAAATTTCGTATGCTTGAAATACATAACTCCCCGATCAACATGGTCAGGGATTTTGAGAATATGGACTTTTTTGCAAAGAAGCTTGAAATAGCCGAAAGGGAAGCCTCCCATTCGCGGGAAAGGTTATTAAGATTCATGGATAAAATTGAGTTGAGTGATAAGGAAGTGGAAATTCTGAACTCTAAAGTCAGGGATGCTGAAAAAATTGCAAAAAATGGGATAGCAATTGAGAGGAAAAAGGCGGGAAAATGAGCGCAATCAGAAATTTTTTTATTTTGGCTATTTCCGCAATTATTCTTTCAAACGCATATGCGCTTGAGATGGGGAATCCTGTAAGGGTGCAGAGCGCGGATGTTAATGTAATTATTGTTGGGGATGGGGCAATTTCCGGAAGCATAGGCGCGGGGGATACGATTGAGATAAAGCTGCAGACGTTTTCCAGCAATGAAGCCCAGGAGGTGCTTGGGATTAGTGAGGCGCTGCAGATTGGGAGCAGGGCGATAAATGCAACGCATGAAACTGATGGGCTTGGGAATAAATATGCGATATTCAAAATAGGCAATATTGAAAGCGCGGATTTCAAATACACGATAAATGCGCGCATAAGGACGAATTCCAAGGTTTTTGACCTGAAGGACTATGATTTGGGCGCTCCGATAGATGAGGAAGCCCAATTCCTGCAGGAGAGCACATACATACAGTCAAATGATTCAGGGATAAGGAGCCTTGCGTTTTCTACCCTGAACTCAAATTCAGTTCTTGAAAATGCGATAAAGGCCGCGGAATTTGCGCACGGATACATAACCTATGATTTGGATTATTTCACGACTGTCCTCTCGGCAAAGGAAGTCCTGGATGTAAGGAAGGGAACATGCGATGAGTTCTCAAACCTGACAGCTGCGCTGCTCCGCGCGCGAGGGATTCCCACAAGATACATCGTAGGATATGTTTACAGCGGAAAGAAATGGGATACGCACGCATGGCTGGAATTCTTTGTTCCCGGAGCGGGGTGGATTGCGCTTGACGCCACTTACCTTGAGGCGGGATTTGTTGATGGGACGCATTTGGTGCTTGCAAAGCTGCTTGACCAGAGCCAGGCCGTTGATTCCATAACGACAACGCAGGGCATAAGCGTCAAAATTGACAGGGGCGAGGATGTGATTGTGAATGATTTCAGCAAATTCTCGAAATACACGGGCCTGAATGTGATGTTCCCGGGGGATTTGAAGGGCCGGCAGAACTTTGATTTCAATCTTGAAGTTGCAAACCTTACTGATGGAAAATTCATTGCGCCGATTGAAATGAGGCTGCATGAGCAGTTTGTTTATGAAAGCGCGGAAAGGCTTGTTCTGCTGAATCCAGCGGAGCGGAAAACGCTTTCCTGGAATGCAGATGCGCCAGATACTGCGGGATTGAATTACATTTACGGATATGCGATAAGGGGCTTTGACCAGGAGATTGAGGGGAATGTTTCAGTTTATGCTGCCGGGGGGGAAGTTTCAGATTCTGCAAACATAAAACTGGTCGCAATAGTGCCTGAAATTTCGGATGGGAAGCTCACAATAAAGGTAATCCTGAAGAATTCCGGAATGCAGGACGGAATCGCTGACATAAACATCAGCGGTGTTGGAATTTCAGGAAGCGCGGCTGAGCAGATTCCTTCAAACACGCAGAAAACGCTTTCATACTCTTTTGCGGACTGGAATTACGGGGCGATGAAAGTGGATATTTCCGGGCCGGGGATTGCGCATCTGCAGAACATTGAAATCCTTGAGGAGAAGCGGACAGAAAAGCCTGAAGGAACAGGGGGAGAGGGAAATGCAGCAGGCGCGGGGCAGGGGGAAGGCGCGGGGGGCATTCCCGCAGTTCCGGGGAATATCGATCTGGTGCTTATTGCGGCAATCGCTGTTCTTGCAATAATTGCCATTGCGCTTGCAATCCTGCTTTTGCGCAAAAGATAAAAAGGCTCCCATATTTAATTCTACTATAAGCGACTGTAGTCTAGTGGTAGGATCTGACCTTGCCACCAAGCCTTTCTCTTTTAGAAAAAGAGAAAGTCTAAGGGTTATCCAAAGATAAAATAATCTTCATAGCAAATAGGTTAGGACCCGGGTCCGAATCCCGGCGGTCGCATTTATGCGCACAAGAAAGCCGAAACCAATTGGGAGCTATCCTAAAGGTATGCGCCCAATGATAGAGAAACGAAGGGAAATTGCAGCAAGCCGCTGGATGGATGCCCACGCCAGAGCCCTTAATTATGTAATGAATGCCGCTGAAAAGGGGCTTGCTGTTTCTGCAAACAAAATGGCGAAAGACCTTAATATAGGATGGCACTCTGCAGAGCGTTTGTTGGAAAAATTTGAAAAACAGAGGGACTTTTCATTCAAAAGAACCCTTGCAAATGATAAAAAAAAATCCAGAATGCCATATGGGCGCTTTGCAGCTATCAGTGAGGACGCACAAAAAAGGATTTTGTCTTTTGCCAGGAACAACCTTAGCCTAACGCCAACTGAAATCGCAAAAAAATTTGGAGTATCGCGTCAAACCGTGGAAAGAATTGTTATTGATAAACACAAAATAAGACCCTCAAAAAGCAAGCTTGAAAAATTGAGGCTTGAAGGGGCTCGTGCTGCTCTGGAGGCACACATAAGGAGATACCCGCGTCAGATTTATTCTTTAAGTTGGATTGCAAGGACTTTCAGGGTAGATAAGACAACAACAGCAAAAAGAATCCTGGCAGAAGTTGTTAACAGGCTTGCAAAGGAAGGCGTTGAAGTCAAGCAAGTTAAGACATCTTCACAAAATGGGGTTTCAAAAGCAATAAATAGAAAACTTAGATTGCCAAGCGGAAGGCCGTCTGTCAAATAGTCAAATTTTCTTCCTTATCCCGTTCCAGATTTCCTCTGCAACCTGCTTCCTTGATTTTAGTTTCCATCTGCCATTCTGCTGCCTGAGCGCGCATTTTATCTGCAGCCAGTTCCCGGAGCGCGCCAGCCTTTCATAAATTGCAAGTACGCGCTTCTGGTACGCTAGGTTCGATTCATGCAAATCCGCTTTCTTTTTTTCCCTTTTCAGGAGCCTCTGGGAAAATTCAGCCGGCATTTCAAGGAATATTACAGCATCGGCTTTCGGCATCCTGCTTTCCACAATCTGCATCCACTGTAGGAAGGAGTCCTGCTCCGCAGGATTTGTGAATTTTGCTGTCTGGAAGGCGAAGTTTGACTGTATGTAGCGGTCCATTATGAGGATTTTGCCTTCCTTCAGCGCAGATTTTATTTCATTCAGCATATTGTAGCGGTCAACGGAATAGAGCAGTGCGCAGAATTCCGCTGGAAGTTCGTGCGGATTGCCGAATTTCCCGCGCAGATGCCTTTCAACAAGCGAGCCGAAAAACTCATTGTGGCGCGGGAAGGAAATCACTGCTGCATTTTTTCCAATCCTCTTCAGGCGCGCTGAAAGGATTTTTGACTGCGTTGATTTGCCTGAAGCGTCAGCGCCCTCAATTGCAATTATTTTTCCTGGCATATGGGAGAATTAGAAATGCGAAGTTAATAAAACTATTTCATTGGGGCTTTTACCTGGTAGAGCTTTGCGAGCGCTAGGCTTATGAATGCCATGGACCATGTGCCGAGCACTGCGCTTATAACAATATAAAACACAATGCCTGCAAAAGGAATAAGCGCTAGCGCTGCCTGCAGGAAGCCGATTACCCAGGAAACAACTGCCATGAGCAGCCCGACAAGGATAAGATAGCCCAATGTTGATAAATAGTCCTTTTTGCCGAGCGCTATCATTCTCCCTATTGATGCGCCGATGCCGCGCTTCTCAAACAATGCAACGGGCGCAATCATTGCAAGGAAAGGGGCTGCAAGGAGCATCACAACAACAAATGCAAATATTGCAAATACTGTCTGAAGCAGTATGTTAACCCAGAGGTCAGCGCCCGGCGATGCCAAAGCCCCTGAAGCTGCCCCTGTTGAAATCTGGTTCATAATCCCCAGCGCCGAGAACAGCAATGGCAGGAACAATACCAATGCAAGAAGGAAAATCAGGATGCCAAATATTATGCTTAGGGCAAACAAAGTGAGGAATCTTGGCTTGGTCTTTGCTGAGGCGCTTCCAATTGAGAATTTCGCCTTTTTGAGGTAATCAAGCGCGATATTCAATTGCAGCCCTGAAAGGAATGCATCCCAGAGCGCATTAATTACAAAATATGCTACTGCAACTATAACAAGCGCAGTTAAAATCTGCGGCAGGGCCTGCAGCAATGCGAAGATTATTCCCATGGCAGCCAGTTCCGAAGAGCCTGTTGCAGAAGCATACTGCGAATACAGCACAAGGTATTTTGAGAAGAGCATTGCCGCTGGAACGCCCACTACTGCTATCAGTATTATTCCGCCGATAATGAGTGAAATTATAAGCAAAAGGAAATAGGAGAACCAGAGCTTCTTGTAGTCAAGGCTCTTTTTGAACACTTCAATTGCGCTTTCAATCGCCCAGCCCATGTCCTAAACAATAAGCAAAGTAGTATAAAAAGCTTTCTGAAATAATTATTTCAGGAGGCGTCCGTGGTCTAGTGGTTAGGACTGGAGCCCTCCATAATCAGAAACCCTTAGTTTCTGTAAAAAATCGGCGGAATGAATATAAGTTAAATAATTTCATTGCCGATTTTTTATAACTTCCGCTCTTTCAGGGAAGTTTGTAGTTATGGGGTTAGCTCCATACGTGGGTTCGAATCCCACCGGACGCATTTATGCTTGATGTTGATAGAATCCCCGGCACGAATGTTTTTGTCGGGGCGCATATAGACAACCCTGAGTTTTTTAAAGAACGGAATATAAAGACTGTGCTTACCATAGCACCAGTTGACTTAACTGATAGAAAAAGGTTTTCTGGCACGGGTATAAAACTCATTCAGATACCTGCTGTAAACAATGACATATATGGCGTCAAAACAGCGTATAACTTTTTGAAAATTGCAAAAGGAATTAGGGGAAAGTTTGCAATAACTTGTTTGGCAGGCTTGGATGCAAGCAATATATTTGCAGGGGTCTATCTTATGTCAGTAAAAAAGTATTCGTTTGAAAAAGTAATGGCTGCGCTAAACAACTTTAAATATTACCGCCCATATAGCGTGTATGTTGGTCCGGGCATCAAATCTCTTTTTTCCGGATTGCAAAAGTCCGCGCGGAGAAAACCTATAAAAAGGCCTGCACCCAATAGATTTCTGAAGATTAAAAGAGGAATTTAGATGGCACCAGAGCTAACGCATGAGAATAAAGAAAAGCCATTGCCAAAAGTCGGCGTTGGGGTAGGGGTAATGCTGCTGCGCTCGGGGAAAGTGCTGCTTGGGCTGAGGCACTCTGATGCGCAGAAGGCGGATTCCGCGCTTCACGGGGAAGGAACATGGACAATGCCCGGGGGAAAGCTGCACTTCCATGAGTTTCTGGAGGAGCGCGCTGCGAATGAGGTTAAGGAGGAAACAGGGATTGAAGTGAAGGATTTGAAATTGATAAGCATAACGCAGGAAATGGTTGAGGATGCGCATTTCATCACCATTGGCTTTTTGTGCGAGGATTTTGGGGGGGAGGCGCAGGTAATGGAGCCGGATGAAATTACAGAATGGAAATGGTTTGGGCTGGATGAACTGCCGAAAAACATGTACAAGCCTAGCAGGAAGGTTATTGAGAACTATCTTGCGGGAAAAATATACCGGAAGGACTTGTGAATAAAATGCCTGACATATCAAGGGAAATTATTGATATTGTGAATTCAAAGGATGAGATTATTGGGAAATCCACTTTGCGGGAGGCGCATGAAAAGGGATTGCTGCACCGCGCTGTTCATGTGTGGGTTTTCAATCCAAAGGGGGAACTGCTCATGGTTAAGCGGAGCAAGAACATGTTCATTGCGCCTCTGCACTGGGGCGGAGCTATGGGAGAGCACCTTAAAGCAGGAGAGGACTATGAAAGCGCTGCAATCCGCGGATTGCGGGAGGAATTGGAAATTAGAAAACCAAAACTTAAAAAACTGGTTAAAAAGAAATTAATTGATGGGGGGAAAGGCAAATACTGCAACAGCGAGTTTGTGCAATTGTTTAAATGCAAGCATAATGGAAAAATGAAATTCAGCAGAATGGAAATTGCCGATGGCGGGTTTTACAGCATTGATGAAATTAGAAAAGCAGTAAAAAGCGAATCAATGCCTTTTGCTTCAATGTTTCTGGATTTTTTCGATTGGTATATGAAAAATAAAAAGGGGAAATAAAATGCAGAACAGGGGCTTTGTTGAGAGGATTGCTGTTGAGAGGATATGGCGGCTTTTTGAGCTGGCTGAGAATGAATTTTCAAAGCATCCCGAGCGGAGCAGGAGATATGTGCAGCTTGCAAGGAAGATTGCGGAGCGCAATAATGTGCAAATCCCCAAAGAACTGAAAGCAAATTACTGCAAATACTGCTCAGCCTATTTGAAATTGGGAAAGAACGCGAAGCTGCGCATTAAGGGGAAAATGCTGCTTTTAACTTGCTTGGAATGCAATAAAACGAGGAAGATGGGCGCAAAATAGGTTTGATGCTACATAACACGTATCTGATTTTTGTTCCGGTTTTTTGCTTTTCATTGCTCCGCTGCGCTTCACCGGCGGAATGGTCCCGAAAGCATTTAAAAAGGCCTGAAAGGCAATTATTGCGGAGCGTGGTGCAAATGTTTTGTTTCAGGCTGGTAAAGTATGTGCCTTCGCACTATGAGAAAAGGCCCTTGGTTGGATTGTTAGGAAGGCGGGCGCAGTAAAATGAAAAAACAGAAGAAAAGAAGCTTCCTTGATTTGAAGCCAAGATTGTTTGGAATTGGAAAAACTAATGCTACTGCAGAAATTGATAAAGTTGCATATGGCTCAAATAAGCAAGATAAAAAACGCAGCTTTTTCGATTTAAAGCCTTTTGATTGGGGCAAAGGAAATGAAGATGCAAGCCAAAGAGTGGATGAGTATCTTTATGGATGGAAGAAAAAGAAATCAAAGCATTAGACCTTAACACCCCCCTTTAAAAACCTTATTTTTCACTTTTATTATTATATAAGGCCTAATTTTGATTTTTATTGAAATTAGAGCTGAAGAACAGGCGTGCGCACTGCGCGGCCCCGCAAGGGGAAATGATTTCAGTGCTTGTGGTTCCAGCAATAAGGGCATGATGCCCTTATAAACCCCAAGTTGGAATGTAATTAAAGTTTGAAATTGTGAAAATATGGCGACTGTATTTGATGTTCCGGCGGATTTGCTGATTGAGGAAATCGCGAAGGACTTGCGCGAGGCAAAAAAATTGGCGGAGCCGGGATTTGTGCTTTATGCGAAGTCAGGATCACACAGGGAGCGCGCGCCCCAGAGGAAGGACTGGTGGTATGTGAGATGCGCTTCCATACTGCGCAGGATGTATATTGACGGATCTTGTGGAACTGAAAGATTGAGGAGCTATTACGGGGGAAGGAAATCATTCAAGGTTGCTCCGCATCATTTCAGGAAGGCCTCAGGGAAGGTCATAAGGACCTGCCTGCAGGCGCTTGAGAAGGAAGGCTTGTTGAAGCGCGAGAAATTCGGAAGGAGCGTTAGCCCTTCAGGCGCAAAATACCTCGGCCAGGCCGCGGAGAAGGTAAATAAGAACATGGCGGAGCAGCACATACTTGAGAAGCGCGCGGAAGTGAAGCTGCCAGAGCTGAAGGCCGCGGAAGCGAAAACTGAGAAGAAACAGCTGAAAAAGAAGCGCACTGCAAAGGAACTGAGCGTTGATGAGATAATTTCAGGGGTAAAGGGCGGGAAGCAGAAGAAATAGCTTTTGTGAGAGCATATGGAAGAACTTGACATTGAAGAGCTCAAAAAAAGGAAAATGGAGGAATTGAAGCAGAAATTTGCGGAGCAGGAAGCGAATGAGCAGCAGGCTGAGTTCGCCGAACAGCAGCAGGAGGCGCAGCTTGATGCAATAATGCGCAAATTGCTGGAACCGGAAGCAAAAACAAGGCTCGCAAATGTAAGGCTTGTAAACAAGGAATTGTATTTCAGGGCCGTGCAATCCGCAATGTATCTTGCGCAGCGCTCCGGCGGAAAAGAAAAACTTAACGATTACCAGATGAAAAGGGTTCTTGAAAGGCTTTCAGGGGCAAAAAGGGAAATAAGGATTGTGAAGAAAGGGAAAAAGTGGTAATAAGGGCATAATGCCCTTTAAAACAAAAGTGGTAAAAAATGGGAAGAAACAAGAAAAAGGAGCTTAAGGATTTTTTGGTTTCTATAAGAAAGAGGGTAAGCCCGGGCGTAACTTCTGCGCCCGTATGGGTGCTGCAGAAGGCCGGAAGGAGAATATGGAACAAGTCCGCAAAAAGGCACTGGAGAAGGACTGAGTTCGGCACAAAATTCAGGAAAAGGCAGAAGCACAAGTCGGGAACGAGGAGAAAGAGGTAAGAGAATGGAAGGCAATCCAAGCAGGGAATTTGGGGCACTTTGTGAGCAAATTAAAAATACTGCAAGATTTATGGTTGAGCCATTAAATACGCAGAAGAGCATAATTAAAAGAATCGGACTGCTTTCAAAGAAGCTCAATAAGCCAATTCCAAACAAATCAAAGGCGGCCATTGGTTTTTTTGAACAAATGTACAAAGAGCAAAAGGCCCCGAGGAGAATGCCAAGGGTTATTAGGAGAATAAAATAGAGGGATATCATGAAGGGGAACGAAGCCGAATATCTGATTAATTTGCGCGAATGCTTCAACCAGCCGAAGCCAAGGCGCCTGAAAAAGGCAATAAGGATAGTTAAGGAATTTGTTGACAAGCACTGCCGTGTTAAAGCAGATAATGTTGTAATCGGGAACAGCGTTAATGAGGCAGTATACAAGGGCGGGGACTCCCCAAGCAGGAAGCTGAGCGTGGTTCTGCGCAGGAAGGAAAATAAAATCTTTGTGCACATGGAGGGCAGCAAGGAACTGGAGAAGGCTGAGAAAAAGCCCGAGGAGAAAAAGCGCAGGGAAAAGCCCAAAACTCCGGAAGAAATCAAGGCAGAGGAAGAGGCAAAGAAGAAAGTAGAGGAAAAAAGGCTGATGGAATCCGCTGCAGAGAAGGCGGCAATCAAAAAGGGCTAAGCTAAAGGACTTACCATGAACATTGAATTCTGCACAATAAAGGGCAGCCCCTATATTGGAGTTTTCAGCTTTGCCAATGATGAAATTGCGCTCATACCAAAGGGAACGCCAAAAAAGGAAATTGACATCATTGAAAAAACGCTGGAAGTAAAAGCAACAGAAACAACAATCGCAAGCAGCTCACTGATAGGGGTGTTTGTTGCGGGAAATTCCAACGGGCTTCTTCTCCCGGAAATTGCGGAGGATTCTGAAATGAGGCATCTTGAAGGGCTTGGCATTAAGGTGAAAAAGATCAGGGGCTATACCGCGCTTGGGAACCTTGTTGCCGCAAATGACAGATTTGCATTGGTTTCGCCGATGGTTGATTCAACAACAGCAAGGGAAATAGGGAAGTTTCTGGAGGTTGAGGAAAGCATAGGCAGGGTTGCAGGAACTGACATCCCCGGAAGCTGCCTGGCAGTAACAAATAAAGGCTTTGTTGTTCATCCTAATATTGCAAGCAGGGAGTTCAAGATGCTTATAGAGAAATTTGGGGTTAAAAGCGGGGCGGCGAGCACTGCAAATTTCGGAGACCCTTTCATAAGGAACAGCATTCTCGCAAATTCAAATGCTGCGGTTGTAGGCGCTTACACCTCCGGGCACGAGCTCATGAGGATTGACGAGGGATTAAGCGGAAGATGAGCAAGGAAGGTTAAAAAATGTCTGAAGAAAAAAAATATGAATTTAGCGGGAAATACTCCGAAGGCGGGGCGGAGAAAAAATTCACAAAAAGCATCTCCGCGCTGAACGAGGCGCGCGCAAAAGAACTCCTTTACTCGCTTATGGGCTCAAAGCACAAGCTCAGAAGGAACAACATAACTATTGAGGAATGCAGGGAGAAGAAGGGATAAAAATGGCAAAAGAAAAGAAGGGCAAGGAAGAACCAAAGGCCGGGGAGCGGGAAGCCCCGCAGGAAATACAGATTACGCATGAGCAGATTGCCGCATTGTACCAGAGCGAAAGGGTAAAGTTCGAGAACATTGACGCAAGGATAAGAAGCGTGCAGAACGCGCTGTTTGAAATAAACGCGGCAATAAGCGCGCTGGAGGAATTCAGGGAGCTTAAAAGCGAAACTGAGGTTCTTGTCCCTTTGGGTTCCGGAGTGCATATAAACACAAGGATTTCCCCGCAGCAGAAAATAAAAATGAGCCTTGCGGGAAATGTTGTCCTGGATGTTTCCGCTGAAAAGGCAATTGCTGATTTGGGGAAGCGCAGGGAAGACACTGAGAAATATTTAATTGCATTGAGGAATGATGCTGCAGGAATTGCAAGCAACATATCAAGCCTTGAGAGGGCAATAATGGCAGCACAGCAGCAAAGGCAGCAGCAGTCAAAGGCTGATTTTTAGTTTAGGGGCAAAAAATGTTTGACCTGCTCAGGAAAAAAATCTCTTCTTTTACTGAAAAAATAAAGGGCGCAATAGAAAAAAAGGCTAAAGAGCCTATTGCTGCCGCACCAAAGCCGCAGCCTGAGGAAAAACCCCTAGCCGAGGCGCCGGAGATTAGGAAGGAAACTGAGATTGGGGAAAGGGTTGAGGAAAACATTGCAGAGGCGCGCGAAGAGGAGGAAAAAAAGCCCGCAATTGAGGAGCCTGAAACTATTGAAGAGGGAAGGGAGATTGAGGAAGTTAAGGAACAAATTGAAAAGCCTGAAATCATTGAAGAGAAAAAAGAGGTTGAGGAAGCAGAGAAGAAAATTGAGGAAAGGCGGATTGCAGAAGTTGAATTTCCCGAAGCGGGAGTGAAAATTGAAATTCCTGCTCCCGAAATAAAGAAAATTGAGATTATAAAGGCAGGGGAAAGGAAGCCAGAAGCGAAAATAAGCCTAAGGACAAAATTGAAATCAATTTTCGCAAAGGAGATTGAGATTTCCGAAGGAGATGTGAGCGCCTTCCTTTCTGATTTTGAGCTTGCTCTTTTAGAAAGCGATGTGGAGCAGGAAACCGCAACTGCAATTGCCGGGCGCATAAGGGAGAATTTGGTTGGAAGAAAACTCGGGAAAAAAGAGGATATTACTTCCTACTTGAAAAAGGAAATCCGCGCGATACTGCAGGAAATCATGGAGACGAGGGAAATAAATCTTGCGGAGCGGATAAAAGCCAAAAGGCCGTTTGTAATATTGTTTTTGGGGCTGAATGGCGCGGGAAAAACAACAAGCATTGCAAAGCTCACCTATTTGCTGAAGAAGCAGGGAAAAACAGCAATATGGGCCGCCTCAGACACTTTTCGCGCTGCGGCAATAGAGCAGCTTGAGAAGCACGCTGAAAAATTGAATGTGAGGGTGATAAAGCACAAGTATGGCGCGGATCCCGCGGCAGTTGCGTTTGATGCGATTGCTGCTGCAAATGCAAACAAGATTGATGTGGTTATGATTGATTCTGCGGGAAGGCAGGAAACAAACCGCAATCTGATGGAAGAACTGAAGAAAATTGTGCGCGTGGCGAAGCCAGATTTAAAAATATTCGTGGGGGAGGCGCTTGCGGGAAAGGCGCTGCTGCAGCAGGCTGAGGAATTTGAGAAGGCTGTTGGGATTGACGCATTCGTTCTTGCGAAGATTGATACCGACACAAAGGGCGGAACTTCAATCTCATTGCTGCACAAAATGAAAAAGCCCATTGCCTACATTGGAACAGGGCAGGGATATGAGGATTTGATTGAATTTGCGCCAAGTTATATAATCGACAGGATTGTTGTGTAAATTCTCAATATTATGCAATATTTGACTTAATTGAGTATGCTGCAGATAAATCTCGTGAAATGGCACTCAGTCTTTTTATACTCTGTTTTATTTGCTCAATGCCGAGCTTTGCTTGTTTGATGCGCCCGTCTTCTGCCAGCTCTTCAAGCGAAACGTTTTCTTTACTTCTGGCCGCCCTAAGCACAGCAAGATCATTTTCAACCATTTTTTGGGCAGCAGGGTTCGTTATAAGGATACTTATCTCATGCAGCCTGTTTCTTACTGACTTATCCTGCCACCTGAAACATTTAATGTAAATTTCCTTAGTTCTGCTTTTTGCATTATAAATCTTGGCAATTTTTTTGATTTCTTCAGAAAAGATTTTGGTTGCGGTATAAGAAACAACAATCGCCCCTTTTTTGTTTAACAAAGATCTCATCAATGTGAAAGGCAATATGATGTTGAGCAGAGGTATTGGCTCAAATGAGAAACTCCAATCATACTTGTTCTTAATCTGGGGAATGAGCAAGGCATTTCTCGCCCTGAAGCTTGCTATATTTTTATCTCTCAAAAATTGCTGATTGTGCCCAAACTTTTTTTTAGCATATGTTACAAATCCTTGAGAAATATCTGTATAATGCACAACCGCCCCGCAATTTGCAAGAGCCTTTGCCCATCGACCGAAATATCCTGCAAAAACAAGCACTTTGTCCCTTTTTGCAATTCCAAGCTTTCTAAGCAAACTCGGGTCTCTCGGGTTTGTATTTTGATATTTGTAGTGGTAATCACTTACACGCCAGGCCCCGCGGCTTGATAATATCACTCTCTCATTAGGAATTTTTAATTTAAGAGGCTTTCTTAATCGCATATCTATATTTTTGCCGGAAGAAGTTAATAAAACAATCAGAAAAAATAGGAAAAGAGGCGGAAGGGAGCCAAAATAAAAACTCTCTTAGCAGAGTGTGCTTTGCTCCCGAGTATATTAGCCTATCAGTCTAACGCTAATTAACCCGCCTCTGATTTACTTCTGCAAAGGAAGTATTTAAGGCTTTCTGTACAATTATTGTTGCACGATTAATTTGTGACTTTTCCAAAATAAGGCATGTTTTATAACTATTTTTGTGCTTAATTCTTCTTGGGAATATGGGCTTAGGGGAAAAACTCCGGGGTGCGCTTGAGAGGCTGCGCAAATCCACTTTCATAGACAAGGAGCTGATTGGGGAGGTTATAAAGGATTTGCAGCGCGCGCTTATTGCTGGGGATGTGGAAGTGCAGCTGGTCCTTGAGTTGAGCAAAAAAATTGAATCCGAGGCATTTAAGGAACTGCCTTCAGGATTGGACAGGAGGCAGCACATAATAAAAATTACCTATGACCTGCTTGCCGAAGCCCTCGGGGGGGCGAAAGCGGAAATTCCGCAGAAGCCGAAAAGGATTCTCCTTGTAGGAACGTTCGGCCATGGAAAAACGACTGCTACGGCCAAGATTGCAAAATACTACTCAAAGCGCGGCCTGAAAACCGGGGCAATCTGCGCGGACACTGCAAGGCCTGCCGCATTTGAGCAATTGCAGCAGCTGAGCGGAAAGGTCAAAATTCCTTTTTACGGGAATCCGAAGGAAAAAAACGCTGCAGCGGTTGTGAGGCAGGGGCTTAAGGAATTGGAAAAGGAAAAATGCGACGCAATAATTGTTGATTCCGCGGGAAGGAGCGCACTGGATTCTGAATTGGTAAAGGAAATAAAGGAGGTTGCGGCAATTCTGAAGCCTGACCAGACCTGGCTTGTTTTGGGGGCAGATACGGGGCAGATCGCGGGAAAGCAGGCTAAGGCATTCCATGATGCGGTTGGGGTTAATGGAATAATAATTACGAGAATGGATGGGAGCGCAAAGGGCGGGGGGGCATTAGCTGCGTGCAGGGCGACAGACTCAAATGTTTATTTCATTGGCACAGGGGAAAAAACAGATGATTTTGAGGAGTTTGATGCAACGCGCTACTTATCAAGGATAATGGGCTATGGGGACCTGCAGGCGCTGCTTGAGAAAGCAGAGGAAATTTCCTCTGAAGAGGAAATAAGCCCTGAGGAATTGATGCAGAAGGAATTCAATCTTGAGACATTTTATGCGCAGCTGAAGGCGATGAAGAAGATGGGCCCCCTGGGGAAGGTAATGGACATGCTGGGGGTGGGGATGCAGATTCCGAAGGACATGCTGGAAACTTCGGAGCAGAAGCTTGAGAATTTCAAAATAATTATGGATTCCATGACGGGGCAGGAAAAGCGCAATCCTGAGATTGTTGACAGGAGCAGGATACTGAGGATTGCAAGGGGCTCGGGAAAGAAGGAGGAGGATGTGAGGGACTTGCTCAAAAATTACAGGCGCATGAGGGAGATGTTCAAGCAGTTCAGGGGCATGGGGGAAATAAAGAGTATGGAAGACCTTCAGAAAGGGAAAATGCAGAAGCTGTTCGGAAAGCTTGCAATGAAAAAGAAGAAATTCAGGATAAGGTGATGCAAAAATGGTCAAATATGAGGATATTAAAATACAGTGGTCAAATCCTGCGCACAAGTTGTTGGTTTCGCAGATGTTTTTTGAAGAAAGCGGAAAAACTGGAGTTTACCCAAAAAATTTCGATCGTTTTGTTGTTAGGCTGAAAGACAATAAACCAATTGCCATTGTATGTTATAAATTTGTAGATTTAAAAGGAAAAAAGGCTATAGACGTTTCTCCATTCAACTTAGAATTTAGGAAGCCACACTGCCAGCAGATGATTGATGGAATATTGGCAGATAATCCGGGATATACAGTAGTACGCGCAATTGCTCTGCCTAAAAAGAAAAAATTTTTTGTAAATTTCGCTAAAAAGAGGAGGTTGTATCTTACAGAAGTCGCTATAGCAAAAAAAGCAAAAGAAGTCTTACTCCCTGGAAGCAAACAGATACTAATGATAAATAAAAATAATGTAAGGAGACATTAGGTGCCTTACCTTCTTTTATTGCGCGAAGTTGCTGTTTTATTCTCAACAGCAATCGCTTCTTATACTGATCTGCGCACAGGGCTGATTTATGACAAGCTTACATATCCGATGATTGCGCTTGGCATAATTTTTAATGTTTATGCCGGCTTTGTTGCAGGCATCGCGGGTATGATGAATTACTTCGCGGTTGCGCTTGCTGTTTTTGCTGTGTGCTATCTTCTTTACTATACCGGCAAACTTGGAGGGGGGGATGTGAAGCTGTTTGTGGGAATTTCGCTATTGCTGCCCTATCTGCCCAATCACAATTACCCCTTCATCCTTCTGATTGTTTTTGTTTCTGCAATAATCGCGATTGCGGCGCTCTCAATCTATTACGTTCCGAAATATTTCGCGAGGGGAATTGATTTTGCGCTTAATAAACAGGGAATATTCAACGCCTCGCTTTTTGCAGTGTTCTTTGCGCTTTATTTCGCGCTTTTGTTCCAGTTGAAATTTTTGCAGATGCAGTTCGTTGCGGTGCTTGGGGTTGTTGTTATTTGCGCGCTGCTTTTCATCGCGTTTGAGAAGGGCATAAGGAAGGAGTTTTTCCTGAAGGAAATTCCAATAGGCAAATTCGAGGAGGATGAGATAGTCGCCTGGGATTTTTTGTCAAATGAGCAAAAAGAAAGGCTCGGCAGGGCGCTTAACCTCAGGGGAAAGCGGGTTTTCGAGAAAAAGGAGATTGAAAAGCTCAAAAAGCTGAAAATTGCAAAGCTGCCGGTTTACAGGAATTTGCCGAAATTCGCGCCTTTTGTTTTTGCCGCGGTAATTGTAATAATTGCGCTGCCGGATTTGTTCATAGGGTTTGGCATATTCTAGGGATAGGAATATAAATGCGGAGCGGGGAAATTAAATATGCCCGGAAAAAAATCGATTGTATTGAGGCCAAGTCTTTTTAACTGGCATATGAACACCAGGGAAACAAGGCATACTGTAATGCCTTTGATGAATGACATCAGGCGCTATCCCCTGATGCGCTCTCTTGAACAAACGCTTAGCAGTAAGGTTAATCAAGGGATAATAAGCAAGGATCTTGCCGGCAGGTTTTTTAGAGATTTGATTGCGGATATCGGCAGAAAAGTGTATGATATAGATGTGGATTCTAAAAAGATTGAAAAAATAAGGCATGAAAGCAAAACGCAGCGCGAGGGGCTGAGAAGAATAGTTCATT